>VBHO01000024.1 GCA_005882045.1 Chloroflexota bacterium | reverse complement strand
TAAGGGCCCCAGGGCGCGTGGTGATCAAGCGGTTGACCTCGGCGTGCGCCCACGCGTTGACGTCCGCCTCCAGCACCACCCGTCCCGGCCCCTGGATGCGCAGCCGGCCATTCCCAAGCAGCCCAGGCCCGATGCGGATCCGAGGGTTGAGACGAAAGGGCAGGCTGCTGAGCCAGCCGAGACTGCGGGCCGCCGTCTGTTTCAGCTGCATGTGGTGGCGATCACACGGCAGCGTACGACGTGGCGCACGCGGAAAGGCCACGTAAGCTGACACATATACACAAAACCGTGTAATATCGGCGATGGTGCTGGCCAGGGCCCTCTCGGGGACGGTCTTTGGCCTCGACGGCGTCCGGGTCGAGGTGGAGGCGGATATCGCCGATGGGCTCCCCGGCTTTCACATCGTCGGGCTCGGCGACCGCGCGCTGCAGGAAGCTCGCGAGCGCGTCAAGATTGCCATCAACAACAGCGGCTTCGAGTTTCCTGGCCGCAAGGTGACGATCAACCTGGCGCCGGCCCAGCTGCCCAAAGAGGGGAGTGGCTTCGACCTGGCGATGGCGGCGGCGATCGTCAACGCTGCCCAGGACCGCGGCTTGCCGCCCGACGCCGCCTGGCTCGGCGAGCTGGCCCTGGACGGCGCCGTCCGCCCGATCCGGGGCACCCTGCCGATCATCGCGCACCTCGACCGGCTCGGCATCAAACGCTTCTATGTCCCCGCAGGCAACGTAGCCGAGGCGAAAATTGCGACCGCGTCGCCGGTGATCGGAGTCACGCACTTTCGGCAGCTGAAGGTCCACTGGGACGACGGCGCGCCGCTTGACGGGTCGCCGACCGTTGAACCGGCGACATCGCCCGCGCCCACGCAACACGTCGACCTGGCCGAGATCTTTGGCCAGCCCCATGCCAAGCGGGCGCTGGAGGTCGCGGCCGCCGGCGCGCATCATCTCTTATTGGTGGGTCCGCCGGGGGCGGGGAAGACGCTGCTGGCCCGTGCTCTCCCCGGCATCTTGCCCCCGCTGAGCCAGCGGGAAGCGGTTGAAGTGACGTCGATCGCGTCATGCGTTGGCATGCTGCCGGCCGGGGCGGGTCTCCTCGAGGTTGCGCCCTTTCGGGCTCCGCATCACACCATCTCGGCGGCCGCGCTGGTTGGCGGTGGACTGGCGGCGCCTCGGGCGGGCGAGATCACGAGGGCGCACCGGGGTGTCCTGTTCATGGACGAGATCACCGAGTTCCGCCGCGACGCGCTCGAATCCTTGCGCCAGCCATTGGAGGAGGGACGGTTGGCGGTGGCTCGTACGCGCGGTCACGCGGTGCTGCCCGGCCGATTCATCCTGGTGGCGGCGGCCAATCCGTGCCCATGCGGCTTTGCCGGCGACTCCCGCCGCACCTGCGAATGCACCCCGCTGGATCGCCAGCGGTATCGCGCGCGATTGTCCGGCCCGATCCGGGACCGGATCGACCTCCAGGTCCTGGTGCCGCGGCAGCCGGCCGGCGAGCTGCTGCGGATCACGCCGGTCGCCGAGCCGAGCTGGGTGGTTAGGGAGCGCGTGCTTCGGGCGCGCGAGCGCCAGCGAGAGCGGCGGCCCCAGGGTCCGCTCAACGGTGCGCTGAGCGGTCCGCAGTTGCGGCGGGAGCCGCTGGCTGCGGCCGGTCAGACCCTGCTCGAAGCGGCCGCCGAGCGGCTGCAGCTCAGTGGTCGGGCGATCCATCGCGTCCTGCGCGTGGCGCGGACCATCGCCGACCTGGACGAGTGCCCGGGTATCGAGGAGGCGCATATCGCGGAGGCCCTGCAATACCGCGAAAGTGGCTAGCTGCGTCGCGCTCGGCGATCCGGATTATCCCGCGCTGCTGAAACAGATCCACGATCCGCCGCCGCGCCTGTATGTCGACGGACGGCTGCCTGCGGAGCCCATGATCGCCATCGTCGGCTCGAGGCGCGCGACGCCGTATGGCCAGCGCGCTGCCCATCGCCTGGCGCGTGATCTTTCGGAAGTGGGCGTCGTGGTAGTCAGCGGGCTGGCACGCGGCATCGACGCGGCCGCGCATCGCGGTGCCCTCGAGGGAGGCAGTCCGACGGTCGCCGTGATGGCGACCGGTCTCGATCGCATCTACCCACCCGAGCACGCCGAGCTGGCGCAGGCGATCGCCCAATCCGGGGCGGTCATCACGGAGGCTGAGCCGGGTACGCCGCCTTTGCCCGGTCGGTTTCCGGTGCGCAATCGGATCATCAGCGGGCTCAGCCTTGGCGTGGTCGTGGTCGAGGCCGCGCAGCGAAGTGGCGCCCTGATCACCGCGCGCATGGCGGCTGAACAGGGCCGCGATGTGTTGTGCGTTCCCGGCAGTATCGAGAATCCGCTGGCCACCGGGGTTCACCAGCTCATCAAGGATGGGGCCAAGTTGGTGCAAACGGTTGAGGACGTGCTCGATGAGTTTTCCGAGCTCTCACGCGCACGCGCGCGTGCGCAGGCGCGCATACACGCGCGCACGCGTGCGCGTACGCGCGCGGATAGCTTCTGGCCGTTTGGGAGTTGCTTGATTGGGTAGAACCGCGGCATCATGATGACCTGGCGGCCATGATGAACCTTGACATCAAGGAAGTGAATCGGCGCTTGACGCTGTTGGAAATTAGCGGCTATATAATCGGCGACTGCGGCGCGGTCACCCGCGCTTCTCGAAACTGAAATGGCAAACCCACTGATCATCGTTGAATCTCCCGCGAAGGCCAAAACGCTAGGCCGGTTTCTTGGTGGCAAGTACGAGATTCGCGCCTCGATGGGTCATGTCCGTGACTTGCCGAAAAGCACGCTCGGTATCGATGTCGAGCATTCCTTCAAACCGGAATACGTCACGATCCCGGGGAAGGAGGCGACGATCAAGGATTTGAAGGCCGCCGCCAAGGGGGCCTCCGAGATCCTGCTGGCTTCGGACCCCGATCGGGAAGGCGAGGCGATCGCCTGGCACCTGGCGCATGTCCTCAATCTCAAGAACCCGCAGCGCATCGAGCTGCACGAGATCACGCCCAGCGCGGTTGAGAAGGCGCTCAACGCGCTTCGGCCCATGAACCAGGATCTCGTCGATGCGCAGCAGGCGCGTCGCGTGATCGACCGGCTGGTCGGGTACAAGCTGAGCCCCCTGCTGTGGAAGAAGATCCGAAAGGGCCTGAGCGCAGGCCGCGTCCAGTCGGTGGCGGTCCGGCTGGTCGTCGAGCGCGAGGAGGAGATCGAGAAGTTCGTTCCCGTCGAATCCTGGACGCTCGATGCGATGCTGTCCAAAGTCGATCAGCCGCGAATCTTTTCCGCCCGTCTCCACAGCAAGCAGGGCGTCGATGAAAAGCTCGAGTTGACCGAAGAGAGCCAGGTCCGTGAGATCGTGGCGCAGCTCGACGGCGCCAGCTACAAGGTGCTCTCGATTGAAACCAAGGACAGCATGCGGAATTCCCCGCCGCCCTACAAGACGAGCACGCTGCAGCAGGATGCGTCCAACCGGCTGCGTATGAAGCCGAACCGGACCATGAGCCTGGCGCAGCAGCTGTATGAGGGTGTTGAGCTTGGGGCGCTGGGGCCGACGGGCCTGATCACCTACATGCGTACCGACTCCTTCCGCATTTCGGACGAGGCGTCGACGGCCGCACGACACTTCATCACCGAGCAGTACGGACCAACCTATGCTCGCCGGGACAAAATCGAGTACAAGGCGAAGGGATCGGTGCAGGATGCCCACGAGGCGATCCGGCCGACCGATGTCGAACGGACCCCGGATTCCGTCCGCGCGTTTCTCACGCCCGACCTGCTCCGGCTCTATCGGCTGATCTGGCAGCGTTTCACGGCGAGCCAGATGTCACCGGCGCGCTTCGCGCAGACGCGCGTGGATATCGGTGCCGCCGACTACATGTTCCGCGCCAATGGCTCGGTGCTGGTCTTCGACGGCTTCTATCGCGTCTGGGAGCGCGACAGCGACAACGACGAGGAGAAGGAACTGCCCGCGCTCGCTATCGACGAGCTGCTCAAGTTGCAGGAGCTGAAGCCCGAGCAGCACTTCACGCAGCCGCCGCCGCGATACACCGAGGCCTCCTTGATCAAGGCGCTGGAAGAGCTGGGTGTCGGCCGTCCGAGTACCTTCGCGCCCACCGTTGACGTCATCCAGACACGCCACTACGTCAAGCAGGAAGAGCGTCGGCTTTCCCCAACCGACCTGGGCAAGACCGTCAACGACTGGCTGGTCGAACACTTTCCCGACATCGTCGACGTCACCTTCACGGCGAGCATGGAGGAAGAGCTCGATGACGTCGAAGAGGGGCGTCGGAAGTGGGTGCCGATCGTTCGGGAGTTCTACGCGCCCTTCTCCAAGACGCTTACCAAAGCGGAAGCCACGGCCCGCGTAAAAGTCCCGATGCGGGAGACGGGTGAAGACTGCCCCAAGTGCAAAGAGGAGGGACGCAACGGCCGGCTGGTTCATCGCATGAGCCGGCTGGGCGAGTTCGTCGGCTGCTCCCTGTACCCCGCGTGCGACTACATCCAGGGCCGGGAAGGCCAGGAGAAGGCCCCGCCGCCAGAGCCGACCGGCGAGATGTGCCCCAAGTGCGGCAAGCCATTGGTCAAGCGCAACGGAAAGCGCGGCCCCTTTGTCGCCTGCTCCGGCTATCCGAAGTGCCGCTACGTCAAGCGCGAGATCGACCCGGCCGACATCATCCAGGACCGGGTCTGCCCAACCTGCGGCAAGCCCCTGCTGAATCGCAAGGGTCGATTCGGGAGCTTCGTTGGCTGCTCCGGTTATCCGGACTGCCGCTACATCGAGGGCGGGAAGCGGAAGGTGACGCCGCCGGCGCCCAGCGAGCTGCTCATGGACGACCCCTGTCCGCGGTGCGGCAAGCCCCAGGTGCTTCGCCAGGGCCGCTACGGCGAGTTCAAGAGCTGCTCCGATTACCCGGCGTGCAAACCCGAGCGGGCTGCGCGCACCCGTGCGCCGCGTCCCACCAGGGCGAAGAAGCCGACGGTGCCTGCGGCGTAGCCGCGGGTTTGAAACTCACGGTCAGCGGCTATACTTTGGCGAACAAATAAGCACGTCTCCTGACGGCGTCGGGTTGCCTGCACCAGGTCCGGCGACCGGAGGACGGAGGCGGAAGAACAAACAGGAGGTCCGTTTTTCGTATGCCACTCGTCACGCTCAAGCAACTACTCGAGGCTGGTGTCCATTTCGGCCATCAGACCAGCCGATGGAACCCGAAGATGAAGCGCTACATCTTCACCGCGCGCAATGGGATCCACATCATCGACCTGCAGCAGACCGTCAAGCTGCTGGATGACGCGTCCAACTGGGTAAAAGACGTCGTCGGCGGCGGCCGGATGGTGCTCTTCATCGGCACCAAGAAGCAGGCCCAGGAATCGATCGAGCTAGAAGCCCGTCGCTCTGGCATGCCGTACGTCAATCACCGCTGGATGGGCGGCATGCTGACCAACTTCACCGTCATGCGCCGGCAAATCGATCGGCTGAATAGCCTGCGGGCCATCCGCAACAACGGCGGCTTCACCGGCAGCAAGAAGGCGATCACCCAGCTCGAGGAGGAGTACCAGCGGCTCGAGCGATTCTTCGGTGGGATGGCGGAGATGAAGCGCTTGCCCGGCGCCGTGTACGTCGTCGACCCCCGCAAGGAGCACATCGCCATCACCGAGGCCCGCAAGCTCGGGATCCCGATCGTGGCGATCACCGACTCCAACTGCGACCCGGACGAGATCGATCACGTCATCCCTGGGAACGACGATGCGATCCGTGCCGTCAAGCTGATCACCTCGAAAATCGCCGACGCGGCGCTCGAGGCGCGTCAACTGATCAGCCCCGAGGAGCTCACCGCGGCGCCCGAAGCGCCGGTCACCGAGTTCGAGTTCGGTGCCGAAGAAGAGGAAGAAGAGGAGAAGGGATTCGCCGGAATGCCGAAAATCGATGAGGCCGAGTTCTACGAGGACGAGGCACTGGACGATGAGAAATAACTATGGCCATATCAGCTGATCAGGTAAAAGCGCTCCGCGACGCCACCGGGGCGGGCATGATGGATTCCAAGCGTGCCCTCGAGGCAACCGACGGCGACATCGAGAAAGCCAAGGACTGGCTGCGTCTCAAAGGCATCGCGAAGGCCGGCACCAAATCCACCCGCATCGCCCGGGAAGGCATCATCGCAACCTACGTCCATCACAACCACCAGTTGGGCGTGCTGCTCGAGCTCAATAGCGAGAGCGACTTCGTCGCGCGCAACGACGAGTTCCGACACCTGGCACATGAGATCGCGGTCCACATCGCGGCGGCGGAGCCGCGTTATCTGCGGCGCGAGGACGTCCCGCAAGGCGTGCTCGACCGCGAGCGCGCCATCTTTGAAGCCCAGGCCAGCGAGCAGAAGAAGCCGGCCCAGGTGATCGAGAAGATCGTCCAGGGAAAGCTCAACGACTTCTACAAGCGCGAGGTGCTGCTCGACCAGCCCTTCGCCAAGGACGATAAGCGGACGGTGGACCAGATGCTCAAAGAGGCGATCGCGAAGTTGGGGGAGAACATAACCATTTCCCGCTTTGCTCGTTTCAAAGTCGGAGAAGCCAGCTAGTCCAACCGCTGCATGCTGTGATCAAACCAACGGCCCAGCCGCGCTACAAACGGGTGCTCCTCAAGTTGGGGGGCGAGGGCCTCGCTGGCAAAGCTGCCTTTGGGATCGATCCGGATGTCGTCAACGAAATCGCCGAAGACATTAAAGCGGTGAAGGACGCCTACAACACCCAGTTCGCGATCGTGGTGGGTGGCGGCAACATCATCCGCGGTGATGCGGCCAGCAAGCGCGGCATGGACCGGGTCACGGCGGACTACATGGGCATGCTCGGCACCGTCATCAACGCCCTGGCGCTGCAGGATGCGCTCGAGAACAGGGGCCAGCCGACCCGGGTGCAGACCGCGATCAGCATGCACCAGATCGCGGAGCCGTACATCCGTCGGCGGGCGGTCCGGCACCTCGAGAAGGGACGGGTCGTGATCCTGGCTGCCGGCAGTGGCAATCCGTACTTCAGCACCGATACGACGGCCGCGCTGCGGGCGGTCGAGATCGAGGCGGAGGTGGTGCTCAAGGCAACCAAGGTCGACGGGGTCTATGATGCGGACCCGGTGACGAATCCGAAGGCCAAGCGATTTGCCCGACTCGAATACCTTGACCTGATCAACAAGGATCTGCGAGTGATGGACCATACGGCGGTGACCCTCTGCCGCGAGATCAACATCCCGATCATCGTGTTCGACCTCTCGCACAATGGAAACCTGGAGGGGGTCATCGCGGGCAAGCAGATCGGCACCCTGGTTGGAGCGCCCGCATGATCGAGGCCAACGTCAAAGATGCTGAAACCAAGATGCAGAAGAGCCTGGAGGCTCTTGGCAAGGAGATCCTGACGATCCGCACCGGACGGGCCAGCCCATCGTTGGTGGACAAACTCCCGGTCGAGTACTACGGCAACCCCACGCCCTTGAATCAGCTGGCCACCATCACGGTGCCCGAAGCGCGCATGATCCTCATCCAACCGTGGGACCGGACCATCATCAGCGCCGTGGAGAAAGCAATTCAGAAGTCGGAACTGGGGCTGAACCCCGGCAACGACGGCCAGCTGATCCGGGTCCCGATCCCTCCCTTGAATGAAGAGCGCCGGCGGGAATATGCGCGACTCGTCAAGCGCTACGCGGAGGGGGCCCATGTGGCGATTCGCAACATCCGTCGGGAGCAGGTTGACCGCGTCAAGGCCCTCGAGAAGGAGAAGAAGATTTCGGCCGACGAGGCGCACCGCGGCGGCGAGCAGTTGCAAAAGGTCGCCGATCGTTACATTGCCCTGGTCGACCAGATGGCGGCGCGCAAAGAAGCCGAAATCATGGAGGTCTAACGCCCAAGAACCCCTCGTGAGCCAGTTGCCCGCGCCCGAGCACGTCGCGATCATCATGGATGGCAACAGCCGCTGGGCCCGTGACCGCCTGCTGCCTCGCGTCATGGGGCACAAGGCCGGGATCGAGGCGATCCGTCGCGTCGCCGAAGCCGCCGACAAGCGAGGCATCCGGGTCCTGACGCTTTATGCCTTTTCGACCGAGAACTGGTCGCGACCGCGCGAGGAAGTCGATGCTTTGATGAACCTGTTCTCAGAGACCATCCGCCGCGAGGTCGATGAGCTGGCGGAGCGCGGGATCGAGCTCCGATTCTCGGGACGCCTGCAGGATCTCTCCGCCGCTCTGCAGGAGCAGATGCGCCAGGCGAACGAGCGAACCCGGGTCAGCGGACGAGCCACCCTCAACATCGCGATCAACTACGGCGGCCGCCAGGAGATCATCGATGCCATCCACGAACTGGCGCGCGAAGGCGCCGACCTCACGCAGCTCGACGAAGCGGGCCTGTCGAGCCACCTCTACACTCGGGGACTCCCCGATCCGGACCTGGTGATCCGCACCGCCGGCGAGATGCGGCTCAGCAACTTCTTGCTCTGGCAGGCGGCCTACTCGGAGTTCTACAGCACGCAGACGCTCTGGCCGGATTTCGGCGGGGCGGACTTCGACGAGGCGCTCGCCTCCTACCAGCGGCGCGTGCGCCGGTTCGGGGCTCGGCCGGAGGAGGTTTCCAATCGAGGTCGCTGACGCGAAGGCCGACCAGCCGCCCGTTGTCGTAGCGCGCCGCTCCAACATGCCGATCCGCATCATCGCCGCCGCGGTGCTGATCGCGCTCGTGCTGGCCGCCCTGATCGCGGGCTCCATCTGGGTGTACGCCGCGGTCGCGGTCGTGCTGGGAGCGGGGCTGATCGAGTACTGGCAGCTCACCCGTGCCATGGGCACGCCTGCGCCAGCGTGGCTGCTCTTCCCGCTGGCCTATGCGCTTCTCCTGCGCGATCGGTTGCCCTCCTGGGCCAGCGTCACCTTCGTGCTGGCGGCGGGGACGGTCCTCGGTTTAGGAACGATGGTGTTCGTCCGCGATTGGCGGGCCAGCCTCAGTCGCTGGGCGCTGGCGGTGGGCGGCAGTCTCTATCTCGGTTTCTTACTGAGCTTTTACCTCGCGCTCTATTTCTTGCACCAGCCCGATCCCAATCACCTCGGGTTCGGATATGTCATTGGCGTTTTCGGCGCGATCTGGGTCGGCGACACGGCCGCGATGGTGGTCGGCGTCCGGTTCGGGCGACACCCGTTCTTTAAGCGCATCAGTCCCAAGAAGACGGTGGAAGGGGCGGTGGCGGAGCTGATTGCCAGCATGATTTTCTTTGGGGTCGCGGGCTTGTTCCTCAACATCGGCTTTCCCCATAACCTGATCCTGGGGCTCGTGATTGGGGCGGTGGCGGAGGTCGGTGACCTCGTCGAGTCGCAGATCAAGCGGACCGCCGGGGTCAAAGACACCAGCCAACTGATTCCCGGCCACGGTGGAGCGTTGGACCGTATTGATTCACTGCTCCTGGTGGGAGTGGTCGTGTACTATTACCTCACTTTTCTGCACCTCGCCTGAGTCGCTGGTGCAATGACCCGCGTTGAGACCGCGTTTCAGCCCACAGAGATGAGATCTTCCCGTCCCTCACCCCGGCGCCTGGCCCTGTTGGGCGCGACCGGGTCCATCGGCCGCCAGGTCTGTGACCTCGTGGAACGGCATCCCGATCGGTTCACGTTGCATGTCCTGGTGGCGGGAAGTGACGCTGCCGCATTGGAAGCGGTGGCCCGCCGTCACCCCGAGGCGCACGCGCTGCTGGCGCACGCAGCGGGAGCCGACCCAATCCGAGCCGGCCGTGCCATCGATGAGGCCGTCAGCGATCCCGAGGTCGACCTCGTGGTCGTGGCGGCGGCAGGGAGCGACGCGCTCGCACCCACACTCGCCGCGCTTGATGCGGGCAAGGATATCGCGCTCGCGACCAAGGAAGTGCTTGTCATGGCGGGGGAGCTCGTCCGCGAGCGGATGCGTCGCCACGGATCACAGATTTTTCCCATCGACAGCGAGCACAGCGCGATCTGGCAGTGCTTGTGGGGCGAGCATCACCGCGCCATACGCCGGCTGATCTTGACCGGCTCGGGCGGTCCGTTTCTGCGCCGCCCACTCGAGAGCCTGGAGACGGTCACGATTGCGGAGGCGCTTACCCATCCGCGCTGGAAGATGGGACCCAAGATCACCGTCGACTCCGCCACCATGATGAACAAAGGTCTCGAGGTGATCGAGGCGCATTTCCTATTCGATGTACCGTATGGCGCTATCGATGTGGTCGTCCATCCGCAGAGCGTCGTCCATTCGATGGTGGAGTTCGTCGATGGCAGTATCAAGGCACAGCTGGGGATTCCCGACATGCACCTGCCGATCGCGGTCGCGCTCAGCTTTCCCGAGCGCCTCGATGGCGTGACGCCCGCGCCCGACCTGGCCGCGCTCGGTCAGCTCTCCTTCGAAGCCCTCGATGGGGTTCGCTACCCGGCGGTGGCGTTGGCGCGCGAGGCCGGTGAGCGAGGTGGCACGGCACCCGCGGTGCTGAACGCGGCCAATGAGGAAGCCGTGGCGCTCTTCCTGAAGGGCCAGCGCCGGTTTGTCGACATCATTCCTTCGGTCCGCGCCGCCATCGAGGCCGCACAACCAACAGACGACCTCACGCTCGAGGCGGCGATCGCCGCCGACCGCTGGGCGCGTACCCACGTCCGGGCGTCGGCGGGAGGAACCAGCCCGGTTCGGAGCAAGTTACCGGCATGAGCCCTGTCATCCTCGTCCCGCTCGTCATCCTCATCTTCAGCTTGCTGGTGATCGTGCACGAGTCCGGTCACTTCCTGACCGCGAAGCTCGCCGGCATCAAAGTCGAGCAGTTCAGCGTTGGCTTCGGACCGCAGCTGCTGGGCTGGCAGCGCGGTGAAACGCTGTACGCGGTCCGTGCTATCCCGTTGGGCGGCTTCGTCAAGCTCGCCGGCATGGACGGCAGCATGGACGCGGGCCCGCGCAGCTTCAATGCGCATCCGCTCTGGCAGCGGTTCATGGTCATCGTCGCCGGATCCGCCTTCAACCTCGCCTTGCCGGTGTTGATCTTCTTCGGGGTCTACACCACCATCGGGGCGGCCGAAGTCAAAACCCCGATCGAAGTCAGTGCCGTCGATGCCGGCACGCCGGCGTACAACGCCGGGCTGCAATCCGGCGACATCATTCGGGCCGTCAATGGTCATCCGATCAACAAGTTCGAAGACCTTCCGAATACGCTCGATGCGGCCAAGGGCACGCCCGTCACCGTGGTCGTCGACCGCGACAGCAGGTTGGTGACACTCACCATCACCCCCAAGTTGGATCCAAACACCGGCGGCTACATTCTTGGGTTCCACCCGGCGGTGCGGACCTGGAAACCTGGCCCGATCGAGGCGGCGGGGTTGTCGGTCCGCCAGACGGGCGATTCGATCGCCGGCATCGCCGGCGGTCTCTACCAGCTGGCGACGGACAAAAGCCTGGGCGGCCTGCTGGGTCCCCGGGGCCTGGAAGGGCCGGTCGGCATCGTCAAGACCACTGCCCGTGCTGCCCAGGCGGGGATCCTGTCGGTTGTCGGCGTCGTGGCGCTCCTCAGCTTGAGCCTCGGCCTGGCCAACATCTTGCCCTTCCCGGCGCTGGACGGCGGGCGGGCTGCGTTCCTGGTGCTGGAACTGATTCGGGGCCGGCCGGTCGACCCGGCTCGAGAGCAGGTCGTGCACTACGTCGGTCTCGCGCTTTTGTTTGCTTTGATCGGTTTAGTGACATATAACGATGTGCTGAGATGAGGTCATGGGAGCGCGCCGTAAGTCGGTTCCGGTCCGTGTCGGTGACGTGGTGATCGGGGGCGCTGCCGAGATCGTGGTCCAGTCCATGACCAAGGCGGATACGCGGGACGTCAAAGCGACGCTCAACGAGATCGCCCGCCTCAAAGACGCAAACTGCCGCATCGTTCGCGTCGCGGTTCCGACGAGAGAAGCGGCCCAGGCGATGATCGAGATCAAGAAGGGCTCGCCATTGCCGATCATCGCGGACATTCATTACGATGCGCCGCTGGCCCTGCTGGCGCTGGAGGCGGGGGTCGACGGGCTCCGGCTGAATCCCGGCAACATCAAGGACCCGGAGAAAGTCAAGGAGATCACGCGGCGGGCGAAGGAGCGCGAGATCCCGATCCGCATCGGCGTCAACGCCGGCTCGCTGCCTGGCCGTGCCAAAGAGGGCGCGGGCGTCCGGCCGCCGACCGAAGAGGTGGTAGCGGCGATGGTCAGCGCCGCGCTCGGCCACATCCACATCCTGGAGTCGCTCGATTTCAACTTGATCAAGGTCTCGATGAAGGCCTCCGATCCGCCCACCATGATCGCCGCCAACCGCGCGATCGCCGACAAGATCTCCTATCCGCTGCACCTGGGCGTCACCGAGGCGGGCCCGCCGCGCACCGGCGCCGTCAAGAGCGCGGTCGGCATCGGCGTCTTGCTCGAGGAAGGCATCGGGGACACCATCCGCGTCTCGCTCGCCGGCGACTCGGTCGACGAGGTCGAGGTGGGGTATGGCATCGTTAACGCGCTCGCGGAAAAGCTGACAGGGCCAAACCTGATCGCCTGCCCGATGTGCGGTCGCCTCGAGATCGACATGCTGCCCATGGTGGCCGAGGTCGAGAAGGCGCTCAAGAAGATCAAGCGACCGATCAACGTCTCGGTGATGGGCTGCGTGGTCAACGGCCCTGGTGAGGGCCAGCATGCCGACATCGGCATCGCCGGCGGCAAGAACAAAGGCATCCTCTTCAAGCACGGCAAGATCGTCGGCACATTTCCCGAAAAAGAATTGGTCCCTGCTCTCCTGCGAGAGCTCGACATCATCGCCAAAGAGGACGAGCAGAAGCTCGCGAGCTAGCCCCTATACTCCTAAGCCACATGGCTGAGGAGGAAAAGCCAGAATCCGGCTTCGTCAAGGAGATTCGCAAGCAGTCGCAGGATTTTCCGGGCTGGTACAACGATGTCGTCCGCAAGGCGCAGTTAGCGGACAACTCTCCGGTCGCCGGAACGATGATCATTCGCCCATACGGTTACACGCTGTGGGAGAACATTCGTGATCCGCTCGACGGTCTCATCAAGGAAACCGGGCACGAGAACTGGTACTTTCCGGCGCTGATTCCCCTGAGTTTCCTGCAAAAAGAGAAGGACCACGTCGCTGGCTTCGA
>VBHO01000234.1 GCA_005882045.1 Chloroflexota bacterium | reverse complement strand
CCATCTTGAGCGGCAGCACCCCGTGGTAGCGGAGGTCATAGTTGAGCGGGATGTAGGGCTCGAACCCGCTGGCGCCGCCCCACGTCGGGAACACCAGTGGCGCGTCGAGGATTGGGGTGATCATGTTGAATCGGCGGCTTTCGATGGCGGCCGTGTAGGTGTAAATCTTGAAAGTCGACCCCGGCTGCCGCGGTGTGTCCGCCATATTGATCCAGCCACCCGGTCGGTTGTAGTCGTCGCCACCGACCATAGCCAGGATCTCGCCCGTCTTGGGATCCATGCTGACCAGCGCGGCGTCGTGGAAGTTGTAGTAGTTGCCCTTCTGCGCGATCTGCTCGGCTGCAGGTTGAGATCGAGCGAGGTGTAGACGCGATACCCACGCCGGTCGCCTGGCAGGATCTTGTACTGCTGCCGCAGCGTCTTCAACACGTAGTCGACGAAATAGGGGGCCTCGAAGTGGTTGACGGGCGGATGGATTTGCAGCGGGACGGCGAACGCCGCGTCCGCCTCCTTCTGGGTGATGAAGTGGTTGTCGACCATCGCCGCCAGGACCTCGTGCTGCCGCTTCTTGGCGGCGGCCAGGTTGATGAGTGGGTTGTACTGGGTTGGCGCCTGCGGCAGACCGGCGAGCATGCTGGCCTGCGCCAGGTTGAGGTCGTGGGCGTTGGTCTGGAAGTAGCTGCGCGCGGCCGCCTCGATGCCGTAGGTCTGACTGCCGTAGAAGATGGTGTTGAGATACATCTCGAGGATCTGGCTCTTGGTGTAGCGCCGATTCAGCTCGAGGGCGAGCGCCGCCTCCTTCGCCTTGCGCTGGAGCGAGTTGTCCGGATGTGGCCCGATGAAGACCTGCTTGACGAGCTGCTGACTGATGGTGCTCCCGCCCTGCTTGATGCCGCGGTGTGAGTAGTCGGCCAAGGCGGCACGGAGGATCGCGCCCACATCGACGCCGTTATTCGAGTAGAAGGTGTGGTCCTCGACGGCGATCGTCGCGTTGATCAGGTTGGGCGAGATGTAGCTGAGGGGGACAACGATGCGATGGTCGCCCTGGTCGCCGATGTCCGCGAGCAGGTTGCCATGCCGGTCGTAGATCATCGTGTCCTGGGGCAGGGCGCTCGAGGAGAGCCCGGTGACGGCCGGCAGGTCGCCCACCGTCTGTGCCGCGAGGGCCGGGACGGTCAACAGCGGCAGGCTGATCGCGACCAGGAAGCCGACGAGCACGTTGCGCTGTAGCGCGACCCGGCGGCGGCGCCGCCACTCGTGCAGGTGGTAGTTGGCGTGCCGGTAGCGGCGGCGGCGCCCGTAGTGGCTCGTCATGGGTTCGCCAGCAGGCCGTAGAACCCTGCCGCGACCAGCCAGCCCAGTCCGAGGAAGAGCGCGCTCCAGGCTGCCAGGCCCGCCAGCCAGATGACGGTGGACCGTGCGGTCCGGCGCCGCCTACGGCGCTCGATCCGATGGCCGTGGCCGACGGCTGTCCGATGTGCCCCCGCGATCGCCATGCTGTTTTCCCTGCCCAGACGTGTCCTTTGTTGGTCTCTGCGTTACAAGAATGTCACTCAGGGTTGGGCATGTCAAGTCACAAGTTAAGTGATAGTCCAGGGCTACCCTCGGGTGGGGTTTTATTCGCCTATGGCGGCGCGGTCGACGAGGAACTCGAGCTCGCCGTCGACGGGCACGACAAGGCTTGCGGGCAGCGCCGGATCGCGGCGGAGGACCCGCGCCAGGGCGTCTTTTTTGGAGGCTCCTTGCACCATGACGAGCACCGCGCGGGCCGCGTTGATCACCGGCAGGGTCAGCGTCAGCCGCTCCCGCGGTGGCTTGGGCGCGTCGTGTACGTGCGCAACCAGGGCCCGCGCCTCCTGAAGGGCCGCGTTGCCCGGAAAGAGCGAGGCGGTGTGCCCGTCCTCCCCTAACCCCAGATGAATGATGTCGAAGCGGGGCAACCCTCGGTCGTCTGCGGGGATGCGGCGGAGCGCCGGTGTCGGATCCCCGACCAGGGGAAACACCTGCTCGGACGGAATCGGCATGTGGTCGAGCAGCACCGCCCTGGCCATCGCGTAGTTGCTCGTCGGGTCATCCAGTGGGACCTGCCGCTCGTCGGACCAATAGACGAAGACCGACTGCCAGGGCACCACATCGCGGTACGGCGGTTGCGCCAGCCGCGCGTAACAACCGCGCGGCGTTTCGCCACCGGCCAGCGCCCAGTAGCAGGCGCGGCGCTCCGCTACGGCGGTCCTCACACGATCGGCGGTCCAGGCGGCCGCCGCCTCGGCCAACTCGGACGGTCCCGGGACGACGACCGGGGTGATCGCCTCGACCACCCTGGTTACCGCAAGGCGGCGTCGAGCGCCTGCTCGAACAGGACGTCGTGACCTGGGAGGGTCAGCTCGATGCTGAGCA
>VBHO01000244.1 GCA_005882045.1 Chloroflexota bacterium | reverse complement strand
GCTACGGCGTGCAGCGGCTGATCATCCAGAAGAGCCTGGAAGTCTCACCGCTGACGACCTTGCTCGTGACCTTCGGGCTCTCGGTTGTCATCCAGAACGTGTTGCTGGTCACCGCATCGGCCGACAGCCACTCCTTCGATCTCGGCAACCTGATCTCGGCCTCGCTGCGCGTCACGCCCGAGCTGTCGATCGGCTATGTGCCCCTGATGATCTTTGTGACCGCGGTGGTTGTCCTTTCCGGCCTGCCGCTCTTTCTCTCGCGCACGGCGATGGGCCGCGCCATCCGCGCGTCGGCCGACGATCAGGAAGCCTCGTCGATCGCAGGCGTGAACACGCGCCACGTGTTCGGGATCGCCGCCGCGATCGCCTTTGCCACGGTCGCGCTCGCCGGCCTGGCGCTCGGAAGTTCGTCATCATTCGATCCAAGCGCCGGCCCGGCCCGGCTGATCTTCGCCTTCGAGGCGGTCATCATCGGCGGCGTCGGCTCGCTCTGGGGGACGCTCGTCGGCGGCATCATCCTGGGCGTGGCACAGGCGGTTGGCGCCCAGATCGATCCGAGCGGCGGCGTGCTCGCCGGCCACCTGGTGTTTCTCGCGGTGCTCGCGCTGCGGCCGCAGGGCTTGATCCGGGCTCGGCTCGCCGTATGATGACGCGCCCCGCGGCGGACATGGCCACAGGCACCGCCGCCGTGCGGGTCACGCGTTCCCGCCGATCGGCGCTGTGGGGGCTGATTGGGGCGGCGGTCGTGGTCATCCTGCTCGCGACACTGCCGTACGTGGTCTACGCCGACATGACCGATCTCCTGGTCAACGCCTTCATCCTGCTGGTGCTCGCCAGCATGTGGAATCTGCTCGCCGGCTACTGCGGGCTGATCTCCGTCGGGCAGCAAGCCTACATCGGCGTGGGTGCCTACACCGTTTTGGTGATGGCGCAGAACGGCATCAATCCCTACCTGGCGATCCCCTTGGCGATCGCCGTGGCGGCCGCCATCGCGGTGCCCGTGTCCTTCCTGGTCTTCCGCCTGCGGGCGGAGTACTTCGCGATCGGCACCTGGGTGGTGGCGGAGGTCTTCTTCCTTGTGCTGATCCGCTTTCGGTCGTTGGGCGGCGGAACCGGGACCGGCCTCCCGGGGCTGGCGCTGATCGACCCGGTGTTTCGTCAGGCGTTGACCTATTGGAGCGCGCTGGCGGTGGCGGCGGCAGCGTTGCTCGCCACTTACCTGCTGCTCTCCAGCCGGATGGGACTGGACCTGACCGCGATCCGGGACAACGAGGTGGCAGCACGCAGCGCCGGCGTCCGGGTCACGTGGGCGAAGCGGGTTGTCTACATCGTGTCCGCCGCCGGCTGTGGCGGGGGAGGGGCGGTGCTGATCATCAGCCAGCTCAACGTCCTTGCCAGTGCGGTCTTCAGCGTAGGGTGGTCGGCGAAGATGATTTTCATCGCGTTGATCGGAGGAGTCGGCAGCATCGAAGGGCCGATCGTCGGCACGGCCATCTTCACCGTCATCCAGCAAACGCTGGCCCAATCCGGTGCCTGGTATCTCATCCTTCTTGGGTCACTGGCGGTCGTCGTCGCCATGTTCTTGCCCAGGGGGATCTGGGGTCTGATCAGCAGCCGCCTGAATCTGCAAGTGTTTCCAGTCGGCTATTGGCTGCATAAATGAGCGAGCGTGAACCGCCGTACCTCTACCCCGACTATGTCGGGACGCGTTTGCGCGCGCCGGCCAAGCCGTTGGTCAACCTCCCCGAGGGGTTCAACGATTTCCCCGCGCCGCTGTTTCCGCGGGCCATCGCCGAGCTCGATCATGACCTGACCCGCCAGCATGCCGGCGAGCCGATGGGCGAGCGGATCATCGTCACCGGCCGCGTGGTCGATAGCGACGGACGACCGCTACGGAACACCGTCGTGGAGGTCTGGCAGGCGAACGCCGCCGGCCGCTACCTCGACCAGGATGACCAGCACCCGGCGCCACTCGACCCGAACTTCACTGGCGCCGGTCGCTGCCTCACCGACAACGACGGCGAGTATCGCTTCATCACGATCAAACCGGGCGCGTATCCGTGGAAGAATCATCGC
>VBHO01000023.1 GCA_005882045.1 Chloroflexota bacterium | reverse complement strand
CTTCTTCAGTCCCATCTGAAGATCGTCGACCTGGTGGCGGAGCGCACCGGCGCTCTGCCGCGTGGCCCGGTGGAGGAACGCGCTAAAACCCAACGACGCCTTTCGGGTCGCCCTCTGGCTGCGCCGGAACCACTCCTCGAGCTTCGCATCGGCGCGCTTGAGGACGATCTCGACCTGGTCGTCGCGCCTCGAGGGGCTCATACCCATCAAACGGGTCGGTCGCGAGGAGCTTGCGGCCGGGTGATTCTGGCTACAGGCGCAGCGGTCGGGGCTGCGCGAAGACGGCCGCCGGATCGTCCTTCCATACCGCCGGCTGGACGTCGATGTACAGCTCGATCTCGTTTCCGTCCGGGTCTTCGATATAGAGGCTGTGCGTGACCCCGTGGTCGGCGCTGCCGACCAGACGGGCCCCTGCCGCCACCAGCTGGTCGCGCGCCTCCCGCAGCTCGGCGTCGGTCTCGCCGATCTTCAGCCCAAAGTGGTACATCCCGACCCGCCGGCCCTTCGGGATCGGGGTCGCGTCCTCCCCGACCTCGATCAGAAGCAGCTCATGATGCGTCCGCCCAGAGGTGAAGGCGGCAGCAGGAAACCCGATCTGTTCGCCCGGGACCGTGATCTCCCTCCAGCCCAACACGTCACGATAGAACCGCCGGGAGCGTTCGAGATTGCGAACGTAGAGGACCAGGTGGCCGAGCTCCTTCACCTGCACGATCTGACCTTAGCACGAGCTCATCGAGCGCTGAATTAAGACTTGTTTTCCAAAACTTGATGGCTTATGGTCGTTGGGGCGGCCTGATGCCGCCGCGTCAGGGAACAAGGAGGGATGACTTTGATCAAGAAGACCGGTTCGATCGTCGCGTTGGGTGGGGCGCTTGTGCTGGCCGCATCGGCCAGCGGTCTGGCGAAGAGTGCCGCCCCGTCTTCCACGCTCGTCCAGGTATCTGGGCCGCCGCCGTCGCCGCTGGCCACCTGCTCCAATGCCGGCCAGAGCGGACGGAACTTCCCGGATGCCGAGGTCGAGCCCGAGGTGGCCGTGAGCGGCAGCAACCAGATCGCCATGTGGCACCAGGACCGTTGGTCGAACGGCGGCGGCCACGGCATCGGGGTCGGCATCTCGAGCGACGGCGGCAAGACCTGGACGGACTCGACCCTGCCGATTGACATGTGCGCTCCCGGTACGCCCGCATCGCTCAGCTTCTATCAGCGCGCCTCGGACCCCTGGGTCTCGTTCGGACCGGACGGAACCGCGTACGCTTCCGCCCTGGCGTTCGACAACGTCGACAACAAGAACGCCGTTGCGGCCGCTTCCTCCACCGACGGTGGCGCGACCTGGAATGTCCTGCCAATCCCGGGTTCGATCTTCACGCTGACCCAACAGAGCACGGACAAGAATTCAACGACCGCCGATCCGATCCACGCCGGGACCGCCTACACGGTGTGGGACACGCTGGTCTTGGCGACGGACAACCCGGATGACAATCCCCACACCCAGGCCTATACCGGCCCGGCTTACTTCTCCAAGACGACCAACGGCGGCCAGACCTGGAGCCAGGCCCAGATCATCGTCAACACCGCCCAACGGCAGCAAACCATCGGCAACATCATCGTGGTCGATCCCCGCGATGGCACCCTCTACGACTTCACCGACCTGATCGTGTCGCCGAACACCCCGTTCCAGGGAACGCGGAGCAACGCCCAGCTCGCATTCGTCAAGTCCACCGACGGCGGCGGGACCTGGACTTCGCCGCAGATCGTCGCGCCCTTCAACAGCCTGGGCGTCATCGATCCCAACACGGGACAACGGCTGCGTGTCGGTGACGGGCTCGAGGAGGTTGCCATCGACCCGAGCAACGGCAAGCTGTACGTGGTCTACGAAAGCTCCACGAATTTCAACAAGAACCTCAAGCAGAGCAGCGGAGCATGGGACAACGAGATCCTGTTGACGACGTCCAACAACGGAGGGGCGACCTGGACCGGACCCTCGGTCGTCCACGCGCTAGCATCCGGCTTGCCGACCTACACCCCCACGGTGGCGGTCAACGGCGGGACGGTCGCGGTCACCTATTACGACAACCGGAATCTGACTCCGGGCCAGACCGCCAACCTGCCAACCGATTACTGGGTCAGCTACTCGACCGACGGTGGCGCGACCTTCGGCAACGAGCGCCACATCGCCGGACCCTTCGACCAGCTGACCGCGCCCTTTGCGCGCGGGTTCTTCCTCGGCGACTACGAGGGGCTACAGCCTGTTGGCAGCGGCTTCCAGGCGGTCTTCGTCAAGACCAACTGCGACGCGCTCGATGCCACCGGCCAGGTGTTCCCCACCGGCGGTGCCTGCGCGCCAGCGAATAGCAGCGCGACTGCCACGACGAACACCAATCCGACCGATGTCTTCGCCCAGACGCTGACCCCCTAACGACGGTGCCGGAGGGCGGGTGCTGAGCCCGCCCTCCGGTGTTCCTCGGCAGAGTCAGCGAAACTTGTCCCATGCCAGACGACAACGCGCGGGCCAACCCGCTCGAGTTCACGCTTCGCTGGCCGGTGCGCGGCTACGAGCTGGACAGCAACGGGCACGTGAACAACGCGGTCTATCTCAGCTGGGCGGAGGAGCTTGCCACGGCACACGCGGAAGCCGCCGGCTACGGTCGAGACTGGTCCGGAAGTCGTGGCGGCGGCTGGGTCGTCCGGCGGACGGAGATCACCTATCACCGGCCGGCCGTCTACGGCGATGAGGTCGAGCTGACGGTTTGCGTGGAGCTGGTCCGGGGCGCCCGTGGCGTTCGACGCACCACGATCACCCGCGTGGCCGACCGCGAACTGCTGGCCGAGGTCCTGACCGAGTGGGTCTGGGTCCGCTTGAGCGACGGACGTCCGGCGCCCGCGCCGCGCGAACTGGTCGAACTGGCGGCGTCGGTTACCGCGAGGACGCTGGCGCAGCGACGGCGCTGACCTGCGCGGCGAGCTGGTCCGCTGGGGCGAAGCCGTGATTGAAGCTCCCGACCCGGCCGTCGCCACTGAGGACGACGGTGGTCGGCGCGGTCAGGACCTTGAAGGCGTGTCCGACCGCCGGCCGCCGCGAGAGATCGACCTTCAGGACCCGGAGCGCCCCGCCGAAGCGTGCCTCGACGGCTTCGACCGCGGGGTGCTGCGCGGTGCGACATGCGGTGCAGCTCGGCGTCGAGAAGACGATCAGCGATGGCCGGCCGTCCGGCGACTCGCCGAGCGCATTCCACAGCCCGCGGGTCGGGCCCGCCTTGAGTCCCACGAGGCGACGGCCTGACCAGGCACGTACGGCAACTATGGCGGCGGCCACGACCACCGCGAGCGCCAGGATGATCAGGAACCGTTCGGTCATCGGCTCAGGCCCGTCGAAGGATGCCGCGCTGGTCGAGCTGGGCGCGGACAAAGCAGAGAGCGCAGAAGTTGAGGCCGGCATCGAGGACGACCATCACAGCGATCGGAACCGTGATCACCCAGGCGAGCACCGGGTTGCCGGTGAGGAGCAGCAGGGCGGCCAGCAGCCAGATGGCGCCGCCGATGATGCGCGCGATGCGACGGGTCTCATGGTCCTCGTGGACATCGTCGCGCTTGAGGACCCCGGCCGGCTCGAGCACCCGCCAGGTCAACTGCCGGACCACGTCGGCCGGCCACCAGAACCGCCCGGCCAGCATGATCGCGCCGGCGATCGCCAGCAGCAGCACGCCTTGGATTCCGCCGAGGACGAGGCCGGCCGCGACCAGGACGACCATGGTCCACTGGTGCGCCTTGCGCGCGGTGCGGTCGTAGAGGGGCAGGTCGCTAGTTGTGGTTGTCATAAGTTGACTGGCACGATCTACAAACTCAACAATCTGAGATCGTCAGTGTACGGGCCAGCCGGTCACCGGGTCAAGCGCGAGGTCGAAACAGTTAGGGAACGCTGATGCCCAGCTGCTCCAGGAGGTCCGCGGTCTCGCTCCAGTACTCCGCGATCCTCCCGTTCACGTAGCGGCAGGTCTCGACGCGGCTGAAGCCAAGGCACTCGTCGGAAGCCGGTAGCCCCGGAACGCCGCGGGCGGTGCCCCGAATGGTGACGGCGGCCCAGGTCATGTTGTCGGCAGCCGCCAGCTGGTCGACGCAAGCATGGAGGTCGGGCAGGGCGATCCGCAGCAGGGCGATCCGTTCCCGCAGGTCGGCCGCGCCACCGAGCTTTTGGCAGGGGGAATGATCGACGAAGTCAGCCGTCAGGAGCTCATCAAGGACAGACAACCTGCCGCCGTTGAATCCTTCCTCGATCAGCCGCCGAAAGACAAGCGTGTGCTCGTTGCCGGGCATCTTTCCCTCTTCAGCGCCCATGCTACTGCCGGCCCGCCCTGCGTCAAGCAAGAGATGGTTCAGCCGTTCAGGCGGCCCGACGCACCAAAATCGTCCCCGGCTGCGCGATGACCGACCCGTCGGGTCGCCCCAGAGACGCCCGATTTCGATGCTCCTGGGCTCGCAGGAACCTGACCATGCGGCCGGCGACCTCTGAGGGATCGCACGCGTAGGGGCGCCAGCGATCCCTGGACGAGGGATCCATGCTGGCGATGAAGTTGAAGTGGATCAAACCGCCGCGGAGCTGATGGACCGCCTCTTTGTGCACGATGTGCGAGGGCACGAGGAAGACCGGCGCGCGATAGGCCATGGTTTCGAGGTCCATGTAGCCGAAGAAATAGAAGAAGAACAGATTCTCGATCAGCCGCTCGGGCTTGACGACAAAGCTCTTCTGGAAGCGGGGAGCGCGGCCCAGCCGGTACAGCACGTAGCTGGCCTTCACCTGGAGCGCTGCGCTGAGCCGGAAGTGCTCCTTGATGTGGGCCTCGAGGTCCCGCCGCTCATCGTCCGTCATCGGAACCATCACCTCGAGCACGCCGCGAGGCCGGCCGAAAGTAAGGAGTTTGGCAGCCTCCATTTCGGCGAAACGGCTGAACTGGACGTCGCTGAGCCGGCTCACGATGTGAATAACGCGGCTGGCCCTGGGGATTTGCTGAGCCCGAGAATGGGAATGGAATGACCATGAACACCTCGCGGGGCCTGCCTCAGAGGCCGAGCCCGCCCATCCGCTGGGCCATCCCGGTCGGCGGCGGCCTGCTCGCCGCCATCCTGATCGTGCTCGGGATGCCCCATGTCGCCTGGTATGTCCGCGCCGCGCTGGCCGTCATCGCCTTCGTGTATATCGCCGGCCAGTCGGCCGCCTATTTGTGGCCGAGCGACGCCGATCAGGGCTGAGAAGGGGACGGCGATCAGAAAGGTCGTCCTGACGATGTCGGTCTCCCTGGATGGCTACATCGAGGGACCGAACCGGGACATCTCCTGGCACATGGTCGATGACGAACTGCACCGCTACTTCAACGAGCAGCTCAGTGGGATGGGCGCCTTCCTTAGCGGACGGGTCACCTACGAGCTGATGGCCGCGTTCTGGCCGACGGCCGACACCGATCCCGCGAGCACAGAGCCGATAGTCGAGTTCGCACGTATTTGGCGTGAGACGCCCAAGATCGTCTACTCGAAGACCCTGCGGAAAGCCGGGTGGAACACAGCCATCGTGCGAGACGTGGTCCCCGCGGAGGTCGCAACGCTCAAGGCCGCGCCCGGCGGAGACCTCGCGCTTGGCGGGGCGGACCTCGCCGCCAGCTTCATGCGGCTTGGCCTGATCGATGAGTACCGGATCTACGTCCATCCGATCGTCATCGGCGCGGGCAAACCCCTTTTCCCAGGGTCAGTTCCCCGCGTCAATCTCCAGCTACTGGAGACCAGAGTTTTCGGCAACGGCGTATTACTATTGCACTATCGCAAAGCGTGACATTCTGAGCGTTCGACGTCGGGAGGCGGCCGCGGACCAGGCCTTCACCAACGTGCTCCGCGAGGCCGTCGAGGCGGTCTCGCATGCCGGATTTCCCTTCCTCGTGCTGGGTGGGCTGGCGTCGGCGCTGGTCGGACGGCCGCGCTGGACCCACGACATCGACTTCCTGGTCCGGCCGGACGACGCCCGCGACATCCTCGAGGTGTTCGCACGGGCCGGGTTCACCACGGAGGAGACCGACCCCGTCTGGATCTACAAGGCCTTCAAGGACGACATCATGGTCGACGTCATCTTCATGGTGATGGGCGGCATCTATCTCGATGACCAGATGCAGGACCGGTCGATCGAGCGCGAGTACGAGGGCCTGCGTCTGCGAATCCCGAGCCCCGAGGACCAGATCGTCATCAAGGGCATCGTCCACCGCGAAGAGACGTCCCGCCACTGGTTCGACGCGCTCGCCATCCTCGGCCGCGCCGAACTCGACTGGGAGTACCTGCTCCGTCGGGGTCGCGTCGGCGCCCGGCGGATCCTGGCTTTGCTGATCTACGCCCAGTCGAGCGATATCCTGATTCCGGATTGGGTGATCCGCCGGCTCTACGACGAGATCTACGCCCAGTGAGCGAGCGGCCCGACTACCTGCCCGAACACATCCGCGAGAAACTGTTTCATGATCCGCGAGTCGCCGAGCAGGACCTGAGGGTTGACGTGAAAGAGCATCGCGTGCTCCTCGGCGGAAACGTCTCCAGTCTTCAACTGCGCCACACCATTACCGAGGTCGCGCAGGAACTCCTGCCCGGCTACGAGATCGTCAACGAAACGACGGTGGTCCCGACGACCGAGCCGGAGGACGCGGAACCGGTCTCGTGATCAGGATTGCCGCGGTCGGCGATCTGCACTATGGCGAGGGTTCGCAGGGAATCCTCAAGCCGGGCCTCGAGCATCTCCCCGATCGCGCCGATCTCCTCCTGCTGGCCGGCGATCTCACCCGCTGGGGCAAACCCGAGGAAGTCCAGGTTCTCGCGGACGAGTTGCGTGGCGTGCCGATCCCGATGATCGCCGTTCTGGGCAACCACGACTATCACTGCGGCCGTGAGGCCGAGGTGCGGCGCGTCCTGGAAGCCGCCGGAGTGCGGGTGCTCGAGGGCGAAGGGACAACCGTCGACGTCGACGGCGTTCGGGTAGCCATCGCCGGCACCAAGGGCTTCGGCGGTGGCTTTCGCGGCGCACACGGGAGTGACTTTGGTGAGCCGGAGATGAAGGCGTTTGTCGGGCACACCAAGATGCTGTCCGACCGCCTCGAGAAAGCGCTCGCAGGGCTCAACGCTGCCGACCTGCGGATCGCCCTGCTGCATTACTCGCCCATCGAGGGCACCCTTGAAGGCGAGCGGCTGGAGATCTACCCGTTCCTCGGGAGCTATTTGATGGCGGAGGCGGTCGACAACGTTGGCGCCGACCTGGTGTTGCACGGCCACGCGCATCACGGCAGCGAGAAGGGCCGCACCCCGGCCGGCATCCCGGTACGCAATGTCGCGCAGCCGCTGATCCGCCACGCCTATAACGTGTACACGCTCAACGGCCACCGCGAGGTGCTGCCCGCAGCTGCCGGAGGAATAACCTAGGCGCAGGAGCGGTTGTCCTAAGAGCAATGAGAGCAATCTGGAACGGGGTCACCCTGGCCGAGAGTGACAAGACGATCGTCGTGGAAGGCAACCACTACTTTCCGCCGGATGCCGTCAAGCGGGAGCTCTTTCAGCCCAGCGACACCCATACGACCTGCCACTGGAAGGGTGAGGCGAGCTACTACACGGTCGCCGTCGACGGCAAAACCAATCCGGACGCGGCCTGGTTCTACTCCGATCCCAAGCCGGAGGCCGCCGAAATCAAGGATTACGTCGCCTTCTGGCGCGGCGTGAAAGTCGAAGGGTAAGCAAGCCCCCGGTCGCTCCCGGATATAGCGAGGAGCCATATTGGTGGCGCGGCGCCCCCACCCTGAGGGTAGATGCCCCCACCCCGACCCTCCCCCATGGGGGGAGGGAGTTATCGAGCGATGTGGACGTCGTGATCGTGGGCGGAGGCTACACCGGCATGATGGCCGCGGCGAGACTGGCCGGGCGCGGTCGCTCGGTCGCGTTGCTCGAGAAGAATGATCTCGGTTGGGGTGCCAGCAGCCGAAACGGCGGGATGGTCCATCCGGGATTCAAGGCCGATCTCGCGACGATGCTCAAACGAGACCCCGCGGGCGGCCGCCAGCGCTACCAGGCAACGCTCGAGGCCTTCGCGCTGGTCGAGGATACGATTCGCGTCAACGCGATCGATTGCGACTACGTCCGCAGCGGTCACCTCGAGCTGGCCGAGAAAGCGTCGCAGTTCCATCATCTCGAAGAGAGGGCGCAGCTCCTCACGCGGCAATTCGGGGTCAGCGCCCGCCTGATTCCCCGCGTGGAGCTGGCTTCCGAAGTCGGCACCTCCCTCTACCATGGCGCGTTGCTGTTCGAGCAGAGCGGCGGTCTGCACCCAGCCAAGTATTTCGCCGGGCTCATGCGCGTGGCTCGGGACGGCGGCGCACACCTCTATGACCACACGCCGGCCACGGGCATCGAGGCTCGACGTCGGGGTGGCTTCAAGGTCAGCACGCCGCGCGGCGTTATCCAGACGCGCGATGTGCTGGTGGCGACGAATGGCTACAGCGATCGGCTGGTTCCCTGGCTGCGGCGTCGCGTGATTCCGATCGGGAGCTACATCATCGCCACGGCGTCGCTACCTGACGACCTGGCACACAGTGCGATCCCAAAGCGGCGCATGCTGTTCGACTCGAAGAACTTCCTCCATTACTGGCGGCTCAGCGCCGACAACCGCATGCTCTTCGGCGGCCGCGCGAGCTTCACGCCGACCACCATCGCCAAAGCTCGCGATTGGCTTTATGCGGCGATGCTCCAAATTCACCCGCAGCTGGCCGGCGTCCAGGTCGAGCATGCCTGGGGCGGCCAGGTGGGCTTCACGGTCGACCGCGTGCCGCACATCGGTCGCGTCAAGGGCATCACCTATGCGCTCGGCTACTGTGGCACCGGGGTCGCGATGTCCACCTATTTCGGCCAGCTCGCGGCGGACTGGATCGCCGGCGGCGAGCTGGCGGCCTGCTGGCAGCGCCCATTCCCGGCCGTGCCCTTGTACCGGGAGAAGCCCTGGTTCCTGCCTGCGGTCGGTTGGTACTACGCGGCGCTAGACCGGCTCTGACGCAGCAGACGCGCGCAGCTTGAAGCGCTGCGTCTTCCCGGTTGCCGTTTTGGGCAGGGCCTCGACGAACTCAATCCACCGCGGACGCTTGTATTCCGCGATCTTGGAGCGAACGAAATCCTGCAGCTCGCGCACCAGCTCGGGCGAAGGCGCCTGCCCGGCCGCTAGCACGATATACGCCATCGGTTTCTCCAGGTCATCGGCGTCACGCCGTCCGATGACGCCGGCCTCCTGCACCGCGGGATGCTCGACCAGCGTGTTCTCGATCTCGACCGGGCTGACCCAGATGCCGCCGACCTTGAGCATGTCGTCGGCCCGCCCGGCGTACCAGTAGTAGCCATCGGCGTCGCGCGAGAACTTGTCGCCGGTGCGGATCCAGTGGCCCTCGATGGTGTCCTTGGTCCGTTCGTGCTTGTTCCAGTAATAGGCGCAGGTGCTGTCGCCCTTGATCAGCAGGTTGCCGACGATCTCGTCCGCGACCTCGTGGCCCGCGTCGTCAACGATCCGGGCCTCGTAGCCCGGCACCAGCTCGCCGGCTGACCCGGGACGGACGCGACCCGATCGGTTGGAGATGAAGATGTGGAGGATCTCGGTGCTGCCGATGCCGTCGAGGATCTCGACGCCGAAGCGGTCCTTGAACCGTTCGTAGAGGGCCTTGGGCAGCGCTTCCCCGGCCGATACAGCCTGCCGGACGCTGGATAGGTCGAAGTCTGCCCCGTCCCGTTTGTAGGCGAGCAGCTGCCCGTAGTTCGTCGGAACCGAAAAGAAGAGCGAGGGCTTGAACCGTTCGATCTGAGCGAAGACATTGGGCGGCGTTGGCGGCCCCGGCCAGAGGATCGTGGTCGCGCCCACGGCGAAGGGGAAGGTCAGCGCGTTGCCGAGCCCGTAGGCGAAGAAGAGCTTGGCAACCGAGAATGTCCGGTCCGCCG
>VBHO01000022.1 GCA_005882045.1 Chloroflexota bacterium | reverse complement strand
CGAGAAGACCGGGCTGGTCCAACCGCTGACGAAGTGGGTGCTGGCCTCGGCGCTGAAGCAGTCCGCCGCGTGGCATCGAGACGGCCACCCCATCCCGGTGTCCGTGAACATTTCGATGCGCGACCTGGTCGACCCAGGGTTTCCGCAACTGGTCTCGAAGCTGCTTCGCGACGCGAAAGCGGAGCCATCCTGGGTGCGGCTCGAAATCACGGAGAGCGTCATCATGAGCAAGCCGGAACAAGCGATCAACACGCTGTCGCAACTCCGAAAACTCGGCATCCGCCTGGCGGTGGATGACTTCGGCACCGGGTACTCGTCACTGGCCTACCTCGACCGGCTTCCCGTCGACGAGATCAAAATCGATAAGTCCTTCGTCTCGGCAATGGCGGGCGAAGTCAGCCGGACCAATATCGTGCGAGCGTCGATTGATCTCGGTCACAGCCTGCGGCTGCAGAGCGTCGCCGAGGGCGTGGAAGATGCCCGGACCTGGGACGTGCTGGCGGCGCTCGCCTGCGATATGGCGCAGGGCTACTTCATCAGCCGGCCGCTACTCGCCGGGGACGTGCTTCCCTGGCTCGCGAAGTGGGAGAGCGCCTCAGGCGCACCCGCCGACCAGGCGGCCTGAGCTCGGCAGTGAGCGGAACGCCGCTTCGAGCTCTGGGAGCCCAAAAAGCGGACAAATGGTGAATCGACCAATTGTAACTATTGGAAAAGGTTACAACGGTGCCGTTCAAATTGAGGAAGTACTGGACGAATCTGTCTGAATACGCAAAGATATGGGTAGAAAATCCGGGTGACAAAAGTGAAGGCGCGGGTCCAAGTCGACCCGCTGGTACTGAGCGCGGAAGCGCTGATCCTGAAGGGGAAGGATCAAGGCTACCTGTCCCCCGACGACGTCATGAAGGCCTTTCCCTCGATCGAGGGTAATGCCGACGGCTTCGTTCGGGTCGCTGCCGTCTTCCAGGAGATGGGCATCCAGGTGACGGCCGACGGCGAGGCCGAGCCCGAAGCGGACGAGGAGGAAACCCTCACCGAGGTCGAGGTTGTCAGCTCGGTCGCCCTGGACGACCCTGTCCGCATGTATCTCAAGGAGATCGGCCGAGTCAATTTGCTGACCGCCAAAGAGGAAGTCGAGCTGGCCAAGGAGATGGAGGCCGGCTCGGAAGAGGCGCGCCATCACCTCACCGAGGCGAACCTCCGTTTGGTGGTGTCGGTTGCCAAGAAATACCTCAACCGCGGCCTGTCCTTCCTCGACCTGATCCAGGAAGGCAACCTGGGGTTGATGCGCGCCGTCGAGAAGTTCGACTACAAGCGCGGCTTCAAGTTCTCGACCTACGCGACCTGGTGGATCCGCCAGGCGATCACCCGTGCCATCGCTGACCAGGCGCGGACCATCCGCATCCCGGTTCACATGGTCGACACCCTGAACCAGCTCGCCCGCGTCTCTCGGGCCCTGCTCGAGCAGCTCGGCCGCGAGCCGACCGAAGAGGAGCTCGCCTACGGCATGGGCATCACGGTCGACAAGGTCCAGGAGCTGAAGAAGATCTCGCAGCAGCCGGTGTCGCTTGAGTCGCCGATCGGCGAGGAAGAGGATTCCCACCTGGGCGACTTCGTCGAGGATAAAAACGCGACCGCGCCGCTGGAAGCTGCCTCCGAGGCGATGTTCCGCAACGAGGTCGAGGACATCCTCGCCACGCTTCGCCCGCGCGAGCGCCGGGTGGTCCAACTGCGCTTCGGACTGGTCGACGACGAGCCGCGCACGCTCGAGGAGGTCGGCCGTCGCATGGGCCTTACCCGTGAGCGGATCCGGCAGATCGAGGCCACCGCGCTGCGCAAACTGCGCCACCCGAGCCGGTCGAAAGTCCTGCGGGACTACACGGAGGATCGCGGGGAGCCCGCGCGCGTCGGCTCGCGGGATACTGAAGCCGTCTCCTAAGCCGCCAGGATCTGGTCGATCGGCCGCTCGATGGTTTCCTCTCCGGGCAGGTGCGCCTTCCGATCGAAGGTGAAGCTGCTGTTGGGCCACGTCAGGCAGTCCTGAAGGCCGACGCGCTCGGTGAGCGACGTCACGGACGGGATGTCGGAAAACCTGTAAATTAGGCGCATGCGAGGGGCGAGGCTTGGCTCCTTCCTTGTGGGGCTCGCCGTATTACTGGCCGCATGCGGCAACTCGGGGAGCGGCACGCCTGCCCCCAGCACCGGGGCGCCCATCATCTTCGGCGCCGCGGTGTCGCTGACCGGGTCGCAGTCGAAGGAAGGCGGACTGACCAAGCAAGGCTACGACCTCTGGCTCGATTGGATCAACCAGCGCGGCGGCATCCTTGTCAACAACGCCAAGCACCCTGTCCAGATCATCTACGAGGATGACCAGAGCAATGCCAACCTCTCGGCCACCCTGGTGGAAAAGTTGATCACTGTCGAGAAGGCGCAGTTCATCCTGGGCCCTTATGGGAGCAGCGCCACCGCGTCCGATGCCATTGTCGTCGAGAAGGACGGCATCCCGATGGTGGAGTCGAACGGCGCCGCGCAGTCAATCTTCAGCCATGGCTACAAGTACACCTTCGGCGTCCTGTCACCCGCCAACAAGTACCTGACGGGCGTGCTGGACATGGCCGCGACCCTGAGCCCGAAGCCGACCACGATCGCGATGTTGGCCGCCAATGACAACTTTTCGCTCGAGGTCGCCAAGGCGGTCGCGGACTACGCGCCGTCGAAAGGGATGCAGATCGTGTTCAACAAGTCGTACCCGGCGGCGGCGCCTGACGTCAGCGGCCTCATCAGTCAGGCCAAAGCGGCCAACCCGGATATCGTGATGAACTCCGGCCACCTGGCGGAATCGATCGCCATCAACAAGGCGGCCAAGCAGCTGGGCCTGAACGCCAAGATCTTTGCTTACTCGGTCGGCCCCTCGACGCCGGACTTCATCAGCGCCCTCGGTGCGGACGCGAACTATGTCTATGACGGCTCGCAATGGACCCCGCAGGTGAAATACAGGCCGTCCTTCTACCTCTCGGTTGCCGATTACGTCAAGGCCTATCAGAAGAAGTACAACAGCACTGAGCCGCCCGACTATCACGTCGCCGAATCGACGGCCGGCTGCCTCGCCTTCGAGAAAGCGATCGAGAATGCTGGATCGCTGGATCCGAGCAAGGTCCGCGATGCCCTGGCCGCCCTCGATGTCATGACCTTCTTCGGCGAGATCAAGTTCGACAGCCGCGGCATCAACATCTACAAGCCGATGGTCGTCGAGCAGATCCAGAGCGGCACGCACTACACCGTTTTTCCGGCGGCCGTGGCGAATGGACAGCCGCAATATCCGACGCCGACCTGGAGTTCGCGCTAGGCCGGCAGTCCGTCCCGCCAAGCTGATCTCGTGAGCCAATTCGCCCAGCAGGTCGTCCTGGGCCTCCTGCTGGGCGGGATCTACGTCGCGGTCGCGCTCGGCTTCAGCCTCGTCTGGGGCATCCTCAACATCGTCAACCTGGCGCACGGGGCGCTGGTGATCGTCGGCGCCTACATCACCTGGGATCTCTTCACCCGCCTGCACGTCGACCCCTTCTTGAGCTTGCCGGTCGACGCACTCACGCTTTTCGTGATCGGCTACGCGCTGCAGCGAGGCGTGATCAATCGGGTGATCCGGGCGCCGCTTTTCTTCACGTTCCTGCTGACCTTCGGTATCAACCTCGTGATCGTTAGCCTGCTGCTGCTGATCTTCACGGCCGATTTCCGCTCGGTCACGCCGTCGTATTCCGGAACCGGGCTCCATCTGGGGAGCGTCATCATCCCCTACATCCGACTGGGCGGCCTGGCGGTAGCGCTGGCCATGGCGGGCGTGCTGTGGGCCATTCTCAACCGCACCCGCATCGGTGCCGCCATCCTCGCCGTGGGTGCCGACCGTGATGCCGCGCAGCTGGTCGGCGTCGACCTCCGCCACATCTATGCGCTGACCTTCGCCATCGGCGCCGCTTTCGCCGGGGTGGCGGGCGGCATCATCAGCACCTTTCAATCGATCACGCCCACCGCCGGCGACCCCTACACGCTGCAGGCCTTCGCGGTGGTGATCCTCGGCGGGCTGGGCCGCGTCAGTGCCACTATCGCCGGCGGACTGGCCTTCGGGTTGATCGAAGTGCTGGGCCAGAGCGCACCGGGACTGGGATCCGGCTTCGCCAACGCCATCGCGTTCGTGGTGCTGGTGCTCGTGCTGGTCATCCGACCACGCGGTCTGCTCGGCCGGCTGGCGTGAGCGCGCCGGGCCGACGCCAACCTAACTGGCGGCGCCGGATCACCGTCAGTGTCGTCGCGCTGGCACTCGCGTTCGTCGTCCTCGCGCCGTTGACCTCCCTCGACGCCGCCCAGCAGGCCGGCCTTCCCTTGCTGACCGACAAGCTGTGGTTCCGGCTCGCGACCACGGTCGCGATGTTCGTCGTACTGGCGTCCGGCTGGAACATCATTGGCGGTCTCACCGGCTATGCGAGCTTTGGCAACGTTGCCTTCTTTGGCCTGGGGGCGTACACGGTGGGCGTATTGGTCGCCAATCGCGGCTGGCCGTTCCCCTTGGCCCTGCTGGCCGCGCCCTTGGTCGCCGCCGTCTTCGCCCTGATCGTGGGCCTCCCACTGCTGCGGCTGCGCGGTCATTACTTCGCGGTCGCCACGCTAGGCGTCGGCGTCGCTGTGGGTGAGGTCGTCAACAATATCGGGCCGCTGGGCGCCTCGACCGGCCTCTTCCTCCCTATCGTCCGCTCGGACATCGCCTTCTTCTATCTGATGCTGGGCGCGGCGGTCCTCGCCGTGGTCACCACCTGGATCATCCTCCGCACTCGGTTCGGCTACGGCCTGCTCGCCATCCGCGAGAACGAAGAGGCGGCCGCCGTCATCGGTGTCAACACCACCTTCTATAAGGTGGCGGCGTTCTGCGTCGCGGCAGCGCTCACCGGCCTGGCCGGCGGCATCTTCGCGCAGTGGAACAGCTTCATCAATCAGGAGAACGTCTTTGCCATCTCGGACAACGTCCAGATGATCCTGATGGCGGTGGTCGGCGGCGCAGGAACGGTGCTGGGGCCGGTCGCCGGCGCCATTGCCCTCGAACTGATCATCCAGACGCTGGCCGGCGGTGGGTCGGGCGCGGTCTACTCGCAGATCGGGCTGGGCGTCTTACTGGCCGCCTGCGTCATCTTCATCCCGCGCGGCGTGATCGACTTCTTCGGCGGTCGGAGCCGGTTGTCGCTGCGGTATTTCCGCCAGACACTGCGGGAGACCAGCGTGTGAGCGCCGCGGTAATTCCTTCCCCGCCTTTGTCCTTCCCCTCCCCCGCTCGCATGGGAGGATCAGGTGGGATACTTCCCTCCCCCGCTTGCGGGGGAGGGTCAGGGTGGGGGCCGGCATGACCTTGCTCGCGGTCAACGACGTCAGCAAGCGCTTCGGTGGCGTGAATGCCCTGGCTGGCGTGAGCTTCGGCGTGGACGAGGGCGATGTCCTCGGCATCATCGGGCCGAACGGCGCCGGCAAAACGACGCTGCTCAACTGCATCAGCGGCCTCTACCGGCCGGACGGCGGTGACATCCGCTGGGAGGCGGCCTCGATCAGCGGCATGGCACCCTACCGCATCGCGCGGCTGGGGATCGGGCGCACCTTTCAGATCGTCCGGCCCTTCCCCTCGATGACCGTCCGCGAGAACACGGCGACGGGTGCGCTCTTCGGTCGGCCCCACGGCCGGTTACAACCAGCCGCGGCGCTGGCCGAGGCCGACGAGGTGCTCGGACTGGTCGGGTTGGGCGAGAAACGCGATTACCCCGTGCTGCGGTTGACCGTGCCGGATCGCAAGCGGCTCGAGGTGGCCCGCGCCCTCGCGATGCGACCGCGGTTGCTGCTGCTGGACGAGGTGATGGCCGGGCTCAACGACGTCGAGGTGGAGCAGGCGCTGCAGATGATCCGCCGAGTGCGCGACCGGGGCGTGACCATCGTGCTCATCGAGCACGTGATGAAGGTCATCGTCGGCATTTGCAACCGCGCGCTGGTGCTGAACTTCGGCCGCACCCTGGTCGAGGGACCGCCAAGCGAGGTCCTTAAAGACAAGCGTGTGATCGAGGCCTACCTCGGCCGGCGCTATGCCCAGGACCAACAACCGCCACCCCGCTCTCACCCTGAGGGGGCGGGCACGTAACGGTGGGCGCGCTGCTTCAAGTCGAGAAGCTTTCCGCCGGGTACGGCATGACGCCCGTCCTCTTCGGGGTCGACCTCGAGTTGTCCGCTGGCGAGCTCGTGGCGCTGATCGGTGCCAACGGCGCCGGGAAGTCGACGCTCCTGGGCGCACTGTCCGGTCTTGTTGGCATCACTGGCGGGCGCGTCCGTTTCGCGGACCGACCGATCACCGGTCTTCGTCCGGAAATGATCGTCGCCAGCGGGCTCATCCACGTCCCGCAGGGCCGGCGCCTGTTCGGATGACCGCCAGGTGCAAGACGACCTCCAGCGGATTCTCGGCTACTTCCCCGCGCTGCGCGACAAGCTCGATCGGGAGGCGGGCACGCTCTCGGGCGGTGAGCAGCAGATGGTCGCCATCGGTCGCGGGCTCATGGGACGCCCCAAGTTGTTGATGATCGATGAGCCCTCGCTCGGCCTGGCCCCGAACATCGTGGATCGTGTGATGGAGATCGTCAAAGCCATCAACGAGGATGGGACGGCCGTGCTGCTGGTCGAGCAGGACGTAGTGCTCGCCCTCGACATCGCCGATCGCGGTTACGTCCTGGAAAACGGCCGGATTATGATAAGCGGTCCCGCTTCGGACCTGCGTCGCGACCCGGCCATCCGTAAGGCCTACCTGGGCGTGTAGCGCCGCGCGTGCCAGAGGAGCTCACCGACGCTCCAGGCCTGGGCGATGGCCCCTGCCGGCCGGTACGGCGGCTCCGCCTCGAAGATTTCGCTGACCGTTCCGATCCCGGCTTCCCGGAAATGAGCCTCGAACGGCGCGAGGATGCGAGCGACCACGGTCGGGTCGCCATGAATTCGCTGATGGGCATCGAGGTAGGGTCCGAGCAGCCACGGCCAGACAATGCCCATCTGATACGCGGCATCGCGATTCCGGTGGTCGCCGCCGAACCGATGTCGATAGCGCGGATCCTCCGGGCTCAGCGTTCGCAGCCCGAACGGTGTGAGGAGCTTTTCCGTGACGCGATCGAGCGACCGCCGAGCTCGCTCGCCATCGATCAGCGGATTCGCAAGGCCTAGCGCCATCAACTGGTTCGGCCGCAAGCTGGCATCGCTCCCCTCCGGCCCGTCGATGACGTCGTAAAGGTAACCACCAGCCTCGTACCAATAGCGGGCCTGCGCCGTGCGCCGCGCACGCTCCGCCATCATCGCGAACCGAGCAACCGGTGCATTTGTACGGCTGGCCCAATCGCTCATCAGGCGCAACGCGTTGTACCAGAGCGCCGCGATCTCGACGGGCTTGCCGTGCCGCGGCGTCACGACCCAGTCTTCATCACGCGCGTCCATCCAGGTCAGGCCGTAGCCGGGCGCGCTGGCGGTCAGCAGGCCGTCCGTCGGATCCATATGGATGCCAAACCGGGTGCCGTTCACGTGCCAGCGGACGACCTCTTCGAGTGCCGGGAGCTGCGCCTTGACGAAGGCCCAGTCGCCGGTTGTCTCAAGGTAGTGTTGCAAAGCCTGGAAGAGCCAAAGTGTCGCGTCGATGGTGTTGAACTCGGTCGCTTCGCCGGGATCATGAAACGCGTTCGGCAGCATGCCTTGGTCGAGGTAGCTGACAAAGGTCGTAAGGATTTGGCGCGCCTGGTCCGGGTAGCCGGCCGCCAGCGTCAACCCGCGCAACGCGATCATGGTGTCGCGCCCCCAGTCGGCGAACCACGGGTAACCCGCCGGCAATGATGGTCCGCCGCTCGCCACCAGTTGCCCTTTCATGCTGTGAGACGCGGATGACGCGAAACTGCGATGCCGCCAGCGCTAGCTGTCGCGTCATGGCATCGCGGTTTCCATCGCTGAGCGCCTCGAGGATCTGACGATCGAAGCGGCGAGCCGCGAAAAGGGAATTAGCGGCGGACCAGCCGTCCGGCAGCGGATCGGTTCCCGCGACGATCGTCACCGGCGAACCGGGCTGGATCGGGAGCTCCAGCCTTCCCGGACCGAAGAGGTCCTCTTCATCATCGAGCACACGCTCCCGTTCCGCCCGGTGCTCGACACGGATCCAGCTTGGCGAATCGATCGGGCTGCCGCTCGGGCGCGCCTCCAGGTACGTCGTCAGTCCACCCAGCGAGACCTGCCAGCCGCGGGCCATCCTATGCACGTCTGGGGTCCCACGCTCGGATCGATGAAGATCGGCCGGCCGATGAGCAAAGAAGGGTTCAACGCGCAAGTTGGCGGGGGCGCCTGCCAGCAGCCGGTAGCTGATGACCGTCCGGTTGCGGCCTTGCTCCATCCAGATCCGCCGCTCGAGCACGCGACCCTCCATCGTCCATCGAAACGCCGGCAGCATCCCATCGAGCCACATCTCCGAGGGAGTTGACAGCGGCTCGGCCTCGCCGTCCGATCCGAGAAGGGACGTGTGCAGCTCCGCGAGCAGGAGCACGCGCTGCACAGGCGGGCGAAGGGCGGCCATGAGCAGCCCGTGGTACCGGCGCGTATTCGGCCCGGCGACGGTCCCGCTTGCATATCCACCAAGGCCGTTCGTGACGAGCCACTCGCGCGTCAGATCGCCGCATTCTTCAGCGTCGAGCCGGATCATCGAATTTTCCCTCCCCCGCTTGCGCGGGAGGCCAGGGTGGGGATGGCGATTCGCTCATGGTAGGGTGCTGCCGTGGCAGCCCCGCCATATCGACTCGAGCGCCTCGGCGTTGTGATGCAGCCCTTACCCGGCGACCCTCGCGAGGTCGAGGGCGTCTTGAATCCCGCGAGCGCGCGGGGTCCGGATGGCGATCTCTATCTCTTCCCGCGCTTGGTGGCCCGGGGCAACTTCTCGCGAATAGGGCGCGCGCGCGTCACCTGCGACAACAACGGAAAGCCCTCAGGCGTCGAACGGCTGGGCGTCGTGCTGGAGCCCGACGAGGCCTGGGAACAGAATCCAGTCACAGCGGGCGTCGAAGACCCGCGGATCGTGTTCATCGCCGGCCTACGTACGTACGTGATGACCTACGCCGCATACGGCCCGCTTGGCCCACGAATCGGGCTCGCCGTGAGCCCAGATCTGGTCGAGTGGCAGCGACTCGGGCCCGTCTCGTTCGCGTATGAGCCGTCCTGGAAGACGGACCTGAACCTTTACCCCAACAAAGACGCGATGTTCTTTCCCGAGCCGGTCCCTGGCCCCGACGGTCGATCGGCGTACGCCATGTTGCATCGGCCGATGTGGAACCTCAACCCGAATAGCCCGGACGTCGGCCTGCCGCTGCCGGCTGGCGTGACCGATCCGCGCCAGAGCATCTGGATCTCGTTCGTGTCTGCCGACCTGGTCGATCGTGACGTGCGAGCCCTCACCCGCCTCGATCGACATCACCAGGTCGCGCAGCCGCAACAGCCCTGGGAGGCAACCAAGATTGGTGGCGGCACTCCGCCAATTCGCGTTCCGGAGGGATGGCTCATCATTCACCATGGCGTGACGAAAGGTGAGGCACCACCCGGAGGTCGGGTTCCCGTGCGCTACGTGGCGGGTGCGATGATCCTGGATCCCCAGGACGTCAGCCGCGTCCTGTCGCGTTCGGAGGTTCCACTGCTCGAGCCGGAGACGAAAGAGGAACGCAAGGGGATCGTCGACAGCGTTGTCTTCCCCACCGCCATCGACGTTCGCGATGGCGGCGAGGCCGATGTCTATTACGGGATGGCGGATTTCCGAATCGGGGCAGCCCGCCTCAGCCGCCTCAGCTGAAGGTCTTCATGTTGAGCTGGGGGACGAGCCTCGTCGACGTCGGCCGGTGATAAGGCTCCTGCGTGCCAGCCTTCTACGGCACTGGCCGTTGCTCACCATCGGCGTGGTGGCCATCCTGTTAGCGAACGGCCTCGAACTGCTCGCTCCTTTCTACATTGGGCAGGCAGTTGATGCGATCACTCGCGCGCAGGAGGGAGGCGTTCCGCTGCTGGCACTGGCCGTCATTGTCGCCGCCGGCGCCGCCGCTCTGAGTCAGTTCGTTCGGCGGATTTGCTTCAGCGGGCTTGGCTACCGGGTGGAGATGGAACTGCGCAGTCAACTCTTCGCTCACTTGCTCAAGCTCGACCAGCGCTTCTTCCAGCAGATCCGCACCGGCGACATCATGGCCAGGGCGACCAACGACATGACCGCAGTACAGGCGCTGATCACGATCGGTATCAGCAACATGGGCAACGCGATCGTCATTTTCGCGGCCGTCGTCACCTTGATGCTGCTGATCGATTGGCAGTTGACGGTGTTTTCCGTCTGTCTATTTGCCGTTCCGCACATCGTGCTGATCTTTCTGGGGCCGTACACCCGGAGCCGGTCTCACCGTCTGCAGGAACAATTTGCGGCGCTGACGGCAAGGGCCCAGGAAAACCTGTCGGGCATTCGAGTCGTCAAGGCCTACGCGCAGGAAGAGTCGGAGAAGCGGGCCTTTCGAGCGGTCAACCAGGACTACATGGACAAGAGCCTGGGATTTGCGCGCATCTACAACGCGCTCTGGCCGGTCTTCGCCATCGCCGACGGCGCCGCCTCGGTGGTCCTTCTCTACCTGGGCGGCGTCCACGTCGTGCAGGGGCGGATCTCGCTGGGACAGTTCGTCCAGTTCATGACGTATCTCGTGATCATGTCCGGACCCGTGCTTGGCATCGGGTGGGTGGTCAACTACCTCTTTCAGGGGGCCGCGTCCCTCCGGCGGATCGAGGAGATTCTCGACCGACCTCCAGCCATCCAGTCGCCGTCTGCACCGCGAGAGCCGGCGCCGGTTCGAGGCGAGATCCGCTTCGAGGATGTCAGTTTCAGCTATGGCGGCCATCCAGTGCTCGAGCGGTTCTCGCTCTTGATCCCGGCCGGATCAACCGTGGGCATTGTGGGCTCGGTTGGCTCGGGCAAAACGACGCTGGTTCGTCTCCTTCTTCGCCTCCACGATCCGGTCGATGGTCGCATTCTTTTCGACGGCGTCGATGTGCGCGACCTCCCGCTCGAATGGCTCCGCACGCAAATCCGGTGCGTCCTCCAGGAGCCGTTTCTTTTCTCCGACACGCTCGCGCGCAACATAGCACTCGGTTCTCCATCCCCCGTTTCGGAGGTGGGTCGGGGCGGGGGCCTGGAGTGGGCGGCTGAGCTCTCCCAGCTGAGTGCCGACCTCGATCAGTTTCCTGACGGACTGGAGACGGTGATCGGCGAACGCGGCATTACGTTGAGCGGTGGTCAGAAGCAGCGGGCGACGATTGCTCGCGCCATACTCACCCACCCGTCGGTCCTCGTGCTGGATGACGCCTTTTCGAGCGTCGACACGAACACCGAAGAAGCCATCCTCAAGGGCCTGCGTGCTGCCAGGGGCAACCAGACAAGGCTGGTGATCGCCCACCGGGTCTCGACGATCAAGGATTCCGACCTGATTGTCGTGCTGGACGCAGGCCGAGCCGTCGAGCAAGGGACGCACAGTCAATTACTCGAACGGCGAGGCGTCTACGAACGCTTGTACGGACATCAGCGGCTCGAGGACGATTTGCTCCAGTGGCGCAACCCGGATGGAGAGTCCCGGTGAACCGGCGCCTCTGGCGCCTGATCAGGCCGCACTCGACGCTGCTCGCGACGGCAGTCGTGCTCGTGCTCTTACTCTCGCTAACGGAACTCGCGGGTCCGTACTTCACCCAGCAGGCGATCGATCGTTACATCGCGCCCACAATGGTTGGCGCTTCTCTGGTTCCTCGTCCTGGTCGTCAACGGCCTCGCCCGCTACGCGCAGTTGCAGCTCACCAACGTGATCGGTCAGCGCCTGATGTTCAACCTGCGCAATGCCATCTTTGCCCACTGGCAGCGCATGGGTGTTGCCTTCTTCGATCGGACCGCCGTCGGGGAACTTGTCAGCCTGATCTCTAACGACGTCGACGCCATCAACCAGGTCTTCACCGGGGGCTTGATCCTGGGCGTCGGAAACGTCGTGTCAGCCGTGTTCATCATCGTCTTCCTGCTGCTGATCAACTGGTCGTTGGCGCTCCTCGTCCTGGGTATGGCCGTTGTCATGCTGGTCGCCGCCACTCTGATCACCAGGCAGATGCGACAGGCGCAGCGCTGGACCCGCTCGCGCCTCGGTTCCATCAACGGCTTCATCCAGGAGGCGGTTTCCGGCGTGACGACGATTCAGCTGTTCAACGCCGATCGGCGGATTCGGGACGATTTCGATGTTGTCAACCAGGAGTACTCGCGAGCCAACCTGCACTCGGCGACGCTCTTCTCCATCTTCTTGCCCCTAATGAATTGGCTCGGTGCCGCAACGGCCGGACTGTTGCTCTGGTTTGGCGGTGGCCATGTGATCCATCACCTGCTCACATTGGGGACCCTGGTGCTCTTCATCCAGTTCGCGGAACGCCTCACCACGCCCGTGCGGGACCTGGCGGACAAGCTCGCGATCTTTCAGACGGCCGTCGCTTCCGCCGAGCGGATCTTTGCGCTGCTCGATCGGGCCGCTACCGACGCGGATGGAGCAACAACGTCAGTCATTCAGCCAGGGGTCCTCAGCTTCGACCACGTCTGGTTCGCGTATCAAGGCGAGGACTGGGTCTTGCGAGACGTCTCCTTCGAGGTCGCTCCCGGTGAGAAGGTCGCCATCGTCGGGGCAACCGGCGCCGGGAAATCTTCGCTGATCAGCGTCCTGATCCGTTTCTACGATATTCAGAAGGGCACCATCCGGCTCGGCGGGGAGGATATTCGTGCCCTTGACCGGCGGGAGATCCGCCGGCGAATCGGCGTCGTCTTCCAGGACCCGTTCATTTTCACCGGCACCGTCGGCCACAACATCAGCCTGGGCGAGTCGATGACGTCGGATCGCGTCGAGCAAGCGGCGGCCGCCGTCTATGCCGACTCCTTCATCCGCCGGCTACGAGGTGGATACGACTATGTGCTGCACGAGCGCGGCAGCGATATCTCCACGGGGCAGAAGCAGCTGCTCTCATTCGCCCGGGCATTCGCCTTCGAGCCGGACATTCTCCTTGTCCTCGACGAGGCAACGGCCAGCGTCGATCCGGAAACGGAACGCATCATCCAGGCTTCGCTACTCAAGCTGGTGGCCGGCCGGACCTCGATCATCATCGCCCACCGTCTTTCCACGATCGAGCATGCCGATCGCATCATCGTTCTGCACAAAGGCCAGGTTGTCGAGACGGGTACGCACAGTGAGTTGCTGGCCCGACAGGGCGTCTACAGCCGGCTCTACGAACTCCAGTACAAAGACCGGCTGGCTGCGCCCTAAGGCGCTATTTCATGCCGGTGGTCGCGATGCCGCGGACGAAGTAGCGCTGCCCGACCAGGTAGACGAGCAGGATAGGCAGGATCGCGAGCACCGACCCGGCCATGATGAGGTCCCACTGATTCTGATAGACGGACCTGAACGTGGTCAGGCCGAGCTGGATATTGAACATCGTCGCGTCTTGCATGTAAATCAACCAGTCGAAGAAGCCGTTCCACATCCCGGCGAAGGTCAGAATGCCGGTCGCAAGCAGTGCCGGCCGCGCCAGCGGCAGGATGATCTTCCAGAAGATCCCAAACCATCCCATGCCGTCAACGATGGCCGCCTCCTCCAGATCGCGTGGGATGCTTTTGAAGAACTGCGTCATCAGCAGGATGTACCCCGGTTGCAGGAAGTACAGCACGAGCAGCGCGCCATAGGTGTTGACCAGGTGCGCATTGAGCAGCAGGATATAGCGCGGAACGATGAAGACGAACCCGGGGATGACCATCGTGGCGATCATGATGGCGAACAGCGTGTTCTTGTACGGGAACTCCAGGCGCGCGAACGCGTAGCCGACCAGCGAATCAAAGAAGAGATTGAGCGCGACCGCCGCGAATGTGATGAAGAAACTGTTGAACACCATGCGCGGGAAACCGTTGATCTGGGTCAGCACATTCAGATAGTTCTCCGGATGCCAGACGGACGGAAGCAGAGTTGGCGGGAAGGCAATCACCTCCGCGGAGGTCTTGAAGGACGAAAGCACGGTCATCACGAATGGAGTGAACAAGAAAAGCGTGATGACGATGTACAGCGCATACCGGACCACGACTTCCAGCGCGTTGATCCGCTCCGTGGTGTCCTTGACTTGCCGGGGTTCGGGCATCGTGGCAATGGCGACTGGCGCATTGATCTTGGTGTCGAGGGCCTGGCTGCTGCCAATACTCATTTCAGTACTCGATCCGGGTGTCGATCACCCGCCGGGAAATCAGGGTCAGCGCAAAGATCACGAGGCCAAGCACGATCGCCTCGGCGCACGCCACGCCGACGGTGCCGGTGTCCTTGAACAGGTTGTCGTAAATCAACAGTGCAACGCTCAGCGTCGCCTTCAGCGGTCCCCCGGAGGTCATGATGAACATTTGGTCGAAGACCTGGAAAGTGCCGATGATCCCGAGAGAGACGACCAGGAAGATGATGGGGCGAAGCAGGGGGATCGTGATGCTGAACAACTTGCGCACCGCACTGGCTCCGTCAACCGCGGACGCCTCGTAGATTTCTTTGGGAATGTCCTGCAACGCGGCCAGGAACATCAACATGAAGGTCGGCGCGGTGGTCCAGATGTTGAGGAACATGATCGCCGGCAGGGCCCAGGTGGTGCTCTCAAGGTACGCCTCCGTCGTGTGAATTCCGACCAGCCCGAGGATGCTGTTCAGTAGCCCGGTCGGGTGATAGACGTAGAGAAAGATCATCGAGATGACGACCGAGGACGCGATCGACGGCGTGTACCAGGTCGAGCGGAAGAAATTGCGACCCTTGATCTTGGAGTCGAGCAGGACCGCCAGCAAGAGGGCGAACACGGTTTGTAGGATGACGACCACCACCGCATACTCCGTGGTGTTTCGCATCGCGATCAAGAAGTCCTGGTTAGCCGGCAAGCGCACGTAATTGCGAAGTCCGACGAACGGATTGTCCAGCGCCAACAGGTCGTAGTGGTGAAAACTCACCCAGAACGCGAAGATCAGGGCGCCCAGCTGCAGGATCAGGAAGTAGATCAGGTAGGGAGTGACGAAGAGCAGTCCGGCCCGGCGTTCCGCGATGGCCATTCCACCCCGTTTGGATCGCCGGGAACCTTTGGCCGTCGCCGCCGGCGCTTGTGGCGCCACGGATACCGCCATCTTCGTCCTCCCTTTCCCTTGTTGAGCTAAATCTTAGCCCGCCTCTATCATCCTCCCGAAATCGCGGCGTTCGCGTCCGCTACGGCTTTGTCCAATGCCGTCTTGACATCAGATTTCCCGAGAAGCACCGACTGAAGCGCGGCGTTCTGCGCGTCGTTGATCTTGGACTCATGCGGTCCAAAGGTCCAGGCGGTCGCGAAGGTCGCGCTGTCGAAGAGGTTCTTGACGTCAGGGTTCGAGGTGATCGCGGGATCGCTCCCGAGGTCTTTGCGCGACGGAAGGGCGAACCCACTCTGCAGCACCTGTTGCTGAACCACCTTGCCCGTCATGTACTTCACGAACAGCATGCAGGCATCCTGGTTCTTCGTCTTCGCCGAGCAACCCCAGCCGTTGGTAAAGAGGAGGCTGGATTGTTTGACCGGGAACTTCGGCAGTTGGATGCTGCCGTACGACACGGACGGATAGGTGTCGTGCATGTAGGGGATCAGCCAGCCGCCTTCGATCACCATCGCGGCTTTTTGCTTGCCGAACGCGTCACCGGGCCAGGTCGCGCCCAGCTTGTCGGGGAGGTCCGAGCTCTTGTCCTGAAGCTGGAACGAGCTGTAGAAGGTCAGGGCGTCCTGGGCCTTTTGATCGTTGAAGACGGCTTTGCTCTTGTCACTCGACAGCACCTGGCCGCCGTAACCGAAGAGGAACGCGTCGAAGCGGGCTGCGTCGGCCGGCAGGCTGAGGCCCTTGACCGTCCCCGTCGACAGTTTCTTGGCATCCGACTTGATGTCATCCCATGAGGTGGGCGTCGCCAGCCCGGCCGAGGAGAACATCGACTTGTTGTAGAAGAGCACCAGGTCGCCGAAGTCCTTGGGCAGCGCATACAACTTGCCGTTAAGCTGCCATGGCGTCAGGAGGCTTGGAATGTACTCATCGGCGCCGACACCCCACTTGGACATCAGCGGGGTCAGGTCAAGCAGGCGTCCGGCCGGCCCTGCAAAGTTCATCAGCGAGGTACTGACGTACATCGCGTCGGGCTCGTTGTTGGCCGACATCTCGGTCTTGATCTTGTCCTCGAAGTTGGTCGGGATCTCCTCCTGGGTGACCTTGATCTTTGGATACTTGGTCATGAAGTCTGCCTCGTACTTCTTGACCAGGGCATTCTCTGTCGGGTTGCCGCCCCAGTTGGCGGCGCGAATGGTGCCACTGACATCTGACTCACTGGTCGCACCACCGCTGGTCCCGCCGCCGCCGCACGCCGCCAGCACCGACCCTACCGCAGCCAGCGCCAAGCCGAGCCGCATTGATCTCATGACCTCTACCTCCATTACTTCCCGTCCTCGCCTGCGCGTAGGGGTACCCGTCCAGCCGGGATACCCTATAGCATTATTACCTGAAGGTCCCGCTGTCAACATCGGTGACTCCGTATTGGAAATAATTAGACGCCCAATCCCCTGGTTGATCAGTGGCGTCCTCATCGGGATTGGCTTCTTTAGCGCCTTTTCAGGCGGTATCCTGCTGCTGCTGGCTGGGCTGGTCATCGGGGTCACCCTCTTCATCCGGCGGCGCGGTCGCCGTCAAGGGTGGCCCGCCCTTCTCTATGGGGCTGGGGTCGCCACTTCGGTCCTCCTCTTGCCCTACATCTTGCAGCCGTCACCATGCTCGGCCGGTCGCGGATCCGGTTGTTACCAGGCGTTTACCATCGGCACGTTCGCCGTGGCCGTCATCGTCGCGCTCGCTGGCCTGGCCTTTGCGATCGTCGAGCTGCGTCGCGGTCCGCGAGTGTGATTTAGCTTCGGGCGAGCGGCGCTTCCTGCAATGCCGGCCGTGGCAGCCGGCCGTGGACCACCTTGAAGCCCGTCGTATTGCCGATCACCTGGACCCGGTCCCGCTCGACGTGGAGCTCCATCGACCCGTGGCCCGCCCGCAGGTTGCGCAGGGTCAGCGACGGGAGCCAATCGGGGAGGTCGGGGTTGACATACATCGTCCGATTCCGGCCGACGGTATGAATGCCGCACAGGATGGCGATCAGCCGGAAGACCGCCGCGGCGGCCCAGGCTTGCGGGACGTTCGCCCCCAGGTAGGGAACCGGAAACGCGCCGGCATCGCGCGGCAGACCGGCGAAGAGCTCGGGAAGCCGGTACGCATCGAATCGTTCGGCCGCGGCGAAGATACCCTCGGCGACCTTCTGGACCTCGGCGTGCCGGCCGGCTCGGCCAAACCCACCTGCGATGGTCGCGTTGTCGTGCGGCCACACGGAGCCGCAGTGATAGGAGTAGGGGTTATAACCGGGGTGCTTGCTCGATAACGTCCTAATCCCCCAGCCACTCCACATGTCAGGGGCCATCAGGCGGTCGACGACGCGGCTCGCGCGTTCGGGCGGAACGATGCCGCTGGCCAGGCAATGGCCGGCGTTCGACGCCACCGTCTCCAATGGCCGCTTGTCCTTGTCGAGGCCGAGGTAGTAGGTGCCTTCCTCTTCCCACCAGAACACCTCGTTGAACTGCTGGTACAGGCGGCGGGCGCGCTCCCGCATGCCCTCGGCCTTCTCGGGCTCCTCGAGGAGATCGTAGATTTCCGCCATGCGCAGCATGGCGTCGAAGGCATAACCCTGCAGCTCACAGAGGGCGATGGGCGCCTGCGCGATCGAGCCGTCGCCATTCCGGATTGCGTCCCAGGAGTCCTTCCAGCCCTGATTGTCTATGCCCTGCTTCGACCGCTTGAGATATTCCTGAAATCCGTCGCCATCGCGATCGCCGTAGTTCAACAGCCATCCCATGGCGGCTTCCGCATGGCGGCGATAGCGCCGCAGCAGCCCAACGTCACCGGACCACTGATAGGCGTAGGAGAGCACGATGATGAAGAGCGGCGTGGCATCAGCTGTGCCGTAGTAGGGCGCGAAGGGCAGCAGCTTTAGGCTCGCCAGTTCACCAGTGCGGATTTCGTGCGGGATCTTCCCCGGTTCCTTGTCCTGTTCGGCGTCATCGTCGGTGGCCTGGACCTGCGCCAGCGTCCGCAGCGCCCCAAGCGCGAACTCCGGAAAGGCGCTGATACTTTCCATCGAAACCACCAGCGAATCGCGGCCGAACACGGTCACGAACCAGGGAATGCCTGCCGCCGGCACGAACACGCCGCCCCTAGCGGTGGTTTCGACCATCCGGAGGGCTTCGGTGTCTTCGACCGCCTGCTGCCAGATCGCGGGCAGCGTCGGATGACTGGTGACGAGCTCGACAGGGGGCAGCGGATGAGCCACGCGCGAGTCGCCGAGGACGAGTGAGTGACAGGGAAGCGTGCGGGCTGGGCGCGGACCGATGACCGGCAGCCATTTCAGACAGACGTGCCATTCCGCGCCGGGAAGGAGCTCGCAGACGAAGACCAGACGGCCATTGGCATACTCGGCGTTCGATCCCGCCTTCTCTACCTTGACGATCAGGCCGCGCCGGAAGGTGCGGTTGCGATAGCTGCTCCGCAGCTCGCCGGCCCGCGGCCGCCAGACCGTCTGGAGATCTCCGCGCCGGATCAAGCGATGGGACCGCACGTCGAAGATGTCGGCGAAGTCCGATTCGATCCCGATTTCCAGTACGAGTCGCACCGGATGCATGGCGTAGTTCGTCAGGTCGTAGTCCTCGTGGACACCTTCGAGGATGGTGCGCTCCAGCCGGAAGCCGACCGACCGCTCGGGGAGGACGCCGTCGGCGCCGTCACCGGTGCTGGACCCGAGGCGGAGCTCGGGTGTCATGAACTCATGGCGCGCCGAAAAATGCTCCACGGTGATCGCGTCGAGCAGGAGCGGTTTCAGGCCGTTGATGGTGACGCTGTAGCCGCTGACGAACCGGGTATCGCGGGCGTAGAAGCCCACGTCGTCCTGCGGCAGCATGGTGGCGTTTGGCTGGCTGATGAGGAACTGACGGTCGTGGTTGATGGTCAGACTCGATGGGCCAACCGTGACGGGCATGCGCAGCCGATGTTAGATGAATTACTTCCGAGGCGAGTAACTCGCGGCCGGGGGGCCGCCGTAACCCCGGCCCGTATCCAGCCGGCAGATCGGCGTTTTGGGTCCTACGATAGGGAGGGTTTTTGGTCGGCTCGTTTATTGGAGGGTAAACGTGATGAGGGCCATTCGACTCCTGTTTGCGGTGCTTGTCGCCATCTCCAGCCTCGCCGGGACGGGCGCGGCCGGATCCGCGAGTACGACGTCGACCACGGATGGGGTGGCGCCAGGTGCCATCGGCTTGCTCGACTGCAACGGCTATTCACCGATCCAGAAATCGGTCAAACGCAACATGGTCTGCGCCGATCCGCGGGCACTGTACGACGGCAAACCGTCGCGCTTCTACGACAACGGCCACTACATCGGCCACGACGAGCCCAGCATCCGCTTCCTCTCGACCGTGCCCGGCTCGGCCAACGATGTCACCTGGACGGAGCAGCTGCCGATGGATCCGGCTGCCGCGCCGACGGTCGCAACCCCAGGTAGCGACCTGACCCACTGGTTCGAGCTTTCGGCGGCACCGTGGTTCGGCATGGCCCTTTGCGATCCGTTCTCGTTTCCGCAGGCCGCCTGTAAGCCGAACAGCGACTCGAACGCGCCGAAGAACCCGCCCACCTTCAACGTCGACGGTGGCGGCAGCTCCTTCCTCGAAGTCCAGTTCTATCCGCCCGGCTTCGGACCGTTCCCCGACAACCTCAGCTGCGACAACAGCCACTGGTGCGCATCGCTGCATATCAACGACCTCGAATGTACCGGTCAGTTCCACTTCTGCAACTTCAATTGCATCGAGCCCACCAACTTCGCGTTCATCCAGACCGACGGCGTGCCGACCGGTCCCCCAAGCCCACAGCGCGCCAATCTCGCCACCGTCACACCGAACGCGACGACCCTCTTGATGAATCCTGGTGATCGACTTCGGGTCCACATCTTCGATGCACCGGTACCCGGAGGCGGCGGCTCGGCCCTGAAGGTCCAGGTCGATGACCTCTCGACCGGGCAGAGCGGTTTCATGCAGGCCTCAGCGGCCAACGGCTACATGGCGACCATCCTCGGAAACTGCAAGGGTGTGCCCTTCAATTACGAGCCGGAGTACAGCACGGCCCAGCCGCAAAACCTGGTGCCGTGGGCGGCGTTGCAGGGTGGCATTCTGACCCAGTTCGAGATCGGCCACTTCACGCCCTGCACGACGGTCTCGAATCCGGTCACCTTCACGGTGGGCGGCTTCACCGATACGTTCTGGCAGACCTGCAGCGGGCCGTACGAAGTGCCCGCCGACAACGCGAGCAATCCTGAAATCAGTGATGCGCCCTGCTACCCTGCCGGCGACACGCACGGCGGTACGTCTGACCCCAATGAGGTCACCGGCTGCGTGAATTTCTTCGGCAATGGCGACGTGGACTTCGATGGGACCCCGTACTGGCGGGATTGGCCCAACAGCACGAGCCCGAACACCTTCCCATCGACCTTCCTGCAGCAGCAGCCGACCACCAACGGCCAGATGTACAGCAGCGTCCAGTTCGAAACGGATCTGGCGGCCAGTGAGTCGACCTGCGGTCCCACCAGGTTGAGCGGGTGCGCCGCTCCACCACCAGGAGCTCCGGGGGGCTTCTATCCCTATTGGACACAGGCCAAGGTCAGCGGCAGCTGCGTCTGGGAGTTTGGACAGATGCCGAACGGCAATGCCTTTGGCGGAGACGCGCAATTCGACGGACCGTCGTCGTACTTCTTCGGCACATTGTCCAGTCCGGTGCTGCCAAACCCGAACTGCTCCGGGTAACTAACCGTTAGCCGCGACGAGCGAGGGCGGCCGCCGAGGCGGCCGCCCCGCTTCCATATGCTGTGCTCAGCACATGGGCCGAGCACTTTGGCGGCGCGGGAACGGGCTGGCCAGGGCGAGCGTTATCGCCACGCTGGCGTTGTTCATCGCCGGTAATGCCCTCCGAGGCGCAACGCCGACCAGGCTGATTTCGCCACACGATCTGACGGTCGTCGATGGGTGGTGGATTCGCCTCAGCCCCCTCTACGCGTTGGCCTTCGTCTTCGTCGGTTCGCTCATCGTCGCCCGCCGGCCAGGAAACCGGATAGGTTGGGTGGCCTGCGGGATCGGGTTGCTTACCGCGGTCTATGAATTCGGGCTCGGGTACGGGACCCTCGGGACCTACGTCAACCGATCACTCCCGGCGCTCGACTTCGTAAGGTGGCTGGAGGTATGGGAGTGGGTGGTACCGGTCGTTCTCATGCTGTTTTTCCTGCCGTTGCTTTTTCCCGACGGCAAACCAATCTCACCTCGCTGGTGGCTCCTTGCCCCGCTGGTCGTCGTCGGCTTTGGGTTGGGATTGTTTGGGATTCATATCGGCCAGGTGCTTGGAGTGATCGGTACGCTGCTCGCGAACGTCAGTCTCTTCATCCGCTTCCGCCGCGCGGGGCCTGATGAGAGGCAGCAGATCCGCTGGTTCGCATTCGCCGGATTGGTGTTGGCGATTGTCGCCGTTTCAGGTATCGTCGCCGGCGCCTTCGTTTATCACAACAATACCGTCGTCTTCAATCCGATCTTCGACGTACTGACGCCGCTCGCGTTCACCGCGCTCGCGGTCTCGCTCGGAATCGCTGTGCTCAAATACCACCTCTACGACATCGATGTCTTGCTCCGCCAGGCGCTTGTTTACGGCACGTTGGTGGTGCTGATCAGCATCGTCTACTTCGTGACCGTCGTCACCGTCGGCAGCCGGGTGGGCCAGCTGCCACGCAACGACCCTGCGGCGGGGGTGGCTGTTGGTGCGATCGTCGCCCTCGCCTTTCAACCGGTCCGTCGCCGACTTCAGCGGCTGGCGAACCGGCTGGTCTACGGCAAACGCGCCACGCCGTACGAGGTGCTGTCACAGTTCAGCAGGCGCGTGTCCGAAATGTACGCGAGCGATGAGCTGCCCATCCGCATGGCGCAAGTGCTTGCTGAGGGGACCGCGGCGGATAGCGCCACGGTGTGGCTGCGCGTCGGGCACGAGCTCCGGCGCGCGGCGTCATGGCCGGCCGGCGCCGCCGGTCCGAGCACCCTTCCACTGTCGACCGACGAGTTACCGCCGATCAACGGGGTCGCCGAAGCGGTGCCCGTCCGGTACCAGGGCGAACTCTTGGGCGCGCTCGCCGTCTCGAAGCGGCAAGAAATGACGGCAGCCGAGAGCCGCCTGCTGGGCGACCTCTCGCGGGAGGCCGGCCTCGTGCTGAAGAACACGCGGCTCACCGCGGAATTGGTGCAGCGGCTCGACGAGCTGCAGGCGTCGCGGCAGCGGCTCGTCACCGCGCAGGACACAGAACGGCGGCGCCTAGAACGCAACCTTCATGATGGCGCCCAACAGAACCTGGTGGCGCTGAAGCTGAAGATCGCCCTGATGAAGAACCTCGCGACGAAAGATCCCCAGCCGACGCAGGCGGCTCTGGACGAGCTGACGGCGGACGCCAATGAGGCCATCGAAACGCTTCGCGAGCTCGCACGCGGGCTTTACCCCCCGATCCTCGCGCAGGACG
>VBHO01000239.1 GCA_005882045.1 Chloroflexota bacterium | reverse complement strand
CCTGGTAGTAGGCGGCGAGGGCAAGCTTTGGATCATGGAGCTGGTCGAGGTAAGTGCGAAGCAGCGCGGCGCCCAGCTCGGCATTGTCGACCGGATTGTTGAGGTCGACGCGACGGTGCAGCAGGGCGGGGCCCGCCCAGACGGCGGTATAGGGTTCCACCTGCATCAGGCCGACGGCGCCGGTGCGCGAGAGCGCCGACTGCTTCCAGCCGCTCTCCCAGTAGGAGACGGCGAGTACGAAGTTCGGATTCAGATTGTGATGCCGGGCGGCCCGGATAAGGATGGCGCGCGCCTGCGCGGTGGTCAGCCGGGCGGGCGGCGTGGCGGCACGATGAACCACACGCGTCACCGGCCGGGTGCTTTTCTTGACGGCGGCATAGGCCGGCTGGCCGGCTAAGGCAACGGTCAGGCTGGCGGCGGCCGCGATCGCGACCACCAGGCGGGGGAGTTTGGGCATGAGACGGAAACGTGACGGGGGCGGCCCGGCTTGCTCGTCCGGGCGCAAATTGTTGTTAAGGGCCACCGGTCCCTTGACTTTGGGTGGGGTCGGGCATCAAATATGAGCAGCCCGAATTGGGGGATCGAATTTAGCTCGGGCAAAGGAAGGCATAAGCATGCCGACAGTGACCAAGGAGGAGCAGATCCGTGCCGATACGGCCCGGCTGCACCAGATGGGCTACGCCCAGCAGCTGTTCCGCGACATGGGTGGCTTCAGCAACTTCGCGATCTCGTTCACCATCATTTCCGTTCTTACCGGCGGACTCACCCTCTACAGCTACGGTTTGAACCATGGCGGCCCTCAGCAGATGGGGATCGGCTGGCTGGTCGTAGGCGTCGCGGTGCTGGTTGTTGCCGCCGCCATGGCTCAGCTCGCTTCGGCCCTGCCGACAGCGGGCGCGCTTTACTACCAGGCGGCCAAGCTCGGCAACAAGCACTGGGGTTGGATCACCGGCTGGTTCAATCTGATCGGCCAGGTCACGATCACCTCCGGCATCGTCTATGGCAACGCCATCTTCGCCGCCGCGTTGTTCAACTCGCTCTGGGGCTACCCGAGTGATCTGACGACGACCTCGGGCAAGATCGGAGTCATCGGCGTCTTTGCCGTGCTGCTGGTCGTCCAGGCGACCATCAACCATGTCGGGGTCAGGCTGGCGGCCCGAGCCGCCGACATCAGCGTCTGGTGGCACATCGGCGTAATCGCCGTGCTGCTGGTGGCGGTCGGCCTCCTGCATCCCCTCCACCCCCTGAGCTACGTCTTCACCCAGTCGTATAACGCCTCGGGCTTCGGCTCGCCGCTCTATGCGTTCCTGGTCGGCATGTTGCTGGCGCAGTGGACGTTCACCGGCTACGACGCCTCGGCACACGTCACGGAAGAGACGGTCAACCCGGCGCGGCGAGCGCCCTGGGGCATCGTGAACTCGGTCTTTTGGTCGCTGATCTTCGGCTACCTGATGCTGCTGGCGCTCACGTTGGCGATTCCCGATCTCGCCAAGACGGCGGCCAGTTCCAACCCGGTCCTCGACATCGTCAAGAATGCGCTCGGCTCAACCGGCGGGTTACTGCTCTTCACCGGGTTCGTCGTGGCGCAGGCCTTCTGCGGCTTGAGCTCCATCACCTCGAACTCCCGCATGCTGTTCGCCTTCAGCCGCGACGGCGCCCTGCCGGGCTCCAAGTGGCTGCACGTTGTCAGCAAGAAGTACCGGACGCCGGCCCGCGCCATCTGGGTGGCGGCGATCATCGCCTTCATCCCGATGGTCGCGCAGTTCCCGGTACCGGCCATCTATTCGATCGTGGTGTCGATCTCCGTCATCGGCCTCTACGTCTCCTATGTCATTCCGGTCCTGTTGGCCCTGATCTATCCGGATCGGTGGAAGCCGGGGCCGTGGAACCTGGGCCGGTACTGGCCGATCGTGGCCTGGGCGGCTGTGATCTGGGTCGCGTTCATCAGCGTCATCCTGATGCTGCCCGAGTACAGCGCGAAGTACACCGGCGACGTCATCGGCTGGCTGACGGCGACCGGAACCTGGGCAGGCCCCGCGGTGGCAATCTTCCTGATCATCGGCGGTCTCTACTATCTGCTCTGGGGCAAGAATCACTACAACGGGCCCATCATCATGGGCTCGGAAGACGACATGCGCAAGCTGGAGGCCGATGTCGAAAAGGGCTCGATCTACCACGAGCCGGCGGTTACGGAGCCTGCGCCAACGCTCACGCCACAACCCGTTTAAGCAACCGATAGCCTGATGCGAGGCGCGAGCCGGGCTCGCGCCTCGTGAATTTGACGGGAGGGGAGATGGGACGACTCGACGGAAAAGTCGCGCTGATCACCGGCGCCGGCAGCGGGATGGGCCGGCTTGCCACCCAGATGTTCGTTGGCGAAGGGGCCCGCGTCGTGGCCGCGGACGTCAACGACAGGGCGGTCCATGAAACCGTGGCCGGCCTGCAGGGACAGGCGGTGGCGGTGGTCGGAGACGTGACCCACGATGCCGACGTCGCGGTCTTCGTCGAGACGGCGGTCGGTCGATTCGGCAAGCTCGACGTCCTCTATAACAACGCCGGCATCTTCGACGAGGCCGACGAGTCTGTCCTGACGACGACCGACGCCATCTGGGACCGGACCATGGCGATCAACGTCAAGGGACTGGCGTTCTGCTGCAAGCACGGCATTCCCGAACTGATCAAGGCCGGGGGTGGGTCCGTGATCAACATCGCGTCCTT
>VBHO01000021.1 GCA_005882045.1 Chloroflexota bacterium | reverse complement strand
CCCGTGAATGGCTTCGCGGCAAACAAAAGGTCAAGGGCTATACCGTCCGGCACCGCATTGCCACCAGCCACTCGCGCAAGTTAGCAGAAGAACGAGGCCACAGGCCGACTCGCGCTTTGGCGCGTAACGCGCAGGCGCCGCATGCCGCTCGCGCGAGCACACGAGCGCACGTTCTTAAGCGCGAGTGCGCCGCGAGCGGCTGGACGGCGCACCTGCGCGATAAAGTCACTCTGCAACTACCCTTGCGCGCCAGCGCAGGCCAACCGTGCTAATAGGGATAGACGGAACGCCCGCGATCCGTCGCTTCGCGACCGGAACCGAAATTTATGCGCGCAGCATCATCGAAGCGCTAGCCGTATCGCGGGGACGGCGCACGATGCGGGTCTACGCCAATGCGATCGAGGCGCCTGCGTGGCTGCCAAGCGGTGTCGAGTGGCGCGGCATTCCGTTTCCGCGCATGTGGACTCACTGGCGGTTGCGGCAGGCGCTCCGTCGCGAGCGGCCCGATGTGACGTTCATCCCGAGCCATGTCTTGCCCTTCGCGCTTGGCCTGAAATCGGTGGTCACCATCCACGACATCGGTCACCGTCGCGAGCCGCGCTCCTACTCACGTACCGCACGCTGGTACCTGGAAGCCACCACGCGGTATGCGGCGCGCCGCGCCAATCGCCTGATCGCCGTTTCGCAATCGACGGCCGATGACCTGGCTCGCTTCTACAACGTGCCGGGTGGGCGCATCAGCGTGGTGCACTCCGGCATCGACCCAAGGATGCGGCCGCAGGACCCGTCCAAAGTGGATGAGGTGCTGGGACGGCTCGGGATCGGCGGTGCGTACTTTCTCTACGTTGGCCGCAACCACCCGCGCAAGAACCTGGGCATGTTGCGCCGCGCCTTCGATGAGGCGCGCCGCCGCGGGCTGGAGGCCGAGCTGGTTCTGGCGGGACCGGGCCACGATGACGCTTCGGCGGGTGCGGTTCGGATACTCCACTACGTGCCGCCCGATGACCTGCCGGCGCTCTACGCCGGCGCCATCGCCCTGACCTTGCCTTCACGCTTCGAAGGCTTCGGCTTTCCGGCGCTGGAAGCGATGCGATGTGGCACGGCGGTGATCGGATCGACCGCCGGCGCGCTGCCGGAAATCATCGGTAGCGCTGGCATCCTGTTGAGTCCCGACGATGCGGGCGCCTGGAGCCAGGCCATGCTCGAGCTCGCCCACGACCCGGCACTCCAGCGTCGCTTGATCGTATCCGGGGCCGCCCGCAGCGCCGACTTCACCTGGGAGGTTGCCGCCGCCAAGACCTGGGGGGTGCTGGATGCAGTGGCCCGCCAGGGTCAGCCGCTGACGATCGACTCGTAGACATCGCGGTGCGCGGCGGCGCTCGCCGACCAGGTATACAGAGCGGCGCGCGCCCGGCCCGCCGCGACCTGGCGCTCGCGCAGCGCGCGATCGGTCAGCAGGCGGGCGAGATTCCCCGCCAGCGCTGCGTCATCCGTGGGCGCGCTGAGTAGCGCCGCATCACGGGCGACTTCCGGAATGGCGCCCGCATTCGAGGCGACGACCGGCGTTCCGGCGGCAAACGCCTCCAGGACCGGCAGGCCGAAGCCCTCGTCCAGCGAGGGAAAAAGAACCGCCTGCGCCATCTGGTAAAGGCCGGGCAGCTCTTCCATCGCCGCGTAGCCCACGAACCGCACCCACTGCTCCAGGTTGAGCTCGCGCACGCTATCGACCACGTCGTCATATTTCCAGCCAAACCCACCGACCACGAGCAAGGGAAGCCGCTGCTCCGCCGGGATGCGCGCCAGCGCGCGCAGGCTGGTGACGTAGTTCTTGCGCGGCTGCACGGTGCCGACCTGCAGCAGGTAGCGGTCAGGCAGCGCGTAGCGCGCGGCCAGATCGGCGCGCACGGCGGTCGATATCGGAAGGCTGAACTCGGTCTCGACCCCGTGCGGGATCACCCGGCATCGCTGCGGGTCGACCTGAAAGTGACGCACGACCGCCTCCCTGGTCGCCGTCGAGGGGCAGATGATGGCGCGGGCCTGGTGGACGGATCGCGGCACCACCACCCTGGTCGCGAACCACTGCCCCGCGGGAAACCATTCCGGATGGTCGTAGATGGCGAGATCGTGAATCGTGACCACGCCGGGCAAACCAAAGCCGAACAACGGGAGCGCATTCGCCGGACCATGGATGAGCTGCGCGTGGTCGCCGCGCATGCGCAGCGGGATCAGCACCTGGGGCCCGACCACGCGAAGGCCCCGGTCCGGGTAGAGGGCAAGGTCGATGCCACGGCTCTCGCGGAAGGCGCCGATCAGCGCCTGGATGTACCGGCCAACGCCGGTAGCGGCCCCTTCCCCCAGCGCCCGCGTGTCCATCGCAACCACGAGCCTTTGGCGGCCGGAGCCAACGGGATCAGGCGTAAGTATCGATCCGCGCCTGCTTCGAGAGGGCCTCCAGCACCCGCCGGGCGGGGAAGCGTTCGAAATCGTCGGCCCACAAGGTGACGACGCGATCACCAATCGGCGGGATGTCGGGCTTGCGGGCGGTGGCGAGCACCAGCGCGCCGGTGGCCGCCGCGACGTAGAGCGCATCGCCATCGTGCCCGACGACGCCAAGGCTGAGCTCGCTGAACACGGCCACCTCGTCCGCCGTCATGTCAGCGAGCTTGAGCGTAAGGGTGGGCTTGGCGATGCTGGCCCGCGTCTCGCGGACGGCCTGTTGATCGCCGGCTCCACTCAAGATCACGATGCGTTCCGCCGTCGATTGGTTGGCCACCACGGCAAAGCGTTCCGCCGGCCAGCTCGGCGCGCGCCGCTCGGATGACCAGCCGCCGCCGCCTGGAATCAGGATCAGGGGGTGGTGGCCGCTGCCGATGAACGCCGGCCAGCGCGCCATGGCCTGCACCCGCACCGCCTCCGGCGGCCGCAGGCTGGGCGAATCGCCGGGCGCCAGCATCGGCCGCCGGCTGGCGACGGCGGCCAGCCGCCAGTTGGCCTCGGTCGGATGCAGATCTTTTGTCGTCCGCGCCCGCTCGGTCGCCACCCAGTCATGGGCTCCAGCCGCCACCAGGCGGCGTGGCACCGCAGCGAAGTAGGCGAGCGCCAGGTGAAGGTAGCGGGCCGGGTAGGGAACGACGACCGTCCCAACCGCCCCCGCCCGCAATCGCCGAAAGACTCGTAGGAGTTCCCCTGGCGAATCATCGAAGACCGAGGTGCGGCCGACCGACGGGATTCCCAGCACAGTCCCGATGGCATCCGCCGACGCGAACACCGTGGCGCCCTCGCAGGCGCGCAGCACCGATTGCGCCATCAGCGCCTCCCGCACCCCGCCCCCCAGCAGAATTGCCACGTCGGATGATGGGCGCCGTTCGGTACTCATGTGATGTAGTGCTGTCCCCGACGGACGACCTGCATGTTGTCGAGCGCCATGCCCGTCCCGACGGCCACACAGCTCTGGGGATCACGCGCGACGCGGGCAGGCATGCCGACGCGGGCCGTGAGAAACTCCGCCATCCCCGGCAACTGGGCGCCGCCCCCGGAGAGCACCAGACCGTTGCGGGTGACCGCGGCGCGGCGCGCCTCGGGCACCTGGGCCAGCAGGCGCTGCAGGCCGGCAACGATCGCTTCGAGCGGCTCTCGGATCGCCGCCTGCACTTCGCGGCTGGTCACGTGAAGCGGGGCGCCACGCCTGTCGCCGTCGCCGTTCAGCTCGATCGAGGTCTCGGTGGCGGGGGTAATCGCCGACCCGATCTCGAGCTTGAGGCGCTCGGCGTCGCCCGGCTGGAGCTGGGCCCCGCGCGTCCGCGCCAGGGATGCTTCGATGGCCCGGTCGAGGGCATCGCCGCCGGTCGGGATCGACTGCATGGCGACGATCTCGCCCAGCACGATCACCGCCATTTCGGTAGAGCCGGCGCCGAGGTTGACCACGACAATGCCGTCGGTGCTGGAAACGGCGACCTTCGCCCCGATGGCGGCGGCCATCGGCTTGTCGATCAGGTAGGCCGTCTTGGCGCCGGCCTGCATGGTGGCCTCCAGGACGGCCCGGCGCTCGACTCCGGTGACCATGGGTCCCACCGAGAGCATGACATCCGGCCGGAAGATCCGCTGCCGGCCGACGATGCGGCCGATCAGGTGCTGAAGCATGGCGCCCGCCACGCCGTAATCGACCCCGTTGCCGTCACGCACCGGCCGGACCGTGCGGGCCTTTCCGCCGCGGCCCACCAGTTGCGTCGCGGCTCGTCCGATCGCCAGCACCCGTCCACCCTTGCCATCGGTTGCCATCAAGGTCGGCTCGTTGACCACGACACCTTCACCCTTGACGTAGACGAGGACGGTCGAGGTTCCCAGGTCGATCCCAATTTTCTTGGAGAGCACCCTGTCTCAATCCCCCACGACCCGGGAAAGGTCCGGGTGCACGTCGCCCGCGTCGCCCACGCGCGAGATCTGTGCACCCACGCGCTCGAGTTTGGCCACGATGTCCTGGTAACCGCGATCCAGGTGATAGATGTTGTCGAACCTGGTCGTGCCCGTCGCGCAGAGTGCCGCGACCACCAGCGCCGCCCCTGATCGAATGTCGGGCACGCTGACGGCGGCGCCGTGCAACTTGCTGGGACCCGAGACCATGGCGCTGCGACCCTCGACGTAAATGTCGGCCCCGAGCTTGCGCAATTCCGGCACATGCTGGAAGCGGTTCTCGAAGACCGCCTCCGAGATGACGCACTTCCCCTGCGCCTGCGTCATCAGGCTCACGAATGGCGCTTGCAAGTCGGTTGGGAATCCGGGGTGGGGCCAGGTCGTGACGTCAACCGGCTGCAGGCGTCCGTTGCCTTGCACCCAGAGACTGTGCGTTTGGTCCTCCACCTCGACGCCGGCCTCGCGCAGCTTCAGCATGACGGCCCGCAGGTCCGCGGTCTGGACGTCTTCCAGCACCGCCTCCCCGCCGGTGGCCGCGATCGCGAATGCGTAGGTGCCGGCCTCGATGTTGTCCGGGATGACGCGATGGGTCGCGCCGCTCAACTCGGTCACGCCCTCGATTTGCAGCACATCGGTCCCGATACCGTTGATCTGAGCGCCCATCTTGCCGAGAAACATTGCAAGGTCCACGACGTGTGGCTCACGGGCCGCATTGTGGATGGTGGTGATGCCGTCGGCCGTAGCGGCGGCCATCATCAGGTTCTCGGTCCCAGTCACCGTTGGCATATCGAGATGGATGGTGGCGCCGTGCAGGCGGTCAGCCCGGGCGACATACTCACCGTCCACCAACTCCACGTGGGCGCCCATCAAGCGTAGACCGTGGAGGTGCTGCTCGACTCGGCGCATGCCGATGTCGTCCCCACCTGGCTTCGGCACCCGTGCCTCGCCTCGCCGCGCCAGGAGCGGACCGATCAGCAAAAAAGACGCCCGCATCCGGTTCGCCATCGTCGCCAGCACCTCGCTCCGGGCCAGCCGCTGCGCATTGACCTGGAGCTGCTGCGGGTCCAGCCAGCGGATCTGGACCCCCATGCCTTCCAGCAGGCTCTTCATGGTCGAGACGTCCTCGAGCCGGGGCACGTTCTTGAGCCGGCACTCTTCGTCGGTCAGCAGGCAGGCTGCCAGGATTGGGAGGACCGCGTTCTTGGAGCCACTGATCGGGACCCGCCCGACCAATCGAGTTCCCCCCTCGATCAGGAGTTGGGCCACTGACCCCCTAGGGTAACAGCCCGCCCCGCCCAATGGCAGTCAGATGGGGCTATCAGATTTGAGTTGGATTTACACTCGCCGGCGTCGGCGAAGCTCGGCCAGGCGCAGCCGCGCTTCGGCCCGGGCCAATGAGGCAGAGGCCGCTGCCTGGTCGGCGTCGGACAGCTTTTGTTGGAGCAGGCTCTCCGCCCGTCGTCGAGCTTCCTCAGCGCGGGCCTCATCGATGTCCTCGGCCCGTTCCGCAGCATCGGCGAGGACGGTGACCTGGTCGGGACGCACCTCGAGGAATCCGCCACCCACGAAGAAGAACAGCTCCTCACCGTCGTTGCGGACTTTCACCGTTCCCGGGGCCAGCGGGGTCAGCAGCGGAACGTGCCGTGGCAGAACGCCGAGCTCGCCCTCTGAGCCCGGGGCGAGCACGAAGTCCGCGTCACCTCGGTAGCGTCGTCCCTCGACGGTCACGATGTCGACATGGAGCTTGTCAGCCATCGCTAGCTGGAACCGCTACCTTTTGCCGCTTCGACCACCTCGTCGATCGTCCCGGCCATGTAGAACGCCTGCTCCGGCAGATCGTCATGCTTGCCGTCGAGGATCTCGCCGAATCCACGGATCGTCTCCTTCAGCGGCACGTACTTGCCGGGCCGGTTGGTGAAGACCTCGGCGACGTAGAACGGCTGCGAGAGGAAGCGCTCGATCTTGCGGGCGCGCGCCACCAACAGCTTGTCGTCTTCGGACAGCTCGTCGGGGCCGAGGATGGCAATAATGTCCTGCAGCTCCTTGTTGCGCTGGAGTACCTGTTGCACCCCGCGCGCGACCCGGTAGTGCTCATCGCCGACGACGTCCGGCGTGAGGAAGCGCGAGAAGGAGTCGAGCGGGTCGACCGCCGGGTAGATCCCGCGCTCGACGATGGCTCGTGACAGGCTCACCGTCGCGCCCAGATGGGCGAAGGTGGTCGCGATCGCCGGGTCCGTGTAGTCATCGGCCGGCACGAAGACCGCCTGCACCGACGTGATCGACCCCTTCTTCGTCGACGTGATGCGCTCTTCGAGATCGCCCATCTCGGTGGCCAGGGTCGGCTGATACCCGACCGCCGAGGGCAGGCGTCCCAGCAGGGCGGACACCTCGCTGCCCGCCAGCATGTAGCGGAACACGTTATCGATGAACAGGAGAACGTCCTGGCCGTACTCATCGCGGAAGTACTCCGCGAGCGTCAGGCCTGTCAGTCCGACCCGAGCGCGTGCCCCGGGCGGCTCATTCATCTGCCCGAATACCAGTGACGTCTTCTCGATAACTTTGGACTCGGTCATCTCGATCCATAGCGAATTGCCCTCGCGGGTACGCTCGCCGACCCCGGCGAAGACCGAAAATCCCTGGTGCTCCTCAGCGATGTTGCGGATCAGCTCCTGGACGATGACGGTCTTGCCGACGCCCGCGCCACCGAAGAGGCCGATCTTGCTGCCCTTGGCGAAGGTGGTGACGAGGTCGATGACCTTGATCCCGGTCTCGAGCACCGTCGTCTCCACGGCTTGCTCGCTGACCGGCGGAGCGGGACGGTGAATCGGCAGGTGGGCGTCGCTCTTGATGGGGCCCTTGCCGTCGATCGGCTCGCCGATGACGTTCATCATCCGCCCGAGCGTGCTCTTTCCCACCGGGACGGTGATCGGTGAACCGGTGTCTTTCACCTCGGTGCCGCGCACCAGGCCGTCGGTCGAGTCCATGGCGATGGTACGAACGATGTTGTTGCCGCGATGCTGCTGGACTTCGAGCACCAGGCGATGGTCCTTGCCACGGTCGATCTCCAGGGCGTGATAGATCTCGGGCAGCTCGTCGGTCTCGAAGGCGACGTCGACCACCGGCCCGATGATCTGGTAGACCCGGCCGATCCGGGCCTTCTTCTTCCCGGCTTCCTTCCTGGTTTCCTTCTCCGCGATTGCCATGCGTACCTCCTAGCCGGCGGCCAGCGCCTCGGCGCCCCCGACGATTTCACTCAATTCTTTCGTGATGGTGGCCTGCCGCACCTTGTTGCGCAGCAGGGTAAGGTCGGTGATCAGCTCGCCGGCGTTATCGGTGGCGTTGCGCATCGCGATCATCTGGGCGGCGTAGAAGCTGGCGAGGTTGTCGAGCACGGCGGCGTATACCTGCGCCTCTACGTAGCGCGGCAGCAAGCTGGCCAGCACCTCCTCGGGTTCGGGCTCGTAGAGGTAATCGACCCGCACGCCTTCTTTTCGTTCTGGCACCTCGACTGGGACCAGGATGGAGACCCTTGGCTCCTGCTTGGCGACCGAGACAAAGTGGGTGTGCAACAGCGCGATCTGGTCAATATTCCCGTTCAGATACTCGTCGCGCGCGACCGTGATCGCGGGGAGAATGTCCTTCAATTCCGGACGGTCGCCGGTCTGCGAAACGTCGGCAATGATCGACACGCCCAGCCGGCGAAAGTAGTCGCGCCCCTTGCGTCCGATGGTCACCAGCACCGTGTCGGGTCCCTGGCGGATGTAGCCGAGCGCGGCCCTGAAGGCGTTGACGTTGAGCCCGCCCGCCAGACCACGGTCGGCGCTGACCAGGATCATCAGCCGCTTTTTCACGTCCCGCCTGGTCAGGAACGGGTTCCGGGTCCCGGTGCTCCGGCTGGCGACCTCGGTGAGCACTTCGGCCATCCGATCCGCATACGGCCGTGCGGCCTCGGCGCGCGCCTGCACCCGCCGCAGCTTCGAGGCGGCCACCGCCTGCAACGCGCGCGTGATCTGCTGCGTGTTCTGCAGGCTAGCGATCCGGCGACGAACCTCGGCGAGGGTGGCCAGGGTCTACTTCTCCTTCGTGGTCTCGCGCTCGGTGGCACGCCTGGCGCTCTGCAGCGGTCCACCTTTGGGAGCTTGCTCCGCACTCGCGGCTGGGCGCGCTTCGACTTTCTGAATGATCGGGCTCGACTTCTTGAACTCTTCGATCGCCGCCCGCAGCGCCTTGTCGGTGGCGTCCGAGATCGCCTTCTCCTTGGCAATGGTCTCAGCAATCTCCGGATGGCTGCTGCTGAGAAACCGGAGCAACTCCTTTTCGAAGGCCGCCACCTGTTCGACCGGGATATCGTCGGTGAAGCCATTGGTACCGGCAAACAAGACGATCACCTGCTGCGGAATCGCCATCGGCTGGTACTGGCCTTGCTTGAGCAGCTCGGTCATTCGCTTGCCGCGCTCGAGCTGGTCGCGGGTCCGCTTGTCGAGGCCTGACGCGCATTGGGCGAAGGCCGCCAGCTCGCGATATTGTGATAAGTCGAGCCGGAGCCGCCCGGCGACCTGGCGAATCGCCTTGATCTGGGCGGCACCGCCAACCCGGGAGACCGACAGACCGGTAGAGATCGCGGGCCGAATGCCCGCGTAGAACAGGTCGGTCAGCAAATAGATCTGGCCATCGGTGATTGAGATCACGTTCGTCGGGATGTAGGCGGAGATGTCGCCCGCCAAGGTCTCGATGATGGGCAGTGCCGTCAGCGAGCCGCCACCATTGTCCTTGTTCATACGGGCGGCCCGCTCGAGCAGCCGCGAGTGCAGGTAAAAGACGTCACCGGGGTAGGCCTCGCGCCCGGGCGGGCGGCGGAGCAACAGCGAGATCTGGCGGTAGGCCCAGGCGTGCTTGGACAGATCGTCGTAGACCAGCAGCGCGTCCCCGCCCTTGTCCCGGAAGTACTCGCCCATCGAGCATCCGGCGTAGGGTGCCAGGTACCACAGCGGGGCAGGGTCGCTGGCGGTGGCGGAGACGATGATCGTGTAATCCATCGCGCCGCGCTCCTCGAGCGTGGCGGCCACCTGCGCCACCGTTGCCGCCCGCTGGCCGATGGCAACGTAGATACAGATGACGCCCTGGCCCTTCTGATTGATGATGGTGTCGAGCGCGATCGCCGTCTTGCCGGTCTGGCGGTCGCCGATGATCAGTTCCCGCTGGCCGCGGCCGATCGGAATCATGGAATCGATGGCCTTGATGCCGGTCTGCAGCGGTGTGTCGACAGGTTGGCGGGTGACCACCCCGGGAGCGACCTTCTCCACCGGCGCAAACTCTTTGGTGGCGATCGGTCCCTTGCCGTCGATCGGCTCACCCAGGCCGTTCACGACCCGACCGATCAATGCCTCGCCGACCGGCACCTGGATGATCTTGCCGGTAGTTCGCACTTGATCGCCTTCCTTGATGCCCTCATAAGGGCCGAGGATGATGGCGCCGACCGAGTCTTCTTCGAGGTTGAGGGCGATGCCGGCGACGCCCCCCTTGAATTCGAGCATCTCGAGCGACTGGGCGGCCTGCAGGCCATAGACTTGCGCGATCCCGTCGCCCACCTCGGTGACGATGCCGACATCAGCCGAGAGGATCGGGACGTCGAATTCCTTGATGCGCCGCTTGATCAGGCTGCTGATTTCTTCTGAGCTGATGGTCATCTCGAATTGCCTCCTAGGCTATCCAACCAGCTGCTGGCGCAGCCGATCCAGCTGGGTCCGTACGCTGCCATCGATGAGCCGGTCGCCGATCTGGACCGTGGCGCCCGCCACGAGTCCAGGGTCGCGTCGATACTCCAGCCGAACCGTCTTGCCCAGCCGATCGGCGAGGGCCTTCTCGTAGCGGCGCTTTTCCGCGTCGTCCAACTCGATGGCCGTGGTGAGGGCGACGTTGACGATGCCGGCCGCCTCGTCGGCCATCCGCTCGAACTCGCGCCGGATGGCGGGCATCTCCGAAGTACGACGGTGCTCGATCAACAGTCGCAACAGGTTTTGGGTCTCCGGTCGAAGTTCGGGCGCCAGCCCACGCGCCAGCTCCATGCGCCGGGGCGTCGTGACCGCGGGATTGGCGAAGGCCGCCCGCAGCACGTCATCCTGCAGCAGCGCCTCAAGCTGAGTAAGCTCGGTCCGCCAGGCATCGAGGGCGCGGTCGGCCTGGGCCAGCTGGAAGATTCCCTGCGCGTAGCGACGCGCGATGTTACTGCGAGGCACTGGGCTCCTTTTCAACCTGCTCGATCGCCGCCTCGATCAGCTGGCGATGGCGCTCGCCGTCCAGGCTCTCGCCCACGATCCGGCGCACCGCCCCGGTCACGATATCCGCCATCTGCAAGCGAATCGCATGGATCGCCCGCTGCCGTTCGGCATCGATGTCGCGGCTGGCCCCCTCGACGATCCGGCGGGCCTCTTCCCGGGCTTTCTCTTGAGCCTCCTGCTGAATCCGTTCGGCAGCCCGGTTCGCCTGCTCAATGATTTGGCCCGCCTGC
>VBHO01000020.1 GCA_005882045.1 Chloroflexota bacterium | reverse complement strand
AGGTGAATTGGTCGTTCGGCGCATTCGCTAGCGACGTTCCGCTCGGCGTCGTAATGAAAATGTCGACCGGCCCGGCGGCGCCCTGAGGACTCTTCGCACTGATCTGGGTATCGGACACGCTCACGATCGTTCCGATGAAGCTTCCGAACTTGATAACGCTAGCCCCGGCGAAGTGCGTCCCAGTAATCGTGACGGTTGTACTGCCCGCGACTGGCCCGCTGCTTGGGCTCACGCTGCTGATCACAGCCAGAACGTTGTTGACCACAAGCGGATCACTTCCGCAGGTGCTGGTCGTGGTCTGGTTGTTGATGTCACCTGAGTAGGTCGCCTGCCAGGTGTAGCTCCCGGCCGGGGCGGCCGTGAACGGATCCGATTGCGCCACCACGGCGTTGGTCACAGTCGCCGCCAACGTGGTCGACACTGCCGAACCGGTGCACAGAGACCCGGAATAGAGCTTGTACGTCACAGTGCCACCGGCATTCGAGGTGGCGCCGGCAAGGGTGGCCTGGTCTTTGACGCTCGTGCCGGTGACTACCGGGCTGGCCGGCGCCACCGCGGTCGTCATGGTCGGCGTCGAGATCGTCACGGTGACGCTGTCACTCCCGCAAACGCTGGTACTAGCGAGGTGGTTGCCGTCGCCGTTGTAGGTCGCCTGCCATTGATAGGTCACGGGAGGCATGGCCGTCCACGCGCTGGACGCCGGCACATTTCCATTGGTGAATGAGGCGGTCGTCGTTGTGAATATCGGTGAGCCGGTGCAACCAACGGTGTTGAAGAGGTTGTAGGTGACGGTTCCGCCCGCCGTCGACGCGACGCCCGTTATCACCGCCTGATCGGTGACAGCCGTGCCGGTTTTCACCGACGTCGCACTCGCGGCCGACGTCGTGACCGTTGCCACTTTGTTGATCAAGAGCGTTTGGCTCGAATCGGTGTTGCTCACCGAATAGAGGTTGTCACCAAGGAACACCGCGCGGAGCCCGTAGGTCGGTGGGCTCGCGTTCAAGCCAGCGATGCTGATGGCGGATGTCGTCGCCAGTCCAGTCCCATCGGTTCCCGCTGCGGCCGCGGCAAACGAATGGCTGGCCGCGTCGAGAATCGTGAATTGGATCGGGCTGACGGTTTCATTGGCGACCGGCGCCCCACTGGACTTGAGCGTAGCGCTCAGTGTGGTCGTACCGCCGTAGGTCGCCGTCGCGCCGGACTGGACGGCGACCACCGTCGGCAGCACGGCGGCGTTGAAGTCTTTGGGGTTCGGGGAGATCGCTGTTCTCGGGCCGTCGGGAATACAGCTCCGGGATCCCGAGACACTCAGGTGGTTGAGCCCGGCGGTGGCATCCAGGGTATCGAGCGGATACGGATTGCTGGTCCAGACGCGGTTGTTCCATGTGCCGCCAACCTGCGTTGTCACGTTCCGGGTCGGATCGCCGGGAGCACCCGTCGTGAACGTGACAGTCGGCGCGGTGTTGGGGTCCATTCGCCGGCTGGAGGTGAGCTTGACGGTCAGCGTGCCGATGCCCAGCGCGCGGACGGCAGGCGTATCGGTCGCCGTCGGATTGCTCCCCAGGATCTCCACTTTGCCGCCCGGGGTGGGCGGGTCGCTGAACACGGGCGACTGGCTACTGAGCAACTCGGTCACCGTTACGCCGCTGACGTTGCCCCCGGTGTTGGCGGTGCCCCACCACACGGCGGTTGCGGTTGGAGTTCCGCTGGTCCCAACTACGTCAGACGTCGTGTTGTGGTAGGCGTCACTGTCGCTGATGGAGCTGGTGCCATCGAAGGAAACACCATTGGTGTTGTCGTGGAAGCTCGAGCAATCGATCGTCGCCGTCCCGCCGGTGCTGCTGATGGCGAAATTGCCGGCGCCGGTGACCGTGGTAAACACGTCACGGGAGAACGTCGCGTCGGCGTTCACCAGCTTGACGCCATTGCCCGAGACGGTGTCCACGGTCAGGTCTTCGAACTTGCTCTTTGCCGCCGTGTTCTTCACCGTGATCGCGTCACCGGTCACCTTGGAGATGTGCGTCTGGCCGGTGACACTGAGAGGAGCACCGCTGACGGTGAGACCGAGCTTCGAATTTCGCAACTCGCCACCGATGAACGTACTGGCTCCCCCGACAACGGAGATACCGCCCCAGTAGTCGCTGGGACCGAGGCTCGGGCACGCGGTCGGCACGAAGACTGTGTGACACAAGTCATATGGCGCCACATTGTCTTTCAGGCTCGTGTAGGTCGTCCCGCTGCTGATCAGCGCGCCATTGATGGTGATGCCTTCGGTCAGCATCTTGACCACGCCGTTGGTCGCCTTGAAATTTCCGTTAACTGTCAGTGCACCGTCGAGCATGTAGCCGAGAGGCTGCACGCCGCTCGGATCGGGAGTGAGCCAGGTGAAATCCCGTTGGACGCTTGTCGTCGTGACGGTCCCGTGAAAGACGAGCGCGTTCAGGCCGTTGCCCGCGCCGCCATTGGCGGTGATCGCCGTGTTGAAATCGCCGCTGACATTGTTCAGGTAGATCGCCGGGTAGGCGTTGGCCGCGATGCCGCTGTTGTTGATTGCGTTGCCGGTCAGCGTGAGCTGATCCGCGCCCACCAGCCGGATGCCGTAAGTGCCGGCGACGGAGACGGTGTTGTCCTTGACGACGGTCGGTTGCCCGCCCAGGCCATTGGCGACGATCCCATCCTTGCCAGTTGCATAGAGGTTGTTTCCGATCAGGGTAAGACGGACGCAGCCCGCCGGGGATGGGCAGCCGGCTGGGCTGAAGAAGCTGGCGATGATGCCGTTCCCGCGTATGTCGGGAGGATGGCCTAGCAGCGCGGTCGACTGGTCGCCAACCACGCTTGTTTCGATATCGATCGGCGTGTCGGAGGCACGAATGCCATCCAGGCTCGTATGGAGGATCCAGGAATGTGTGACGAGGAGATTCGGCGTTGCGGTCGTGATCGGCCCGCTGTCGATCGAGATCCCGGTGATCGCGTACTGGATCTGGCTATAGGTGATGGTGTTGTTGCCTCGCTGGCCGGCCTTGTCCGTGATGACTAGGCCGCCCCAGTTACCCGCCTGCGGTTGTGTGCAATCGGACAGCGACACGAAGACCGACGGACACGAGGCAGCGGTGGCCGTGGCGCTCGACACGTTGTCTTTCAGGCTGGTAAAGATCGCGTGATCGGATGCGGTGCCAGCTGCGATCAGGCTGCCCCCGTTGATCGTGATCGGCCCACCGAGCGTCTTCACGATGCCGCCATGATTGACGGTCAGTGTGGTGCTGTCGAGGGTCAGTCCGCCATCGAGCAAGTAGCCCAACGGCTTCGTGGTCGTGTTGGTATCCGGAGTGACCCAGGTCAGGTCGCTCGTCACCGTCCCGTCGAAGGCGATCGAATCCAGTCCGTTGCCGCTGCCGACATTGCCTCGCACGTTGCGTGCGAAGTCGGCCGAGACACTCGGCAAGTAGATCGCCGGGAAGCGCGCCGCGCCGGCACCGGGCCCACCACCACTGCCGACTACGTTGTTATTGCGAAGCACGATGCTGTTGCTGTTCAGCAGGCGAATGCCAAACGTGCCGGCATTTTGCACCCGGTTGTCCGTGATCCACACGGGCTGTCCGAAGAGCCCCTGCCCGAGAATGGCTTCAGCGCTCTGGGACGCGAACCGGTTGCCGCTGAGCCGTAAGGCTGCCGGTGTGGTGGGGTCGCTCGTGAGCGTGACGTTGGCGCCGTGGACACCGCCACTGATCGTGGAGTCGGTGACCGAAATCGCGGTGTTGCTCGAGAAGACGCCATCCGTTTTCGTCGAAGCGAGCGTGCTGCGCGAGACGACCAGACCAAAGCTGGATGAGCCGTTGGTCGACGCCGCGCCATTCGTGATACTGATCCCGGTCACCGCATAGCGCACGGAGGCATTCACAAGCGTTCCATTCGCGAGGCTACCCGACAAGCTAATGCCGGCCCAGTCGCCGGGGGCGGCCGACTGACAGCCGGGCAGGAGGACCGATGGGCAGGCCACCACGCCGGCGCTGTTATCGGTCAGGCTGGTAAAGATCGTCTGCCCGCTCGACTCGGTTCCGTCGGCGCGGAGCGTGACGCCCTGAAGATTGAGCACGCCGCCGTTGCCCACCTTGACGATGTCGCCGGCAGCGACCGTCAGCATCTGACCGGGCTGCATGTTCAGCGTGTTGTCGAGCACATAGCCAAGCAGCTGGGTTGGGTCGGCGGTCTTGCGCGCCGTCTGCCAGGCCAGGTTGTCGGTGACGGTGCCGTGGAACGCGATGGCGTCGATCCCATTGCCCGCGCCCTTGTTGCCGAAGATAAAGGGCGACAGGCTGGTGCCGAACGGTCCGGTGAAGCCGTTGAGATAAATGGCGGGATAGGTCGCGGCGCTGTTGGTAACGGTGTTATTGGTCAGCGTGAGGTTGTCCGCGTCTCGCAGGTTGATGCCGAAGGCCCCGGCGTGGTCGACGCTGAGGCCCGAGATCTGGACCGTGTGGCCGCCCAGCTTGATCGCCAGGATGCCATCCTGCCCGCTCCCGGCGATCGCCGTGTGGCCGTTGATGACGAGATGCTGCGCCGCAGTGGGCGAGACGCCGGTCAGATCGACCTTGATCCCGCGCCCGGCATTGCCGGTGAAGGCGCCGTCCGTGATCGAGAGCGGAGACTGGGTGGCGACGCCATCGGCGGCGGTGTTGCGAACGTTGCTCCGGGTCATGGTGAGGTTTTGCGCAAGCCGCAATCCCGTCGGCGTGCCGACCGAGATTCCGGTCACGGCGTAGCGAATCTCCGAGTCCGTCAGGGTATTCGCCTGGCCCGGGTCAAGGATGAGACCCGTCCAGTCGCCGGGAGCGGTCACCGGGCATACGCCGGAGACCTTCGGCACGAAGACCGAGCCGCAGCTCGGCAGATGCGGCGCTTGCTCCTTGAGACTGCTCAGCGTCGCGCCGGTGGCCGTGAACGTGCCGTTGTGCATCGTGATCGCCCCACCGAGGACCGGCGCGTAGTCGTTGGCGGCGAGCGTGAGGTCGCCGTTGACCGCCAGGTCGCCATCGATGAGGTAACCGAGGGCACCGCCGCCGGCGCCGATGGTCTTCCAGTTGAGGGGCTTGAGGTCGGCGGTCGATCCATGGAAGGCGATCGCGTCCAGGCCGTTGCCCGCGCCGGTGTTGTCGCTGATCGGACCGCTGAAGTCTGCCTTGCTGATGCCGTCGAGGTAAATCGCGGGATAGGTCGTCGCATTTGCCAGGTTGCCGGTGCCGCTACCGGTGACACGGTTTTTCTTCAGGGTCAAGTTGTCGGCCGCCACGAGGTGCATCCCATAGGTCCCCGCGGTTTCGACCGTGTTGTTCTCGATGTCGACCAATCGACCGCCGAGGGCCGTCCCCAGGATTGCCTCATTGGTGCTGCCCTGGAAGTCGATACCCAGAAGTTTTAGTCCGCCCCCGGCCGCGGGCCGGGGGGTCCCGGTGTAACTGGCGTTGATCCCGTGGTCACCGGGGCCCGGGCCCGCGCACTGCAGGTACGCGGCATCCGATGGGATGGTGTCGATGCGGCAGAACTTGCTGGTGCCGATGTAGACCGGCGTGGCATTGACGGCGACACTGTCGGAGAACGTCGGCCCCAGGCGGCTGTTGCTGACGACCAGACCGTATGCGCCACCGTCGGGCCCGCTCAGCGAGGCCTGGCCGCCGCTGATGTCGATCGCCTTGGTGGGAAACAGAATGTTGGCATTGACGATGTTGCCAGTGCTACCGACCAGGCTGATGCCGATCCATTCGTTTGCCGGCAGCGGTGAGGGACAGCTCTGGACGAGGACCGAGGGACAGGCCTGGAGACCGACCGTGTTGTCTCGCAAACTGGTGAAGGTCTTGAGGGAGGGACCGCTGGCATCCAGGCTGCCGTTCGTGATGAGGATGGCGCCGCCCTTGACCTTGACGACATCGCCGTCCTTGACCGTCAGCTTGGAGTTGACGAGCTGCAGATCCCCGTTCGCGATCACATAGCCGAGGGCGTGCGGCGGGTGCAAGAGTGACGGCGCGTTGGCGTCGTTGGTCGGCGTCTGCCACGTGAGGTCGGAAACCACCTGGCCGTTGAGGCCGATGGCATCGAGGCCGTTTTGCTGACCACTATTGTTGTTGATCCCAGCGGCACCAAACTTGAGGTTGGTGACGCCGGAAAGGTAGATGGCGGGGTAGTGCAATTCGGTGCCGACACAGCTGATCACTGGCTTGGGTGAGCCACTCCCGTTGCAGGTGAAGATGTTGTTAGTTATCGTCGGGTTGTTCGCGTTCGTCAGCTCGAGGCCGTAGTTCCCGGCGCGGAAGAAGCTGTTGTTGTCCAGCTTGATCGCCGGCTGGCCCGTGACAAAGTTCCCCAGGATCGCATCGTTGCCAATCGATCCTGCGGCGCAGGGCTGCAGCGGCACGCAGGTGGTCTCACCGAAGGGTACGGAGCTGCCGAACGTCATGTTCTCCACGTCGAGCGCTTTGTCGGGAATGACGGACGGATAGTTGGGCAGCCCCTGGTCGTACATCACCTTGATCCCTCGGGAGCCGATGTTGTTCAGCGTCCCGAACTGGCCGTCCGGTCGCAACGTGAGCGGGTCGACACGACCACTGACCAGGATCGGAGTGTTGGTGGCGTCGATTCCGTTGAAATACGACGGGCCGATGCCGCTGTTGCGTACTGTCAGGCCATAGCTGGCGCTATCGGGCGACGAGGTGGCGCCACTCGTGATCGTGATCGCCGTCAGCGCGTGCTGAATGCTGACAAACGAGAGGGACGCGTTCCCGCGGTTCGCCGAGTCGGCGGCGCTGACATTGATGCCGTCCCAGGATGCGACGTCGGGTTCCGCTTCGAAGACGACGGTATTCGTCGAATCGGTGCTGACGGTCTTGAGTTGACCTCCGTTGACGTAGATCCCGGTGCCGTGAGAAAAGATCTGGACCGGACCCTGGCTGCCATCGATCACGAGCTTGATGCCCGCGGGCACATGCACCTCGTCGGGAGCGTTCGTGATCGTCAAGCAATTCGGATTGTTGGGATCGGTCGTGGGGAGGTTGGGATCGTTGTGCGGGAGGATGTAGGGGCTGCCTGTGCCATAGGGACTACTCGTCGCCGTCCAGGTGGCGGTATCGCTGCTGCCTTGATCGAGCTTGATGTCGCCACAGGGCACACTGGTCGCGACGACGCTGGTCGAAAGCCCGTGTGGGTGCGTGTAGACGGGACCCGCGCCCCGGGCCGTGAGGAGCACAACCACGACGACGCCCAAGCCCAGCTTCCACGCGTGGTGCGCCAGCAGATTGGCGGGCGAAGATGGCGGCTTCAGCCGGTGACGTACGTCTAGCCTCACACCCTCCTCGGCACGGGTGGTTAGCCCGTGGGCAGTCCAAAGTCTCAGCGGCGGGTTTTGACGTTAGGCGACGGGTTTTGGACCGTCAAGCAAATTGCGCGAAACTCGTCGCATCCTGCCCATTCGGGCGCGGGGCTTTGCCCAAAGGTCAGCCGCGATCTCAGGAAGCTTGGGCCGTGACGTCGTCAGCCCGGCGGGCTCGCTCGCCAGCTCCCTCGGAAAGCGCCTTGAGGGCCGCCGTCAGAAGGTCCTGGGCAGTCAGGGCGTCGCCATGGTACTCGGCGGTCCCCCAACGGATCGAGATCCGGTCGGACTGCAGCGCGGTCTCGATCCGACCGGCGAGGACGACCGCCTGCGCGGCGTCGATCCCCGGGGCCAGGATGGCGAAATCGTCGCCAATCCAGCGCGAGGCCCGGTCATCGCCGCGGATCGACGTTCGAATCGCCCGGGCCGCCCGCTTCAGGACGGCGTCGCCGGCCCGGTGGCCATAGGCCTGGTTGGTCTCGCGGAGGTCATCCACATCGATCATCAGCAAGCTTCCCCACGACTGCGGTCGCAACATCTGTTTATTCACCGCCTCCTCGAAGGCGCCGCGGTTCATCAAGCCGGTCAAGGCATCCATGGACGCGGCCGCGGCGAGCCGTTCGATCAATCGCGCGTTGGCGATGGAAACGGCGGCCTGGTTGGCCAGGATCGTCAGCAAGCGTAGCTGGTCGAGCGAGTACTGATTCAGCCCGAGCTTGAGGACCACGATGACCGCCAGAACCTCGTCTTCGAACATGACGGGAACCGCCAACATCGACTCGTCGATGACGGTGGTTCCCTTCACGTGTGCCGCCTTCGGATGGTGCTCGGTATCACCCAGCACCGCCCCGCGGCGTGACTCCGCGACCCAGCCCGCAATCCCCTCCCCCACCTCGACCGCCGTATTGGCAACTGTCACGTCCCGATATTCTTCGCGGTCGGTGCCTCGCAGGTAAACGACCTCGAGGCGGGTGCGGTCCTCGCTCATCAACAGCACGCGGCACTGGTCGTGAGGCAGCAGCGCGGTAATCGTTTCGCCGATGCGGTTGCAGATGTCCTCGATGCTGGTTGTCCGGGCGAGCTGCTGACCAAGGGCCTCCACCGTCTGCATGTGCTGGGCCCAGCCGCGCGGTCCAGAAACCGTGGCATCCGGGGTCGGTTGTCCGACCGCGTCAGCCGCAGCGGTGATGTGGGGCGGTTCGTGCTCGATCAGGTCGAGCATGACGTCGACGACGCGTGGGTCAAACTGCTGACCGGTTTCCTTCTTGAACTCCGCGACGATCGCCTGGATGGGCAGCGCCTTGCGGTAGGAACGGTCCGATGCCATCGCGTGGAACGCGTCGCACGCGTGGATGATGCGCGCCTCGATCGGAATCTCTTCGCCTTTGAGGCCATCCGGGTAGCCGGTGCCGTTCCACCGCTCGTGCTCCGCCCGAATGATGGGACCCAGCGGGGCAAGAAACGCCACGGAGGCGACGATGCGCTCGCCGATGACCGGGTGCTCGCGCATGATGGCGAATTCTTCGGACGTCAGCGGACCTGGCTTCTGCAGGATGTAGCCGGGAATCCCAATTTTGCCGATATCGTGGAGCAGGGCACCGTATTTGAGCAGGCGGAGCTGGTCGGGCGGCAGATCGAGCCGCTTTCCGACGTTGACCGCGAGGTCGGCGGTTTCCCTCGAGTGCGCCTCCGTGTAGCGGTCTTTGGCGTCGAGCGCCGCCGCCAGCGCCCCGATGGTTGCGACGTAGCTCTCTTCCTGCTGCCGCCGCCGGTTCTCGTACTCGTTGAGCAGCGCGCGGCGAACACGAGCCGAGATGAAGGCGCAGAGCATGGTGGACACGGCGAGGACAGCCACGGTGCGCGCGTAGTAGTTGTCCCAGCCATTGATGAACAGCGGGAGGGCTGCGGTCGCCGCCGTCAGCAGGGCGATGGCGCCTCCGGAGCGAAACCCGTAGGCCGCTGCCATGAAGACCGCCGGCGCGATAAAGATCGGCAGGATGTGGGAGTGCGTGCCGCCCGTACGATCACCACCAGGAATCGTTCGACCGGCAGCCGGTGCCAGGGGAAAAACCAGCTCACCGCCGCCCCCACATAAGAGAGGATGCCGACGATCCAGATGCCCCCGAAGTCGAGGTGCGGCGCGCCGATGAAGCTGCTGCCGACGTCGACGGTGGCCGCCGTCACGAAGGCGATCGCGGCAATACGGAACATCCCCTGATGGAAGTCGACGGGAATCCGCTCGTTTTGGGCCATGCGGCGCCAAATACAACGGCTATTCAGGCGGCTTCCAGCGACCTCAACGGCCCCCACCCTGCCCTCCCCCAAAGGGGGAGGGGAATTACCCGGGCCCTGCCTGGAGTTGCCGGCCGGCCTTGGAGACGGCCAGAATGCCGGTATGGCTGGGGATGGGAACGGGCAGGCGCCGGAGCCGCCGCTCAGGGTCGAAAGCCGGGAGGAGCTCGTCTACCTGCTGGGGGAGGCTTGCGAACTGGAGCACGGCCTGCTCTGCGAATACCTTTACGCTCAGTTCTCCCTCAAGCGCAGCGTCCAGGAGGGCGTCACGCCCGAGCAGTTGGCCCGTATCCAGGTCTGGGAGCTGGCCATCATCGACGTCGTCAAGCAGGAGATGCTGCACCTGTCACTGGCGACCAACATCCTGACGGCGATTGGGGCGGCGCCTCATTTCGAGCGGCCCAACTTCCCGATCCTGTCCCGCTGGTATCCGCCGGACGTCCAGATCGCCCTGGTGCCGTTTGGCGAGCGGGCACTGCGGCACTTCATGTTCCTCGAGCGCCCAGAGGGAATGTCGCTGCGCGATGCCGAGGGCTTTGGCGCGGTCGGTCATATGCGGCCGCTATCCAACGACGATCCGCAACTCACCGGCGGTGCCGAGGAGTGGCACACGGTCGGTCATCTCTACCGCGGCATCGAGCGGGGACTCGCCCACCTCGTCGACCGCTACGGCGAGTCGGATGTCTTCATCGGACCGCCCAACGCCCAGGCGACGACCCAGGTCTTCGAGTGGCCTGAGTTGACCGCCGTGACCAGCCTCGCATCCGCCAGTTCGGCGATCGAAATTATCGTGGAGCAGGGTGAGGGCGCCCGCGGCGATTGGGTCAATTCGCACTTCGGCAAATTCGTCGGGATCCTCGAGGACTATCTGGCGGTTCGCCGGGCGGACCCCAGCTTCGAGCCCGCGCGCCCGGTGATCCCGGTCTTCCTTCGCGAACCGCCTGATGTCGACCTGGTGACGCTGATCGAAGATCCACTGACCAGGCGCGTGGCCGACGTCTTCAACGCCGCGTACGAGGTCATCCTCCAGGTCCAGAGCCGGTACTTCGTCCATCACGGCGAGACGCCGGATGAACTTGAAACGCTCGCGAAGACGGCCAAGCACCTGATGAACTGGACGATGCGAACACTTGGACCGATCATGACCGCGCTTCCGGTCGGCCCGCAACACACGGGTCAGACCGCGGGCCCGGCCTTCGAGATTGTGCGTCCCGCCTTCTTCGTCCTGCCCCACCGCGACGCCGCCTGGAAGATTCTGCGCGAGCGCTTCGAGACGCTGGCCGACGTGTCCCTCAAGCTCGCCGAAGACCCCGGGCTTACCGGGATGAAGCAGATCGCCACCAATTTCCAGGGATTCGCGAGCGATCTGCGCCGGCATCTCACGGCGCGGGCGGCTGTCCCGACCTCCTAACGTCGCCAATCGGACGTCTGCTATCGTTTTGGCAGCGTTAGAGGGGAGTAGCCTCACAGCGGGAACCCCGTCAGCACGGTGCGAAAGCGCCCGGGGCCGCAGCGAGTTTTCACTCGCGGCAAGACCTCTATGCGGAATTCCGCATGGAGGTGAGCATCGTGAAGAGTCGTCTGAGCCGGTGGCTGGCACCCCTACCCCGTCCGCTGCGGCGCATGTTGATCCTGGTGGTCGGCTCCACCGTGGCGCTGTTTGGCGTGCTGCTCCTGGTGCTCCCGGGACCGGGCATCCTCGTGATCATCGTCGGGCTCGCCATCCTCGCGACCGAGTTCGCCTGGGCTGAAGCCTTGCTGGCCGCGGCACGGAGGCGCGCGGCGCGCGTCATCAAGAAGTTCAGCGCGACGGGCGTCCGGCCGTCAGCGGGGCGTGATCGGCGGGACGATTCCTGGCGGCAGCGCCGTCGCGGTGCGCAGGGCAGCCAGGCGGCGGCTGGCCTGGAAGCCTCGAACCATGAAGTAGAGCGCAAGGCCGTGAAACGCAACAGCCGCCCAATCCGTAACCCAGGCCAGGAGCAATGCCTACGATGAAGCTCCACTGCGTGCCGTTCCGCGAGACGAGCGCGATGCCCACGAAGATCCCGGCGATCAGCACGTCAACGGCCAGCGCGAGCACCTGGCCGGTGGTGCCGGTGATGATCTCCTTGCCGAAGGCGTCCACGAACTGGGTGGCACCGAGGCCGAGGAAGAAAGCCCAGTTGCTCCCGACCGCGAAGAGCACGGAGTTCACCAGCGACAGGCCGGCGATCCAGATGAACCAATTAGCCCCTGATCGGACGAGCTGCCCCTGCCTGGCCATCTCGGTTGGGACCTGCGGTGGCCCGGGCGGCGGCGAGGGGCCGGCGGTGCTCGGCGGAACCACTGTGCTCATTGACCCTCAGAGGGAATCCCTGGGGCCAGACAGTAGCACAAAGACGCCGGCGTCGACCCGATTAGTGGAGGAGTTTCGCCAATTTGTCCAGCTCGCTCTCCCAGCCCATGACCGCCATCTTCGTCCAGTACTCGTCGTGCATCGCGTCGAGGGTCAACACCATCCTCACGCCCTGCGGGGTGGCGTCGAACTCGACCATCATCGCCACCTCGTAGGGCTTGACGTTCGGAATGAAGTCGACGAGCTGCGTGAAGGCGAGCCGCTTCCGTGGCACGACCTCGGTATAGGTGACCAAAGACGGGGTCGTCAGCGACATCCCCGCCTTTTTCAGGAACTCGATCTGGTCCGGGGCGATCGCGCTCATGTCATAACGGAGCTCGCCGCCGGGGCGAACGTCGAGCTTGTGGACTTTCACCTCGAACCCGTCGGGGCCCCACCAGGATTCGATGCCGTCCTTGGTGGTCCAGAGTTCCCAGACGTCCTCGACGGCCGCATTGAACGTGCGCTCGATGCTGACCCTCCGGCGCGCCGGCTGGGTCTGCGAGGCCAAGTTAGGCGCCACCCCGGTACGCATGCTCGAGCGTGGCGATGTCGAGCTTGCGCATCTTTAGCAGCGCTTCCATCATCTTTGCCGGGTTCCCAGATTTCGAGTCACTCATCATCTGGCCCAACGCGGCCGGCACGACCTGCCACGAGACGCCGAACCGATCTTTGAGCCAGCCGCATGGTCCTTCCTCGCCGCCCTCCGAAAGCCGCGCCCAGATCTCATCGAGCTCGTCCTGCGTTTCGCAAGTCGCGACCAGCGAGAAGGCTTCGGTGAACGAAAAGGCGGGGCCACCGTCAAAAGCCGTGTACTCCTGCCCGTCGAGCTCGAAGCTGGCGTGCCAGAGGCTGCCTTTGGGAAGAGGTCCGTTCCCGTCACTACGCAGCACGCTGAGCACCTTGGAATTCGGGAACAGCGAGACGTAGAAATTGATCGCGTCCTCGGCGTGATCCTTGAAGGTCAAACACGGTCGAACACCTTGCACCTTCGCCTTGTTGGCAACCGCCGTCGTCTGCCGACTCACTTCTGTCATTTGCCTTCCTCCCTGTGTTTCGCTCGGGTTCTGCCCCGTCGGTCGAGTTCAACGGCAAACCTGTCGAGGCGGGCCTCCCACATCCCGCGGTACCCCGTCATCCAATCGTCGAGTTCGCGGAACGGCTCCGGGCGCAGCGCGTAGAGTCGCCGACGGCCCTCGGGTCGAACAACCACGAACCGAGCGTCCTCCAGGATGCCGAGCTGCCGCGACACACCCGGCTGGCCGATGTCCACGGCCTCGACCAACTCACCCACCGAGCGCTCGCCGCCCCGGAGCGCGTCGACCAGGCGCCGGCGGGTCGGGTCGGCCAGGATCTGAAAGATGTCGGGCATGGCGACATATTACTCTAGCAACATATGTTTTGTCAACGATATATCGTCCCCCGAGTCTCGGTGACGGCGTATCGGCCTACCGCTGACGCCGGACGTCCACCCCCAGGAACGACGCCAGGTCGTCCAGGGCTCGCTTCGTCGCACGAGTCGGTCGGCGCCTGCCATCCCAGCCGGGCTCCCACCGCTCACCGATGACGTTAAGGATCCCGTCATTGTGGTCCACCGCGAGATCGAACCTGGCGATGATGCGGTCGCCGTGCAGCAGCGGCATCACGAAGTAGCCCCAGCGCTTGCTCTTTGGCACGTAGATCTCGAGCTTGAAGTCGAAGCCCCACAGGGCCAGCGTCCGGTTGCGATCGCAGATCAAATTGTCGAATGGCGACACCAGGGTCGTCCTCGGTTCGAACTCCCCCGCCTCGATGTGCTCGAGTAACTCGACATCTTCGGCATGGATGTACCAATGGCCTTTGAGACCGAGCTCCAGCGGAACGATCACGCCCTCGGCTTCGAGCTGCTTCCACTCGCTTGCGAGTCCGTTGTAACGGCGCCGGATGAAATGGTTCACCACCTGCTTCTGCGTGGCGACGCCGAGGGCACGCAATGACCGGACAGCCGCCTCTCGAAGCGCAACCGGTTGGTCCGGGATCTCAGCGAGGGGCGCGCTAAACCAACGATCCGCCAGGGCCCACCGGCGTCCGCCTCCAGAACGACCTGCGGGCACGATTCGTCCCTGGAACCAGAGGAGCGCCAGGGTATCGGCAATGAGGCTTCGCTTTCCCCAGCCGGATTCGTACTTCTCGGCATGTTCGTCGAAATCCGCAGCGCGCACCGAGCCATTGGCGGCCAGCCGCTCGAGAACCGGCTTCGTGAACCGGGCCCGCCGTGTCATCCAGGCCTCGGTTGTTCTTGGGTCGGCCCAAGACGGCGGCAGCGCGGCATGGAGGGCACGGTCCTCGGTCGGAACGATCGAGGCCTGGTGCGCCCAGTACTCGTAGAGGCGGCGCTCGTCCCAGAGCAGTACATCGACCAGCTTGGGGTCGAAGGGACCAAGCCGGCTGAAGACGACCAGCAGATGGTTGCGGGCGACGATGGCGGTGGGGTCGAGCTGTAGACAGCCGATCGCCCGCACGAGCTCATGGATGTCATCAGTCGTGACCGTTTTCGGGGGTGGCCCACTCAGCCGTTGGCGAGCCACGGCCAGACGCCTGGCGTGTTCGATCCGGACCTTTCGGCGCATGATCCAGAACTATGGCTGAGGCCGCGACCCTCGCCGCAGCCCGCCGCTAGCCGCCGAGCTTGAACGCCTTTCGGACCATACGGGTCACGGCCGGTTGCTCCGCATCGGTAGGCGCGCGCAACGTGATGAATCGCGCGTCCTTTCCGCCGCCCTGGAGCAGTCCGCTGCCGTCGTCGAGCTCACGACCGCGGTAAAAGACGAGCGCCGCGTACTCCCTGAAGGCGCCGATCCCGACGACATTCCGGCCTCCCCTCGCGTACCGGATCATCTTCCACATGTAGCTCCTCGACCGCGGCGGCTGGGTCTGAGCGGTGATCTCCGTGACGCCGGACCCGGCGGCTTTGACCGTCCGGCGCGCCGCCTGCACGATCGCGCGAGCGCTTGGCGTGAGCTTTTTGAGTTGTTCCGAAAGAGTGAGCTCGGATGCCGCTGCCATGCGCTGGAATCTACTCCGTGCGCAGGCCTGACGGCAAGCCGGGCGACGCCGATCGCCTCAGTCAGCTGGAGCTGACGATCCTCGACCAGGTGACGATCCAACTTGTCGCAAGGCGGCGGCCCCTGTAGTATCCGCAACGGGCTCGTCGCCCGTATGGACTGATGAAGTAGCCGTGCCGCTCTTCCTGGATCGCCATGACATCCCCGGCGCTACCGCCGTGGACCTGGCCATGGCTCACGCCCGAGACGTGGAGATCGAAAAGCAGTACGGCGTCAAGTACATCACGTACTGGTTCGACCCGAGCCGCGGAACCGCGTTTTGCCTCGCAGAGGGACCCGACGCGGTCAGCGTGGAGGCAGTCCACCGAGACTCGCACGGGCTGACGGCCTCGCGAATCATTCTGGTCGACCAGCGCTCGGTCGGGTCGTTCATGGGCGCGATCCTCGAGCCGGAATTGGGCGAGCCATTCGCGCATACCGCCTTCAGGGCAATCCTGTTCACCGACATCGAAGGTTCAACCGCGAGGACGATGCGGGTCGGCGACGCCGGCGCCATGCGGCTTCTTCGCGCCCACGATGCCATCGTCCGGGCGGCGCTCGGCACCAATGGCGGGTTGGAGGTGAAGCATACCGGGGATGGGATCATGGCCTCCTTCACCTCTGTCACGGACGCGGTGCGGTGCGCAATCGAAATCCAGAGGAAAGTGGCCGAGCGAAACACAGGCGCCGCCGACGCGCTGCGGCTCCGGGTCGGCGTCAGCTGCGGGGAGCCGGTGACGGAGGAGGGTGATCTCTTCGGCGCGGCAGTCGAGCTGGCGGCCCGCTTGTGCGCGCATGGTTATGCCGGCGGCATCCTGGTATCGAGCGCGGTCCGCGAGGTCTGCCTCGGCAAGGGGTTTGCCTTCGAGGACCACGGCGTAGCCGAGCTAAAGGGCTTTGACGAGCCAGTCCGGCTCTACGGCGTCCGCACCCAGACGGCCCCTTGAGTAAGTCGCTCCTCGATGACGCGTTCGCGCACCATGTCTGGGCGACCGTGCGGTTGATCGATGCCTGCATCCCGCTCAGCCCGGGGCAGCTCGCGACCAACGTTCCGGGAACCTACGGCTCGATTATCGAGACGCTACGCCACCTCGTCGATGGTGATGGCTTCTATCTGTACGGCCTGACGGGTGATCGCGCCCATGGCATCAACACCGACCACATGGACCTCCGAGAGCTCCAGTCTGCGATCACGACCAACAGCGCCGCGTGGTCGCGGCTGCTGGCGCAGAACCCCGATCCCGACGCTATCACCCTGGAGCTCGACGACGACGGCTTCGAGCGTCGCGCCACCACAGGCATCAGGTTCGCCCAAGCGCTGCACCACGGGACTGATCACCGAAGCCAGGTGTGCACCGCGCTTACGAGCCTTGGCGTCGAGCCGCCGAGCATCGACGTCTGGGACTTCGGCAAAGAGGCTGGCCGCAACATCGAGATCGAGCCCGTCCAGCGTCACACATAGGCAAGGACTGCGTCCAGCGGCCGAGGCACTCGCTCGAGGTCCAGCGCGTCGACGAGTAAAGCCGCGGATTGGATCTTCCGGCCCCGGTGCGTGCCGAAGAAGCGCCGGAGCTGCTCCTCGTTGGTCTGGAAGGTGCGAAGCGCTTCGAGCTCGCCCTGCGCCTCGATGACCCGTTCGACGGTGGCGACACCGAGGGCGCGGATCAACTCATCCTCCAGGTCGGCGACGCACACATAGAAACCTAGGCGTTCCATGTCGGCGCGCGTGAGGTTGGAGCCAAGGCCGGCTCGCTCGAGGCCCCGCCGAAACTCGCCCTCCTCTCCGACGTCACAGAGCCCCGCAACTTTCAGGTCAAGCCCCTGAGGACCGAAGCGATTCAGGAAAGTTCCGATGTTCGTCGCACCCCCCATTGGCACGATAAACACACCCTCCGCTTCGAGATTCCGGCCGCGGCGCCTCGCGAGTGCTTCGAGCGCGAGCTGGTCGCTGACCCCTTCAACCAGCACCGCCGTCCGTGCGCGGGAGGTCTCCGCCGTGGTCGCCATGCGGCAATCTTGAGACAATCCACCCGCGGGGACAGCTTCGCAACTTCTCCTGACTCCTCCCTGGAAGCGCAGGATCAGTGTCTTCGCGACGGCAGAGTTGGACGGCACTTCCTTCGGGTCGTGCCGTCCCACCTCCTTTTGCTTTAGCAGGCTGTGCCGCTCGCCGCGACCGTGGTCGGTAGCTGGTAAAAGCGCAGTTGAAGGAGCTTGAGGCCGTTGTTGTCGTAGCTCCAGAAGTAGTTCTGAAGCGTTGAGCTGAAGAGAGACGTCCGTGTCAGTTGGCCGTTGATGCACTGGCTGACAAAGAGCAAGTTGCTGGACACGTTGCTGAACACGCTCTTGCCGTTGCTCCGTGTTTCGACCGTGACGAATTGTGCGGTCGAGCAAACGAGCGCACCGGTCAAGTCGGTCGCGCAGGTGGTGGTCGATGAGCTACCACCCGGCTTGGCCAGGGCCCGCACCCAGACGGAGTAGGTCGTCGTGATGGTCGTCGTCGTGGTGCTGGCGACCGGGTTCGGAAGCTGTAAGGCCGCACTCCCGTCAAGGCAGTTGGCGTCGAGAACCTGGAAGCTGCCCGGTGACAGGATGATCGGACACTTGCCCTGCAGCGGCACGAAGATGTCGTGGCCGTTCGAGCTGGTCGATGCACTCCCGCCCTGGACGATGCCGTGGATGTTCAGGTCGTAGTGCGGACCGCTGGGCCCGCCGTTCCCCGTCGTAGTTTGCCCGGTGATCGTTTGCGCCGTCGTTTGAGTACTCGTTGCGGTGGCTGAGGATTGGAGCGTCGTGGTCGTTTTATGGGCTTGGAATCCCATCGTCAGAATCGCTGGAGCCGGAGTCAATGCGATAAGGCCGAATAAAGCTACGCCGAGAATGATGACGACGGTCGGAACGATGCGCGGTCGGGTCGGGCGATCGAACCATGTGCTCAATGGCACACCTCCCCAAAAAGATCTGCTTCCACGCTGCATCAGTTGGGAGGCACTCGCTAGGGACGTCACGCGCTCGCTACGTCGTCTGCGGTAGTCTGGGCCGTCCCCGCTACGTCGCCTTACGTAATCCGTTACGACCCGTAGCCCACCTGTCAGCGTTCGCTTCGTAATCTGAGCTCAGGGCCCACCGGGTCGTGGGATTTGGATTTCTGGGGCTCCCGAGGTTAGACAACGCATGAGCGAGAGCGAGGGGATTGACGCGCGCCCGTACCGCGCGGTAGTAACGGGCGCGGCCGGCTTTATCGGTTCGCACCTCGTTGAGGCATTGCTCGAGCTCGGCCATGAAGTGGTTGGCATCGATGCCTTCACGTCGTCGTATCCGCCGGCACTCAAGCGCTCAAACATCGCGGCGGCCAGCGCACATCCTTGCTTCGATCTCCTGCCGGCCGATCTGAACGAGCTTGACCTGGTGGAGGTGCTTCGCCCGGACGACGTCATTTTTCACCTGGGAGGCCAGCCGGGTGTTCGGGCCAGCTGGGGTAAGGACTTCGTCGACTACACGCGTGCCAATATCGATGCCACCCAACGGGTGCTCGAAGCGGCGAGAGCGCGCCAGGCGGCGCGCATCGTCTTCGCCTCGTCATCGTCGGTCTACGGCGACGCGCCGCTGCCGATGCGCGAGGATGGACCGCTTCATCCAGTCTCACCGTACGGCGTGACGAAGCTCACGGCAGAGCTGCTGGGGCTCGTTTACTGGAAGGCGTTCGGATTGCCGGTGGTGCCACTCCGCTTTTTCAGCGTCTATGGTCCGCGCCAACGACCGGACATGGCGTTCAACCGATTCATCGATGCCATCGCCCAGGGAAAGCCGATCGTCGTCTTCGGCGATGGAAGCCAGCGGCGCGACTTTACCTACGTGGGGGACGTGGTTGCGGCGCTGCTGGCCGCCGCCGCGCACGGCCGGCCTGGAGAGCCGATCAACGTTGGCGGCGGATCCACCGTCACCCTGGCGCAATCCATCGCGATCATCGAGCGACGGATCGGACGAAAGGCGCTTATCGAGCAGAACCCGGCGCCGCCCGGCGACGCCCGCGACACCCAGGCCGCCACCGATCGTCTGCACGCGCTAGGCGCGATGCCCCGGGTGCGCATCGAGGATGGCCTGGCGCAGCAGGTGGCCTGGCAGCTTCGTTCGATGCCCGGGCAGGTCTCGCGGGGCGTCGTCGCCGGTGCCCCGCCCACTCAGCGAGCCCGATCGGGCTCGGCGCCGCGCATCCTTCTCTATTCCCATGACACCTATGGCCTCGGCCATTTGCGACGAAACACCGCCATCGCCCACGGCCTCGTGCAGCGGTCGCCTGAGCTCGAGGTCACGCTGCTCACCGGCTCCCCGATGGCCGAGCAGTGGCCCTTCCCGGACGGCGTATCGATCGTCCGACTTCCGCCCGTCGTCAAAGTTGGCGCGGAAGAGTATCAGCCGGTCCAGGCGCGCTCGATGTCGGCCGTGCGTGCCGAACGGGCCGGTATCATCGCCTCTACGCTCCTGCGGGTGCGACCGGACGTCTTCCTCGTGGACCACGCCCCGCTCGGCATGAAGGGTGAGCTGGGCCTCGCCCTAAAGATGGCCCGCGAGGAGCTCCCCGACACGCGCGTCGTTTTGGGGTTGCGCGACGTCCTGGATGAGCCCGACGTCGTGCGGGCAACCTGGAGCGCGCAGGGCGTCTATCAGATCCTGGAGACAGCCTACGACCAGATCATCGTCTATGGCAGCCGAGAGCTCTTCGACGCCGCCAGCGAGTACGGCATTCCCGACAGCGTCGCGCGACGAGTCCAGTTCAGCGGCTATCTCGCGAAGGACCGCGGGCTGGAACAGAGCATCGACGGCCGGGAGACCTGGGCGCAGGCGCGTCGCGCTGGTGATCGACGAGTCCTGGTGATGGGCGGCGGTGGCGGCGACGCCGCCCCGATGCTGCTGGCCGCGATTCAGGCCTGGGACAGCCTTCGATATCTGCTCCATGGCGAAGCCGTGATCGTCGTTGGCCCGCTGATGGCGCCCGCGGATCGGGCCGAGGTTGAACGGATGGGCAGCCAAGTCGCCGGTGTCCAGGTTATTCGTTCATCCACGACGATGCTCAGCCTGGTGGCGGCCGCCGACCTGATCGTCTCGATGGGCGGCTACAACAGCGTGGTCGAGGCGGTGGCGGCTCGCAAGCCGCTGGTCATCTGCCCTCGCACGGCGCCGCGGCGCGAGCAATTGATGCGAGCCGAGATCATGGCGCGCCTGGGACTTGCGCAGGTGGCCCGGCTCGATGGCGATGGTGATGTCGCCGGCCGCATCGCCGACGCGATGGTGGCAGCGCTCAAAGCGGGCCCACCGCCGGCCCATGCCTGGCGATCGATCGATCTTCGTGGCACCGAGCGGGTGACGGACCTTTTGCTTGAAATGACCGCGCCGGTTTCGGTGCAGGTGGCCGCCTGATGTCGACACGCTTCGCCTACCTCCTCAAGCGGTTTCCTCGCCTCTCCGAGACATTCGTCCTGAACGAGATGCTGGAATTGCAACGGCAGGGCGTGGCGCTGCGGATCTACGCGCTCACGGACCCGCTCGAAAGTCAGGTCCATCCCGAGGCGGCCCGGCTGCAGACCGACGTCGTCTATCTGCACGACCCGCGCCGACGGCTCAGGTCGTGGTTTCGCCTGCTCGGTGGTGCCCTCCTCCAGGCGCTCTCCCATCCGCGTGGCGGATTGCGCGTGCTCTGGGCGCTGTGCAGTGTGCACCGTTCGATGCCCTCGCTCCGCCACGCGATCGAAGGCCTTTGGCTGGCCCGCGACCTACGCCAAAACGGCGTCGGCCACGTACACGCCCACTTCATCCACAGCCCGGCCGCCGTGACCTACCTCGCATTCCTGGCCGGCGGTCCCCCATTCAGCGTGACGGCGCATGCCAAGGACCTTTACACCACGCTGCCACGCAACCTGCGCATCCGGGCCCGCGCCGCCCGGTTTCTCATTACCTGCACGCGCTTTAATGCGGCGCATCTCGCCGGCCTCGTGTCGGCGCGGACCCAGGTCGTCTATCACGGCACCGACCTGCAGCGCTTCAGCCCGGACCGGTCGCACGTTGAACCGCAACGCATCCTGTCCGTCGGCCGCCTCGTCGCAAAAAAAGGCTTCAAAGACCTGGTTGATGCGCTGGCGCTGCTGCAGAGCAAAGGCCTTCGCATCCGCGCCGATGTCTATGGCGGTGGCCCACTTCGGCCCGAACTCGAGGCGAGGGCGCACCGGCTGGGCCTTGATGGCCGGCTCACGTTTCATGGGGCGAGGCTACAGGACGAGATCCTCGCCGCTTACCGGCGCGCCACCGTCTTCGTCCTGGCGCCGGTCGTCACCGATGACGGCGACCGGGATGGCATCCCCAACGTCCTCGTCGAGGCAATGGCGTCGGGCGTTCCTGTCGTTGCAACCAAGATCTCGGGCATCCCCGAGTTGATCACCGATGGGATCGATGGCCTGCTCGTGAACGAACACGACCCTGCGGCGCTCGCCGGCGCCATGGAGCGGGTGCTGATCGACTCGGAGCTCGCCAAACAACTGGGGCGTGCTGGGCGGCGGCGGGTAGAACGGGAGTTCGACCTGGTCGCCAACACCCAACGGTTACGCGCCCTGCTCGAGGGAAGGCCTGCCGATGATCGCGTTTTGGAGATCAGGGCCGCATGAGAATTGCCTACGTTTGCGCCGATCCCGGGATCTCACCCCTGGGCGATAAGGGAGCATCCGTCCACCTGCGCTCGCTCGCGGGGGCGCTGGCGCGGCGCGGCCACACCGTGACGTTGCTCTGCACTCGGTTGGACGGCGCGAACACGCTGCCGCCCGACGTGATGCTCGCCCAGCTACCGAACGGAGCACCGGCCCAGCTGTTGCGTGACTGGCGAATTGAGGTGGTGCTCGAGCGCTACTCGCTGGGCGGTGACAAGGTCGGGGAAAGCTGCCGCACGCTCGGCATTGCACATGTCCTCGAGGTGAATGCTCCCCTGGTCGATGAGGCGGCCCGCTATCGCGGTCTCCGAGACGTCGCTAGCTGGCGTGCCCGCGAACGAAGCATCGTGAGCGCCGCGGATGCGGTGGTAGCCGTCTCTCCCAGTGTTCGCGCGCATGTGATTCGCTGCGGGGCGGCGCCCGACCGTGCGATGGTGGTCCACAACGGCGTCGACCTCGACCCGTTCGAGTCGGCGAAGGGTGATTCCGTGCGACAGCGCTATGCGCTTGGCAATGCCCGCGTCGTCGGATTCGCCGGCAGCTTGAAAGCCTGGCATGGTGTCGACCTCCTGCTCCGCGCCGCCGCCCGCCTCGACGCCGACGTCCGGGTTCTGATCGTCGGCGACGGGCCGGAGCGGAGCAAGCTGGAGGCTCTGGCCATCGAGCTGCGCATCGCCGATCGCGTCGTCTTCACCGGGGCCATTGCACATCACGCCATCCCGGAGCACCTGGCCGCCATGACCGTGGCGGCGGCGCCCTACGTTCTGCAGACAGACTTCTATTTCTCCCCCCTCAAGCTCGTCGAGTATCTCGCCGCCGGCCTCCCGGTGGTAGCAAGCGAGCAGGGCGATCTTGCCCGTCTGGTCGGCAAGGCCGGTCTGATGGTGCGTCCGGATGATCCTGCCGAGCTGGCCGAAGCGCTCGGCAAGGTTTTGAGTAATCCTGAATTGCGCCGTGCCATGCACTTCGCGGCCCGCCGGCACGCCGCCGGCATGACGTGGGACGCGGCCGCCGCACAGGTCGAGACCGTGCTGATGTCGGCCACCGCCAGGACGCGATCCGTCGTGGTCAAGCGGATGGCGGCGTGATCACGGCCATCCGGCTGCTTTTTCCCTTCGCCGCCCGCTACTGGCGCGGGCTCACGCTCGCCCTCATTGCCATGGGTGGTGAGATTCTTACCGCGGTATTGGCGCCGATCCCGATCCAACGTGCCATCGACCAGGTCATCCGGCCCATCCTCGCTAGTCGCCGACACGTCGGCCGCCACGAGGTGCTGATGCTCGCCGGCCTGGCCCTGCTGGTCGTCGTCATCGCGCTGCTCGACGCCGGCTTCACCTACCTCGATCTTCGGCACACAACCCGCAGCGCGCAGCAGGCCATCACCGACCTGCGGCGTGCGCTCTTCGCCCACATGCAGCGCCTTTCGCTCGCTTTCCACCATGACGCTGAGACCAGGCTTGGCGATCTGCAGGTCCGCCTGGGCACCGATGTCCAGGCCCTGCAGGACCTGGTCGCGACGACGCTCAGCAGCTTCATCACCAATACCGGCGCCGCCATCGTGATGATTGCCTTGCTGTTTCAGGTCGCGCGGCCGATCGGCCTGGTGGTGCTGCTGGGCGCGCTGCCGGTGGTGCTGCTGGCGGGTCACTATCGCATCCGGATCAAGCAGGTCAGCCGCGAGGCACGCAAACGCGAAGGGAAGGTCAGCGCCATCATCAGTGAGACCCTGGGCGCCGCACGACTGGTGCAGGCATACGGCCGCGAGGCTGAGGCGAGTGACCGCATGCATCGGGAAAGCGAGGCCGGACTGCAGGCCGCCCTGCACGCCGGTGAGCTGCAAGCCCGGGTCCAGCCGCTGGTGGAGCTGGCCTCGTCCTTGTTGACCGGGTTGGTGCTCGTGCTGGCGGCAACCCTCGCCATCGAACGGGTCATCACCGTCGGCCAGTTGACCCTCGCCATCGCCTACACGCGCGGCACGCTGGGGGCGCTGCGGCAGCTGGCGAAGCTCTCGACGACGACCCAGAAGGCGGCTATTGGAGCCGAACGACTCGATGAGATCTTCGACAGGGCACCCGTCATCCATGATCCGGTCCGACCGCGCCCATTGCCCGCTGGGCCCCTCTCCGTCGTCTTCGAGCGGGTGACGTTTGGCTACAAGCCCGACAACCCGGTCCTCATCGACCTGTCATGGACGATTCCGGCGGGCGCCTGCGCGGCCCTCGTCGGGCCGACCGGCGCGGGGAAAACAACCTTGCTCTCGCTGGTCCCGCGCTTTTACGATGTCTGGGCCGGGCGGGTGCTGGTCGGCGGCATCGATGTCCGCGAGCTGGCGCTGGCCGATCTCCGTGCCCGCGTCACCCTCGTGCTGCAAGAAAGCCTCTTGCTCCGCGACACGATCTGGAACAACATCGCGTACGGGCGATCCAAGGCGACCCGCCGCCAGATCCTGGCGGCCGCCGAAGCAGCCGGCGTGACCAGCTTCATCGATAGCCTCGACGACGGCTTCGACACGATGGTGAGCGAGCGCGGCACAACGCTTTCCGGCGGGCAGAAACAGTGCATCGCCATTGCCCGGGCTCTTCTGCGCGACACGCCGATCGTGATCATGGACGAGCCGACCAGCAACCTTGACCAGGAGACCGAACAGCTGGTTGTGCGCGGCCTGCGCCGGCTGATGCAGGGCCGCACCTCCATCACCATCGCGCACCGGCCAAGCACGATCCAGCATGCGACCATGGTCGGGGCCATGGAGGAGGTGGCCGAGGTCCAGCCCGGTTGGAACGTCCGTCCATCCCGGTTGATTGCAGCGTAACGCTGGGTTCGAGAGAGCGGGTGTGCAGGTTCGAGAGAGCGGGAGACGAGACTCGAACTCGCGACCACCTACTTGGAAGGCAGGCGCTCTACCAACTGAGCTACTCCCGCGTCGCGGCGTATTTTAGATCCCCTACCCCGACCCTCCCCCGCAAGCGAGGGAGGGAGATCGACTAGGGGCGGTCGTCGACCCAGGCCTCGCCTTCGGTGTAGATCTCCTTCTTCCAGATTGGCACGGTGCGCTTCAGTTCGTCGATCAGCCACTCGCAGGCGTCAAACGCCTCACCCCGATGCGGCGCCCCGACGGCGATCACCACGCTGACCTCGCCCACCTGGAGCGTGCCGGTGCGATGGACGACCGCCAGCTTCGAGATCGGCCAGCGCCGGGCGGCCTCCTCGGCCAGCTGCTCGATCTGCTTCTGGGCCATGGAGCCATAGGCCTCGTAGACCAGCGCCCGGACCTGCTTGCCGCGCGACTGCTCGCGCACGATCCCTTCGAAGACGACGAGGGCGCCGTCGCCGGTGCCGCGAACCCCCTCGGCGATCGCCGTCGGGTCGAGCGGTTCCTCGCTCAACGCCACCAGTCCGAGGCGTTCGCCGATGGCGCCTCCGCTCACGGGCGGGATCACCGCCAATTCGTCGCCCTCCTTCAGCGGGTCATCCCAACCCGCATACTCGGAGTTCACCGCGCACCGGAAGGACCGGGGTAGCGGTCCCAGATCGTACTTACTGCTCAGCTGGCTCCAGGCGTCGGCAGCGGTCGCCCCCATAGGGAGCGCCAACTCGACGTTGGGCTGGCCGACCAGCTCACGCGGCTTGGCGAAGAGCACGACCCGAACGTTCATGTCGAAATCATATTCCCCGGCGCTTTGGCGAACTTGGGCACGATCAACTTCTCGACGATCAGATCGCCGGCAAATGTGAGGCGCGCCATCGTCCGCTCCGTGCCCCCGAACTGCGGACGGGTCGCGGTCCCCGGGTTGATGAAGCGGGTGCGACCGACCACCTCATCTCGCCAGCGGTGGGTGTGGCCGTGGATGATCACGTTGAAGCCTGCCGCCCAGCGCGCCGGCCGTTTGGCCAGGTCGTGGACCATTCCCAGGCGCCAGCGCCCGATGGTGCCCTCGATCGTCATCGGGTAGCGGGAATCGTCGGGCGCATTCCCGTTCACGACCACCAGCCGGCCCAACTCGCGCAGCCCGCTGAGGACCTCCTCGCTGCCCCAGTCGCCCGCGTGCCAGATTTCGTCGACCCCCGCGAATTCACGGGCGACATGCCCGAGGAGGGCCGGGACATCGAAGCTGCCCTGCGTATCCGCGATCAGGCCGATCTTCACCGAAACAGGTCGGTCGCCGGATTTCGAAGCAGCGAGCGCACCGTCCCCTCGCCCGCCACCTGGGCGCCGCGGATCAGCGCCACCGGGACGCGGTCGAGCTTGCCCATCACCAGCTCGGCTGCGGAGGCCAGCTCATCCACAACGCCCAGCTCCGTCCCCTGCAACTGATAGCCGGCCGGATCATGATCGCCTCGATAGTCGCGAAGGGCCATGACGCCGGCGGCCCCGATCGCGACGTTGACCTGGCCCTCGCGCCAGGGTCGTCCGAAACTATCGGAGATCACGACCCCAACCATAGCCCCGGTGATTTCCTTGAGTCCGTCGCGGAGCCGGCCCGCAGATTCATCGGGGTGTTCCGGGAGTAAGACCACAAGCTCCTGGCCGCCGGTGTTCGAGCGATCGACGCCCGCGTTGGCACAGACAAAGCCATGCCGGGTCTCGGTGATCAGCACGTGGGGCGCCTCACGAACGACTCGCACCGACTCGCCAAGGATGACCTCGACGTGCCGCGGGTCGAAGCCGATCCGGTGTCCAATTTCCGTCGCCCGGGCCGAGGGTTGCACGTCACCCAGTGAACGGGTGCGGCCTTCCGCTTTTGACACGATCTTCTGCGTGACGACAACCACGTCGCCCGCTTCGAGAGACAGTCCACGCCGCGTCAGCCCGTCGACGATCAGGCGTTCGAGCGCCGCACCGCGGGAGATTTCGGGGAGGCCCGGAACCGGATAGATCGAGACCGGATTCAACCGCGGGGCGGCGTCGCAGCAAGAACCCGCTCCGCGACCTCGAGCTCGGTGAGGAGCTCCCGCGTCGCCGTCTGGCGATTGAGCTGCATGAAGGCCACAACGTCGTCCGGGCGATCCAGGTCGTAGCGCAACCCCTCGACTTCTTTGATCTCGACGCTGCGGTTCGCGCGCCGTGCCTCCGCCAGGTGGAGATTGAAGCTGTCCTCCCCGAAACGCAGCGTGATGGCATGCGGCGGAACCAGGCGGAGACCGTTGGTGCCGGAATGTTCGCGGTCCGGTGTCAGCAGGACCTCGATTTCCGGCCGGTAGCGGCCGAGCTCATCCAGCTCTACCGTGGTCACCGCGGGCACGTCTCCCGGAATCGTGAGGGCCGCCGTATAGCCGCGCTCCCAGGCGGCGGCGAAGCCCTGGTGCACCGCGGCGGTCTGGCCCTGGCTTACCCGGTCGGTGAGCGGCTCGAGACCAAACCGCCGACCTTCCTCCAGCATCGCCGGGTCGTCCGAGATGACGAAGCGCCCATATCCGTGCAGCTTCGAGACCGCGCCGAAAACATCGCGAGCCATGGTGAGGGCGAGCCGCGACCGATCGGCTTCGCTGAGGACCGCCTCGAGGCGGAATTTTGCCCGCGACGGCGACTTGACTGGGATGACG
>VBHO01000238.1 GCA_005882045.1 Chloroflexota bacterium | reverse complement strand
GCCGGTGCGGGTCGTGGTCGACACGCCCGGCGGAACGAGCGATGATCCGTTTGGCAACGTGCCGTTGTTCACATATAACGCTCCCAAGCCGGCGATCAGCGGCATCACGCCGGCCAGCGGGACGTCGGCGGGTGGCACGATCATCACCGTCACCGGTAGCGGCTTCACCGCAGCGACCAACGTGGGTTTTGGCAATCCGGATTCGCCGGGCAGCCTGATCCAGGTGCCGCGCTCCAACTTCCTCTCCGCCAGTGACACGGTCATCGTGGTGCCCTCGCCGGCGGCGCCACCGGGCACCGTCGACGTCGTGGTGACCACGGCAGGCGGCCAGAATGCGGCGTCCAGCGCTGACCGATTCACCTTCGTCAAACCGGCGGGTGGCGCGCCCGGTTCCGCCGCGCGCGTTGCCGGCGCTGTCGACGAAGACGCTGGTCGGGAACCAGAGGGAGGCCGAGGTCGCTGGTCCACCATCGCCGGTAAAGCCACCCGGGCCGCCGCCTGCCACCGTGGTGATCGCGCCGGTGGTGGCGCTGATCATGCGCACCAGGTTGTTGCGGCTGTCGGCGACGTACAGGTTGTTGGCGGCGTCGACTGCCAGTCCGTAGGGATCGTCCATCGCCGTCGTGACGGTGCTGATCACACCGTTGGCAGCGATCTTTCGAATTCGGTTGTTGCCCGAGTCGACAAAGAACAGGTTGCCGTTGCCATC
>VBHO01000237.1:329-3163 GCA_005882045.1 Chloroflexota bacterium | reverse complement strand
CCGGATTGCCAAAGCCCACGTTGGTCGCGGCGGTGAAACCGTTACCGGTGACGGTAATGATCGCGCCGCCGGCCGACGTCCCGCTGGCCGGCGAGATGCCGCTGATCGCCGGCTTGGGAGCGTTGTAGGTGAATAGCGGCACGTTGCCCATCGGGTCATTGCTCGTTCCGCCGGGCGTATCGACCACGACCCGCACCGGCGCGGACGCCGAGTCATACCCTGGGGACGGTGGACTCGTCACCGTGATCTGCGTATCCGAATCAACCGTGTAGCCGCTCGCCGGGACGGCGCCGAACTTCACCGACGTCGCACCGGTGAAGCTGGTGCCCGTGATGGTCACGGCGGTGCCGCCCGCCGTCGATCCGTTGTCGGGGCTGAGTGATGTCACCTTCGGCACGGGAGTGAAGCGGACCGCCCCGATCGTCGTGCCCCAGTTGCAGGGGTCGGTGGCCGACGGCGTGTCCTCGCCGACGAGCCATACTCTGGTCGGATCCTGCGGATCAGTGGCCGCGCCCGAATAGTCGCCCCAGCGATTCCGCCATCCACAGCCTGTCGAGTCGTATGACTCCAAACCGGCGTGCAGCACGAGGCCGGTCTGCGACGGCCCGGTGCCGGCGAGACTCACGACACTGGGGTACATGAGGATCGAGGACTCGCTGAAGACGAAGATCGGATTCCCGGCGCTGTCGAGCGATACGGCGGGATAGAACGCGTACGCCCCCGCCTCACCAAAGGTCCCGCTCTGGATCGGCTGCGGGGGGAAGCCAAGCGTCGAGACGATCACATAGCTGACGCATGACCGGGTACTAGGATCCCCAAGGAATGTGCAGGGCACGGTGTTGGTCGCCCAGAGCCCGCCGTTCTTCCAGATCGCCGACACCAACCGGTCGTCTCCAGTGTTGAGCGCCGGTGCCCCGTCGGGCTGGGCGGCATCGGGAGGCGGATTGCTCCCGGTCCAGGAACTGTTATTCGACTGCTCCGTCCAGGTGACGTTGTGGGCGGCCGGTGTTCCGTCGATCAAGACCACCTGCAAGCTGAGGGACTTTTGATAAAGGAGGTAGGCAGTCGATGCGGATGAGAGCTCGACGGCCGGGATGATGCCGAACTGCGATGCCGTTGGGCCGAACTGTACCCGTGCCGCCGCATTACCGGCCGTAGCATCCGATTTCTGGATGACCCAGGTCTCCGCGCCCTGGAAGGCGCAGGGCGTCGCAGCGCAGCTGAAGTCGAGCCATGCGATCACGAGCTTGTCGGTGGTGGCGCTCAGCTTGGGCTGGTCGTAGACGATACCGGCCGCGTTGCTGGCGACGAGGTAAACGGTCCACGTACCTGCCGGATCGGAGGTCGTTGATATCGCCAGATAGACGGCGCTACCGACTGACGGGTTGAAGGCAACGAAGCGGCCGCTCGGCGGATCGTAGATGACGTGTGGATCGCTGAACGACAACCCAGTGGCCAGGCCAAAGAAGCCGTTGTGATCGAAGAGCTTGATCAGCGTCCCGGTCTTACTCCAGACAGATCCGCTGGAGTTGACCATCTCGAGCAGTTGGTCCGGGCCGGCCGCGATCTGAGGGTCGGGCGGTTCTTCGTCCTGATTCGCGCCGAGCTGGGCGACCTGCTGGGCCCGGCTGACGCCGGGGAAGGTCGTGATCGGAGTTGGTGGCACCATGCTCAGGGGGCCGGCCGCCACATTCGAACGGGGCGCGCGCGAGAATGGGACACCGGGCGTTCCTGTCTTCCCGACCGCGGCCAGCCGCTTGCCGTTGGCAAGCGATTGCTGGTCCGGCACCAGGAGCGGCCGGCTTGCCTGGCGGTGCCCGGTCTGACCCGACCAGGGAAGCTTGCGAACATCGATAGACCGGCGGGCGGTCAGTGTGCCGTAGCGCGCCTGGACGGCGGCTGCTGTGGGAGATGCGGCCTGCACCGATTCCGCCGGCGCGAGCCCGGCCGCTACTACGATCGCCGCGGTCAGGCCGATCAGACCTCGCCGCAAAGCCACCCCTCTCCCCTCCTCTTCACCCATTCTGGACCCTCTCCTGCCAGAGTCAAGTCACCTGGACTGCTCGGTTTTCGTGCGCCTGTTGCCCTAACGCGCGCCGGTTCGAAAGGTCACGGGGCCGGTAGGTCTTGGCAGATCGGGGGTTGCCGGTGCAGCCCCGCCCCACTAAGATCCTTGGGCAGGGCAAGGCTTCCCGCTCCGTTCAGCTCATGGGGGGCGTCCAGGATTTGATCTCACATACCAGAACAATCACGCATGGCTTTCGGTTGATCGTAGCGATTGCCATGGCGGCGGGCGCCGAGTTACTGGCAAGCCCCCTGATCGCCCAGGCGTCGATGACCTTCACAACCCAGGCCACCAACTGGCGGATCCTCACGGTCCCGCAGTATCACCAGCAGCATGGGCTCAGCTGCGAGGCGTCGGCGCTAGGCATGACCCTGGCCGCGTTCGGCATCAACGTCGCCGAGGACACCCTGCTCAGCCAGATTGGCATCGATTACCGCCAGCCGACCTGGGACGCGTCCGGCGCCATGCACTGGGGGGATCCCTACGCCGCGTTCGTGGGTAACCCGAACGGCAGCGAGATCGGGCTCACCGGGTACGGCGTCTATTACCCCCGGATCGCCGCGGTGGCACAGGCCGATGGCGCTACCGTCGCTCAGGCCGGCGAGGGCATCGCGCCATCGACCATCTACCAGGCGGTGATGGCGGGCCATCCGGTGATTGCCTGGACGACGTTCGACTGGATCTATCACCGCGTCTCGCACTACGTCGCCTTCGACGGGCGAACGGTCCAGTTCGGGAGTCCATATGAGCACGCCGTCGTCGTTCGAGC
>VBHO01000237.1:0-262 GCA_005882045.1 Chloroflexota bacterium | reverse complement strand
CTTCAACAACATGGCGGTGATCACCGGCGGCAACCCGGTAGGCCCTGGCATGGGCACGGCATCCGGGAGCGTCGAGGGTTCGACCCCGGTCCCGCAGGACACCTATCGCCCACTGGCGCCCGCCCGGATCCTCGACACCAGGGACGGGACGGGTGGCGTACCACGGAACAAGCTGGCGGCGGGCAGTCATCTCGACGTCGCGGTCACGGGCCACGGCGGCATTCCGGCGACGGGCGTGGATGCCGTGGTCCTCAACGTAACC
>VBHO01000236.1 GCA_005882045.1 Chloroflexota bacterium | reverse complement strand
GCGCCGGCGCTGCGCCGTGCGCGACGTGGGCCGTCTGTGGTGGCTGCCCTTTGCCGCAGTTGGCCAGCCCCCAGACGGACCATTCGCTGCGACCGGCGACCGCGTCGCAGGAGTTCCAGAACTCGGGCGTAATGCCGGCGTAGGTCGCGTTCTTGAGCAACCGGCCGCGCTTGCCGTTGACGATCTCGTAGGCCAGCTGGGTGCCGAACTGGAAGTTGAGCCGCTTGTCGTCGATGCTCCAACTTCTGTTTGTCTCCATATACACACCGTCTTTCGTTTCAGCCACCATTTGCTCCAGCGACGAGTCGCCTGGCTGCAAGCTGACATTCGTCATGCGGATCAGCGGGATTCGGTTCCAGCCATCTGCCCGCATGGTGCCGTTGCTCTGCTGCCCGAGGACGCTGGCAGTCTCCCGTGAAGTCAGGTAGCCTACGAATAAACCCTCTTTGATCAGAAACGATTGCTGGGCGGGCACGCCCTCATCGTCCCAACCAAACGTCCCAAGGCCAGTCGGCGTCACGGCGTCGGCCGTGATCGTCACTTGTGGCGAGCCGTACTGGAGGTGATTCAGCTTTTCTGGGGTCATGAAGCTCGTCCCCGCGTATGCCGCCTCCATGCCAAACACACGGTCCAGCTCCGTCGGATGACCGCACGACTCGTGGATCTGCAGCGCCGTCTGGCTGGCGTCGAGGATCAGCGTCTTGACGCCACTCGGGCATTGCGCCGCCGTCAGCAGCGCGACGGCCTCTTCGCCAATCCGGCTACCGTGCCGATCGAGCTGCATCGCGGTGACGTACTCGTAGCCACCGGAACCCTGGTGCCGCCCGAAAGAGTTCGGATAAGACCGGTTCTGCACTTCGTCTGGTGAGGTCGCGGTCGCCTCGATGCCCGCGCCGGCCTCGTACAGCTCCTGTTCGATGAACGCGCCCTCGGTCGAGGCGAACACCTTCCGCTGCCGAAGGAACTCCATCGAGCCCTCGCGAATGCTGACGCCCTTGACCGCCCCCATCGCCGCGTCGGCGCGCAGTAACAAATCGACTTTCTCGGTTAGTGGCACAGTGAAAGGGTCACGTTCGAGCGGCGTCCGGTAACGGCCGCGCGACACGACCGGCGGCCCCAGGTCGACCGGGCTGGAGCGGACCCGTGCACTCGCGCGAGCGATCCGAATGGCTCGATCGACGACCTCTTCGACTTCAGACCGCTCCAGCCGGGCGCTGCCGGCGAAGCCCCAGGCGCCATCCACCAGGACGCGAACGCCAAACCCCTCGCTGGCATCGTCGGACACGGCGGCCAGCTGCCCGTTCTTGACGATAATGTCCTGTTGAACGTGTTCGTCGAGGCGCACGTCAGCATAGGCCGCGCCTTTCACCTGGGCGGCGTTGAGCGCTGCCTCAGCCAGATCTTTCATGTGAACAAGACTACGAGAAGTGGCAGGCGGCCCAGTGGCCCGCCGCCTTCAGCTCGAGCGGTGGCTCGGCCTCGAGACAGATCGGCCGCGCCAGCGGGCAGCGGGTATGAAAGCGGCAGCCGGCGGGTGGATGGATCGCACTGGGCACGTCACCGGTCAGGATCACTCGCTGCCGCTTCTCGTGGCGGCTTGGCGTCGGCACCGCCGAGAGCAGTGCCTGGGTGTAGGGATGCTGCGGACTGCGATACACGTCGTCACTATCCGCTAGCTCGACGATCTTTCCCAGGTACATCACGGCCACGCGGTCGCTGACGTGCTGCACCACCCCAAGGTTGTGCGAGATGAACAGGTAGGTCAACTCGAACTCGGCCTTCAGCTCGGCCATCAGGTTGAGTACCTGCGACTGGATCGACACGTCGAGCGCGGACACCGGCTCATCGGCTACCACGAACTTGGGACGGAGTACCAACGCCCGCGCCAGGCCTATCCGCTGCCGCTGCCCACCGCTGAACTCGTGCGGATAACGATTGACGTAATAGCGGCGCAGCCCGACTTTCTCCAGAATGTCGGCCACTGCCTCTTCCCGGCGCCGCCGGCTCTTCATACCGTGGTTGCTCAACCCCTCGCCCACGATCTCGCTGATCGGCAGGCGTGGGTCGAGCGAGGCGTAGGGATCCTGGAAGACGATTTGCATCTCGGCACGGGTGGCCTTGAGCTCGCTGGGCCCCATCGCCAGCACATCCCGGCCGTCGAACCTGATCCTCCCCCGGGTCGGC
>VBHO01000235.1 GCA_005882045.1 Chloroflexota bacterium | reverse complement strand
TGCGATCGCGCTCATCGCCCCAGCCTCACCCGTCCCGCATCGGGGTCGCCGCCTGTTCGGTTCGATCTCCATAGAGGTAGCAGGCAACCTCATGGCCGCCACCCTGGTCCATCCGCGCCGGAAACGCAGTCGGACAGGGCTCGAACGCTCGAGGGCAGCGAGGGGCGAAGGTACAACCCGGCGGAAGGTTCAGCGGGTGCGGGACCGTCCCGGTAATGGCGGTCAGCGGCCGGCCACGCGCCGCCAGGCTTGGGATCGAGGCCAGCAGGCCCTGGGTATACGGATGACGGGGGCTGTCGAAAATCTGGTCGGCACTGCCGTGCTCGATG
>VBHO01000243.1 GCA_005882045.1 Chloroflexota bacterium | reverse complement strand
TGAGTCCCAGAAGCTGATGGCGGCCACATTGCCGTCCTCGGTCAGCGCACCGTACCAGGCAATAAACCCGGGCTCGTTGCGGGCCAGGCGCGAGACGTCCCGCGCCAATTGGGTGCCCTGCGCCTCGGCGTCTTTGCGTATCCCCGAGATGGTCATGCGAGCTGCCTTGGGGGTCTTGTGCGTATCCTCCTGCGCCTTTACCTCGCCCACGTGCCGGGTCGTCGGCTTGGTGAGGACCTCCTTCAGCTTGGCCACCTGCTCCTTGTAGTAGCCGCTGGCCTCGTTCGCCTGCAGCGCCTCCTTCGACTCCCACAGGCTCAGAAAAACGCCCTCACCCATTGGGTCGAGGCAAAAGCTCACGCCCTTGAAGCCCTTCTGCTGGCTCGCGGCCGTGAAAATCGACTCGGCGAGCGTCTCCGCCTGATCTCGTTTCTTCGGATCGATCGTCACTTCGGTGAATCGTGCGTACATCGGTTGCACCTCCACAGGCGTCCGGACACAATTAACTGTTCGGACCACGTGACGGCTGACTTTCCGTCAGGGTTGCGGGATGGACCTCGCCGAACCTGCCCGAGTGGCATTCCGTGGCTCGCAAGGCTGGCTGAGTGAAACCGACGGTTCAGGAACGTCCATCCCATGTAGGGCCCTGGTTTACCAGGAGGCCCCTGGGCCGTCGGTTTCTAACGTCAGTATGCGCCTCTTAGGGCTCAAGCGGCGGTCGAGTTTATGGACGCGGAGACGGACCTTCCGGCCTCATTCGTGCAAGGTGGCTCGGGAGAGATCACGAATCGATACCACGCCCACCACACGCTCGCCTTCCATCACCGGAAGGTGCCGGAAGTTCCCGGCCAGCATGCGTTCCAGGGCTTGCTCGACCGGTGTTTCAGGGCCAACCGTGATGGGGTTTTTTGTCATCCATTGAGCAACGGGCTCGCCCGATGCACCAATGTCGTGGGAGAAAGCTCGGACGAGATCCCGCTCCGTGAAGATGCCTTCCAGCCTCGTCTTGTCCATCACCAGCACCGCGCCCACTCCCTGGATCCCCATGACGGTGACCGCCGCAGCAACCGAAGTTGCGGGCTCGACCGTGACCAGCCGCTCGGTCATCACCTCGCGAATGGCTGTCATCTATGCCTGGTGCCATTATGCGAGCTCTACGGCTGG
>VBHO01000019.1:4548-32908 GCA_005882045.1 Chloroflexota bacterium | reverse complement strand
TGCCATGCACCAGTCGTTGAGCAGCTCCCCGTCCCCCTCCTTGCTCAATGCCGGCCGGCTGCGAAAATCCTTCCAGAACTCCTCGAAGGAGCCGTTGTATTTGTCACGCAGGGTTCGGACCGACTTGCCGAAGGCGTTGGCGTAGGACAGCTCGAAGAGCGCGTCGCCGGCGTGCGTCGCCAGCCCGCCGAAGAGATCCGGGCGCAGCATCGGCGTCACCATCGCCCCATAGCCGCCGCTGGACTTGCCCATGATGCCGCGGTGCCGCGCCTCGGGGAGCGTGCGGTAATGTCGGTCAACCCAGGGGACGATCTCATTGCAGAGGTAGCTGTGATATTTGCCCGTGCCGGGTGAGTCGAGGTACTGGCTCCCGCCCACCGAGGTCCAGCAGTCGACATATATAAGGATGCAGGGAGGTGCGTCGCCGGCGGCGAATTGGGCGTCGGCCAGCTCCGGAAAGTTGCGGCGAAAGGGCGTACGGTTCCGCCACATGTCGATCTGGCCGGTCAGCCCCTGGATGACGTAGATGCTGGGATAGCGGCGCTGCGGCTCGGCATCGTAGGCCGGCGGTAGGTAAACTCAGAGCGGTCGCTGGTGCGGGTCAAGCAGCGGGTTGGACTTGAGCAGCTCGCTCTCGAGGAGATGTTCGTCGTAACGCCCCTTGGGTTCGAAGAACCAGGGTGGCAACTGTGGCACGATGCCACTATAAGGAGTGGCCATCACACGCTGCGACTGGGCGGAGGGGGATCCCTTGCTGCGCGACTACCACGATCGCGAGTGGGGCGTGCCCGCCCACGACGATCGGGTCCTGTTTGAGTTCCTGGTGCTCGAAGGCGCCCAGGCTGGGCTCAGCTGGATGACGATCCTGCGCAAACGTGAGGCATATCGGAAGGCGTTCAAGGGATTCGATCCGGCCGCGGTCGCGCGGTTCAACGATGCGAGTGTCGAGCGCCTGATGGGCCTGAGCAGCATCGTCCGAAACCGGCGAAAGATCGAGAGTGCCATCAGGAATGCGCGCGTGGTCCGGTCGATCGCCGCCGAACAGGGCAGCTTCGATGCTTACGTCTGGTCGTTTGTCGGGGGCCGCCCCAAGCAAAATCGTTGGAAGACGATGGCCGAAATCCCAGCCCAAACGGCGGAAGCGCAGGCGCTAAGCAAAGACTTGATCGAGCGGGGAGCAAACTTCGTGGGTCCGACGATCTGTTACGCGTTCATGCAGGGCACCGGCCTGGTGAACGACCACCTGCTCAGCTGCTTCCGCTACCGCCAGGTCTAGGCGCCCCCACCCTGCCCTCCCCCGCGAGCGGGGGAGGGAAATTTCGCGTTAAGACCAGGGCGTAACCGGCCTCGGCTGGAGCTCCCCGTCCACGTAGACGGCGTCGACCTTCTCGTCATAGAAGCAGAGCAGGTTCTCGATCTTCGGGCACTCCGGGATTGGCGCTGGGTAGCCCCATACGATATCGGTGAACTCCTTCCCGTTGACCGTGACCGACCAGTAGGCGGCCTTGCCCTTGTACGGGCAGCGGGTCGAGGTGTTGGTTGCCGTCAGCAAATCCAGCCGCACGTCGAGTTTGGGAATGTAGTAGCGGGTCGGAAGTCCGGTCTCGAAAAGCAGCCGGGGCCGGGTGGTCTCCGCGACAACCTCACCCCCGACCACGATTTTGACCTGGCGCGAGCTATTGACCACGTCCACGCGATGGTACGGATCGCGGGGATGGACGAACACCTCGTCGTCCTCCTCGAACCAGGCGTCCATCTTGTCCCAGTAGAAGGCGACGTAATCCTTCAGATCCGCGCGCTCGGGCTGCAGGTAGCGCCAGGCTGCCTTCTCCGCAACGCGGTCACCGACCTTCACCGAGTAGAAGGTGGCGTGGCCCTTGCCCGGATGGTTGCTGGTGTAGCTCGTCGGGACAAACAGATCGAGACGAACGTCCTTGACCGGGAAGTAATAGATCGCGAGGCGCTTGTTCTCGAGCATGAGCATCACGGCACGCGAATCGGCAACCGTGATCCCTCCTAACAGCACGCGAACACGACGCTGTGTCGGCTCGAACAGGATGCCGTCCTGCGCCGGCCGATCCGGTAATTGCGGGATGACCCGGTCTTCAAGAGCTTTTGCCATGCTTACGCCTCCCGTAGTTTCCGCTTCGCGCTCGGTCTGAACAACCTGCAAACGTGGCGAGATGTTCCATCCCGACCGTCCGACGGATCCACTCTACGACTGATCTCGGTCTTGACATTATTCCCTACATATCCACTATCATCTTTGGTGATGCTGCTCTCGACGAGGCCCAGCTCGCCGGCCGCCGCCTGATGCCGCGCCGCCGTCGCTCCCGCTACCTGTTTCACCGCCGGCTGCGGCTGCTCCGCCAGAGTCAGCGCCGGACCAAGGGGCGGCGCGCTCTCATCCTGTTCGCGCTGGTCCTGTTCGCCCTTCCGTTGCTGGCGATTCCAGCCCTCGCGGCTGAAACCGTCGGCAACCTTCCGGCGGTCGACGGCCTCTCCGCCAGCGGGCTCCACCAGGACATGTTGATCTTCGACCGCCACGGCACTTTGATCGACGACATCGGCGACCACGGCGATCACCGGATCGTCGTGCCGTTGAACACGATAACCCCGTTCCTCAAGCAGGCCACCATCGCCATCGAAGATAGGACGTTCTACGAAAACAATGGGATCGACATCAGTGGCATCGCGCGGGCGGCCGTCGCCGATTACTCGCATCACCACATCGCCCAAGGTGGAAGCACGATCAGCCAGCAGCTCGTCAAGCAGGTCTTCATCGGCCCGAACCCACCGCCCACGATCCAGCGCAAAATCCGAGAGGCGGCGCTCGCGGTCGACCTCAATGGCCGCTATACGAAGGACCAGATCCTCGAGCTGTACCTCAACACCATCTATTACGGCGCCCAGAGCTATGGGGCCGAGGCTGCGGCGCGCGGCTTCTTCCACACCACCTCGCACAACCTGACGCTGGCGCAGGCCGCCATGCTTGCAGGGTTGCCGCAAGCGCCGACGGACAACAGCCCGCTCATCAACCCAACCCGGGCGAAGCTACGGCAGGCCGAGGTGCTCGATGCGATGGTGACGCAAAAGATGATCACCGAGCAGCAGGCGCTTGCCGCCAAGCAGGAGAAACTCGCCTTCTTCTACCCGACGAATCAGCTGCAAGCGCCTCATTTCGTCGACTACGTCCTGCAGGTGCTCGATAAGCAATTCCACATTCGCCCCAGCGATCGCAAGGGCTACCGCGTGTACACCACGCTCGACCTCAATCTGCAGCACCTGGCCGAGACCATCGTTAGCAACCAGATCAACGCCAAAGGCCGGTACTACGACTTTCACGACGGCGCCCTGGTCGCGATGGATCCGAAGAACGGCGAGGTGCTCGCGATGGTGGGCGGCGCCGACTACTACCGCCCGGGCGGACAGATCAACATGGCGACGACGACGACGCGCCAGCCGGGCTCCTCATTCAAGATGTTGACCTATACCGCGGCGATCGAGAGCGGCCGGCTCAACATGGTCAGCCCCATCCTCGACCAGCCGATGGTGTTTCCGCTGGGCGGTGGCACCGACGGCCTCAAGCCCTATGCCCCTCTGAACTATGACAAGAAATTTCACGGTACGGTCCCGCTCAAAGTCGCAATGGGCAACTCGCTCAACATCCCGGCCATCAAGACCGAGCTGACGATCGGCATCCCCGCGGTCCTGGACGCCGCCCGACGCCTGGGCGTCACGAGCCTCAACAAACCAGACAGCCACTACGGAATCAGTCTCACGCTGGGCGGCTACGAGGTTTCCCCTCTCGATATGGCGACCGCGGCCTCGACCCTCTCGAACCTCGGCCTGCGTCATCGTCCCGCCCCTGTCACCCTCATCCAGGACGGGCTGGGGCGCACCCAGTTCAAATACGACCCCGCCAAGAATGAGTTCCGCGCCGTCAGCCCGCAGGTGGCCTTTATCGTGAACTCGATCATGTCGGACGATCGCAACCGCTGTATGGAATTCGGTTGCGGCGGCGACCTGACTCTTCCGGGACGTCACGTGGCGGCCAAGACCGGCACCACCCAGGACTTCCGCGACAACTGGACGGTTGGCTTCACGCCCAGCCTGGCGGCGGCCGTGTGGGTCGGCAATCCCGACAACCACCCGCTGGCCAACAACTCCACCGGCATCGTGGGCGCTGCGCCCATCTGGCATCAGTTCATGGTCCAGGCGCTGGCGGGGCACCCCGATGAGTGGTACGGCATGCCGAACGGCGTCGACCAGGTAGGCCAGAACTATTTCCTCCCCGGCACCGAGTCGTTGCCGCCGACGCTCGCCGCGAGCTGGCCGACCTGCCGGTTCCGCTCGTTCAACCCCTACACCGTCACCGACGCGATGTTGACGGTCAACGGGATGCCCTGCGTCCTGAACTACATCCCGCGCGGCGTGCTTCCCGGCCAATAAACAAAAAGCCCGACGGCTGCGACATCTGCAGCCGCCGGGTGTGAAGGGGTGAGCCCGCGACTTAGGGCGCCCGCCGACTGCCGTAGAAGCCGAACCCGCCGGCGAACAGGCCGAGGATGATCAGGATGATCCCGATCAAGGTGTAGCCGAGTACCAGCGCAATAATCCCGAGAACGATCAACAGTCCGCCTCCACCGAAGTACACCCTGCACCTCTTTCCTAAGAATCCGCACGAAAAAGTCTGTCCCCACCATAAAGTCCACACCCCCGCGCTGTTAAGAGGTCGAATTGCGAAGTTGCTCTTTCGAGCGTAATAGCACGTGCTGTATGATACTGAGTATCAAATGACGCGGGTTATCAAAGCACTGCTCATCGGCACTCTCCTCTCCAGCGTGCTGGCCGCCTGCGGGGCGCCCGCCGCAAGCCCCGGGTCGGGGCAACCGTTGCAGGTGATCGCCGGGGAGAACTTCTGGGGCAGCATCGCGAGTCAGCTGGGCGGCACGCACGTCAGTGTGACCAGCATCGTCACCAACCCCAATACCGATCCCCACGAGTACGAGAGCAGCGCGACCGATGCGCGAGCCTTCGCTACCGCGGATTACGTCATCCTTAATGGCGCCGGCTACGACGATTGGGGGCAGAAGCTGCTTTCGGCCAACCCCGGCTCGAGCCGGAAGGTGTTCACGGTTGCCGACCTGCTCAACAAGAAGGCGGGCGACAATCCGCACTTCTGGTACAACCCCGGATGGGTCGACAGGGTCGTCGACCGGATCGCCGCCGACTACCAGGCACTCGACCCGGCCGACTCGGCCTATTTCAGCCAGCAGCGGGAGGCGTTCCAGACCGCGCTGCAGCCGTACCATGACGCGATCGCGCACATCCGATCCAGCTTCGCCGGCGTCGCGGTTGGCTCGACCGAAAGCATCGTCGTGTACATGGCGCAGGCGCTGGGGCTCAACCTGATATCGCCCCCGGAATTCATGCAGGCCATCTCCGAAGGCAGCGACCCACCGGCGCAAACCGTGGCCGAGTTCCAGAATCAGGTCTCCCGCCACCGGATCACGGTGCTGATCTACAACTCGCAGACCTCGACGCCCATTACCGAAAATCTCAAGCAACTCGCCGCCAACAACGGCATCCCGGTGGTCGGCATTTCGGAAACGGTCGAGCCGACGACCGCCTCCTTCCAGGACTGGCAGACCAAGCAGTTGAACGCCCTGCAAGCCGCGCTAAGCCGACAATGACCGGCAGCATGGCCCGTTCGAGCGCTCCCGCCATCGTTGCCGATGGCCTGGCCGCGGCCTACCGCGATCGGCTCATCTGGCGAGACGCCACCTTCAGGGTGAACACCGGAGAATTCGTCGCCGTGCTGGGGCCGAACGGCAGTGGGAAGTCCACCCTCCTTCGATTGTTACTCGGCCTTCTGCCGCCGGCCGCGGGTAGCCTCCAGGTTCTTGGCGAGCGTCCGCATCGGGGCAATGCCGATATCGGTTATGTGCCCCAGCGCCGAAATATCGACCGCGACCTACCGGTCCGAGGTCGGGACTTCGTCCACCTCGGCATCGACGGGGACCGATGGGGCGTGGCGGTGGGCAATGCCGCCAACAACCACCAGCGCGTCGACCAGGCGATACGGTCGGTGCAGGCAGAGGCCTATGCGGATCGCCCCATCGGACGGCTCTCCGGCGGGGAGCAGCAACGCTTGCTGCTGGCCCAGGCGCTCGCCGGCAAGCCACAGATGCTGCTCCTGGACGAGCCGCTGGCCAGCCTCGACCTCCGCAACCAGATCGTCATCGCCGAGCTGGTCGCGGAGCTGGCGCGAGCCAACGGCCTGACCGTGCTGCTGATTGCCCACGACATCAACCCGCTACTGCCGGTCGTCGATCGCGTGCTCTACGTCGCGCATGGCGGCGTGGCGATCGGCAAGCCCGCCGAGGTCATCACCACCGAGCAATTGAGCCGCCTCTACGACGCGCCGATCGAGGTGCTCCACGACAGTCACGGCCACATGTTCGTCGTAGGCCTGGAGGCCGAAAGCGCGCATCACGATGCCTGAGCTTTATCTCGCCGCGGCACCGTACTTCGGCTGGGACCTGGTGCGAGTCGTACAGGAGCTATTTCGCTACGCCTTCATGCAGCATGCCTTCGAGGCGGGCACCATCGTCGCGCTCTCCGCCGGCGTGATCGGCTATTTCGTGGTCCTGCGCAGCCTCTCCTTTGCGGCGCACGCGCTCTCACACATCGGCTTCGCCGGAGCAACGGGCGCGGTCCTTGTGGGGACGGCGCCGATCGTCGGATTGCTCGTCTTCACCATGTCGGCCGGTGCGGTCATGGGCGCCCTGGGCCAGCGGCTTCGTGGCCGCGATGTGACGATTGGCCTGGTGATGGCGTGGTCGCTCGGCCTTGGTCTCCTGTTCACCCGCCTGTACAAGGGGTCGGCCAACCTGGCGATCGGCATCCTGTTCGGTCAGATCTTCGGCATCACCGGCCAGGACGTCGTCGTGACTTTTGTCGCCGGCTTGGTGACCGTGCTGTTTGTGCTCGCCGTCTACCGCCCGCTGCTGTTCGCCACGCTCGACGAAGAGGTCGCTGAAGCGAAGGGCGTGCCGGTTCGAGGTCTATCAATCGCCTTCATGGTCGTCCTGGCGGTCGCCGTCTCCGAGGCGGTGCAGGTGGTTGGTGTGCTCTTGATCTTCGCCCTGATCGTTGCCCCCGCCGCCGTCGCCGAGCGCTTCACCACCCGGCCCAGCCGCGGGGTGGTGCTGGCCGCGATCCTGGCGGTGCTCTTCACCTGGGCCGGACTTTCGATCGCCTACTATCTTCCCTACCCCGTCGGGTTCTTCATCACGACGATCGCCTTCTGGAGTTATATCCTGGCGCGGGTGCTGAGCGGCGTCATCGCGCGGCGGGCGACCGGCCGGGTCCGTCCGTGGCGCGAGGAGCAGGTCCGGCACTCGCCGTAGAAGTCGAGGGTGGCGTGGTCGACCCGAAAGCCGCGCTGGCGAGCGATGGTCTCGGCGAGCGGGGCGACGGCCTCTTCCCCCAGGTCCTCGACGGTTCGGCAGGTGGTGCAGATCAGGTGGTGATGATGCCCGGGCTCACACCAGACATAGGCGGAAACGTGCCCGGGCCGCTCCAACCGCTGGGCCAGGCCGGCGCTGACCAGGGTGTCGAGCGAGCGAAACACGGTCGCGCGCCCGATGTAGGCATGCTTCTTGCGCACGCGTTCGTACAGTTCCTGCGCCGAGGTCTCTTTTCCAGTCTGCGCCAGTACCGCGGCGATCGCCAGCCGCTGCGGAGTTAGCCGAACCCCCGTCTGCTGCAGGGCGGCCTGAGCCGCTGTCTCAACCACAACCAAATGATACTGGGTCCGGGAGCCTCGCCGATCCCCTGCCCGTGGCCGCCGAGGGTCGGGGTTGGGGGGTTTTTGCTGACCGCGACGTTACTCGGCCTGCCGGAATCTCAGGGGGGGCATTTGCCATCCCGAAGCCATGCGCCAAATCCAGGGAGATCACGGACGGGAGGTCCTTGAGCGAGGAACTACTCGTCTTCGAACTTGATCAGTTCCGGGATCTTTTCCTGGCGCTGCTGCGCCGGCTTGTCGGCATTCGCGGCTTGCGATCGAAGGTCGTCGAGCTGGCTCATGATCCGCTGGTAAACCGGAGGAACCGCCTTGTCGTACAGGTCCGGACTTACAGGGTCACCAATTTCACTCGGCCCGCTCATCGATCGGAATTTGCGCAGCATGGTTTCCGACACAGGCTGGTCGCCGGAAGCATCCTGCACCTTTTTGAGAAAGTCCCGGCGCAGCGTCTTTTGGTCCGCCACACTGGCATCCATGGCAAGCGGTATCCGATTCATCTCGTCAACGATTCGCTTAGTGAGGGCGTGATTATCGGAAGGCGGCTCGTTGAGCATGGCGTGCGAGAGCCAGTAGTGGAAGTATGTTGTCGGCGGATAGGCGCCCTCAAAGCCAGGAAGCTCCTTGTCAAAGATTCCGTTCTCTGGTCTCGAAAGGTCAAGCTGGGCGCGAGCAGCATATCTATGTGCTACACCTTCCATGCGATCCTTGTAGATGATGTACCCGCCACCAAACTTTCGCCGGTCATCATCCAGTCCACGGATGGCGCGGCCGGCCTGCGAGTAGTTCTGAGTAGCTGACGCGATCGCTGGCTCCACCTGTTCAGCAGCTCGGAACTCGTACAGTGCCTTCTGATACATGAGGTCGGTCACAGCCGAGCGGTTGATCTGCGGAAGCTCGGTGTATGGAGCGTAATTCTTTTGCATTTCTGGTCGGAAGCTGGCCTGGATGAAGCGGGCGATCGCTTCGAACCGCCCCGCCGCGCCGACATGCTGGGCGAGAAGGTCGGCTTTGCCTGGGAGTTGGCCGTTGACTTGGTCGTAGACAGTATTGAGGTAGCCGAGCATCGCCTTCTGGATCTCGGGCAAGCTGCTCTTCGTTGGGCTTGGAATGCCCGGAATGGAGCCGATCGCGATGCCGGTCATAGCGACGGCGAAGACCGCCAGTGCGAATTCGGGATTGATAAAGCAGGCTGCCGCCCAGATGGTGTTACCCAGCATCGAAATCAGGTAGTTCTTCCAACTGCCTGACTCAATCTTGTCAATCCGCTCGCTCAAAACCCGCCCAACGAATAGCTCTACTCCCTGTCCTGAAGCCTCGTGCCAATCGCGCAGGACGTCTCGCATATCGCGTTCCAATTCCCGAGCGCGGCTCGGTGCTACGGTTGCCGAGGCGGGTTTCTTAACGGGAGGGCGCTTTTTGGTAGCGGTCTGCCGTTGAACGGACCTGGGTGCAGTCCGGGAGACCTGGTCGCGGGCCAGCAGTCTCTGAACGGCATCGTTGCCGGCCGTCGACTGAAGAACCAGCAACTGTTCGACGAGGGAGGAGCCCGGCGGTTCAAAGCTCGAGGCACGCGCGAGCTTCTGCTGGACTGCCGGGTTGAGCGGTATCTTCGACAGCGTTTGCTGGGATCTCGAAGCCGACGATGCCTTCAATCCCTCGCCGCCAACTCGATGACTAGTCGCCTCTCCCGTCACCACACCTCCTGGGAAGACTCTGCTTACCGTAATGCTTAGGTACGAACTTGACAAAGTGCGCGCGGGAAGAAGTGGCTGCCTGAAAGGGCAGAGCGCGTACCGACACCCGAGACTTGACCGAAAGGCTATGGCCTCTGTGGTCCCTCGAACGGCGTCTTCCCTTCTCACCGGCTGGCTGGCTGATCGTGTTGCTCGGCACCGCATCGTTCGCGAGGAGTCCGGCACGCATCTCTGGGAGCCGGCGGTGCGCGCGCTCATGCGCAGCCTCGGTGAGCGCGAAGACGAGCAGCAAGCTCCCTGACTAATCCGTAAAGACCGCCGAGATGTACATCTTTCCGGCGTCGGTGGCGGTGCCGATCCCGACCTGGCGAAAGTGTGGACCAAGAATGTTGTCGCGGTGTTCCGGCGAGTTCATCCACCAGGTCTCCGCCGATGTCAGCGCATCGTCGAAGGGCGGTCCGCCCGACCAGAAGATGTTCTCGCCATCCCAGGTGTAGGTCACACCGTTTTGCTGCAGCAGCTGGGTGACCGCCATCACCGTGCTGCCCGGTCGCACATGGGTAAGCCCATCCGATGTCATCTGCTGCGCGCGCGTGGCGGCGACGGCGTCGAGCACCTTCGACTCGCTGAGCAGGGGCAAGCCGGCGGCCGCGCGGTCCCGGTTGAAAAGGGCCAGGCCGAGGTGCGGCGTGGCGGCCGGGCCATGCGCCGGCGCGACGTCCGCCGGATCAATCCCGTTGTGCACCCGGTCCGGCCTCGGGCCGAATCGCAGGACTGGCGCCGAGATCGAGGGCTGGTCGATGGTGTCTATGCCGGCGACGGCGGGGGCGCCGGCACCAGCCTGCGGCTCGCCAAGCATGCCGGCGATCAGCGTCAGGCTCCCAATCGCGATCAGCAGCGGCGCCCGGGCGGCACCCTGCGTCGCGAAGTGCGAATAGTGGATCACGCGCCACCGCTTCGCATAATCTGATATCGATTATATCAGCTTTAACTTCCCGAGGGCGAAGCCTGCACGCGTGCCGCCTGGAGCTCCTTGGATAGTGATGTCGCCTGCCGCGCCTGGCCAAGCCGCGCCACGCCCAACTGCTCGCTGATCGTCGCCGACAGCGAGTAGTGATCGAGCGGCATTGTGATCTGGCCGCGCAAAGACGGCGTGACGACCAGCAGCGCGACCCGGCTGTCGTTCGCGCTCGACTCATCCCAGGTGATGAAGAGAACCCCATCCTTCCGCCAGGCCGGCGAGCTCGTAATCTGCGGAACCACCTGCGAAAGCCAGCGGTCCGCGGTGCGAAGGCCGCAGTCATGGCCGTCATTGCAGAGCCCAGGGGTGATCCACGAGAGCTGGGGCGTGCCGGCTTTCAAGTCGGGCCCGAGGTTGGTCATCGGCACGACGTTCGACGGGCACGCGCCGCCGTAGTAGGCGAAGGGATTGCCGGTGAACCCTTCCATGTAGGCCTTCCAGGAGATGCCGGCGCTGGTGAGCTGAGCCCCGATGCCACCGGCGGGCAACTGGTGGTACGCGTCATCCCGGATTCCCCAGGTCGAACCGGAGCTGATCGCCAGGTAGTTGGGCAGGCTCGGAAGCGCCACGGCGCTGTAGTTCGTGGCCAGCGCGTACTGCCGCGACAGGCTGGCGATATAGGGCTGCCGGAGCGCGAGCTGGTAGGAGGTGTTCTCCAGCACGATGACAAAGACGTGCTTCGCCGGCTCCGGGCTCGGCGACGCAGAGGCCGAGGTCCCGGCCCCAACTCCGGGCTGACAGGCAGTCGCAGACAGGACCGCTGCCAGCAGCGTCCCAATGAGGCCTAGGCGCCCGGTCTTGGCGATGCTAAAGACCATGCCAGATCGATCTAAACCGGCGCTGAATTCGGCTTAAGAATGCGGTAAGAGATTCGAGGTCGGGCGGCCACCGCGCAGCAAGCCGATCGCGGTGATCCCGGTCTCCATCCACGCGGGCGAATCGAGCCAATCCTCAACACCCCAGAGCAGGTAGGCGCTGACGCCGTGGCCCCGGTACGCGAGCGCGCTCGAGAGCAGGTCGTCGAGCGTGAAGCCGGTCGTCCCGATCCAGGGCGAGGCCTGCATCTCGGTGACCCACAGCGCGCGACCATGACCCTGCGCCTGCCCTTGCCAGTAGTCGAGCGTTTCCTCTTTCCAGGCGATCCGGGTGCTGGATGTGACGACGTCCAGGGGCGTGGAGTCGGTGACGACATACAGGTCGAGGCCGAGTGTGTCTCCCATCGTCAGGGCCTGCGCCGGGTGCCCAGCGGGCTTGGCCCCGGGCAGGTGCGCGTAGAGCCAGCCAAGCGGGCTCGCCGCCCGGGCGTCCAGCGCGACGTGGGAGGAATTGAAGGTCGTCACGACCACTTCGTGCACGAGATCGATCGAGCGGAGCAGGTCGACCTCCGACCGAAGCGTCGATGCAGGGATCGCCCCGTTGGTCAGCTCGTTGAGACTAGCGTTGTCGAGCGGTTCGTTTTCAACCTGCCAGGCCCGGAGGAATGACAGCGGCGCGTAACGGCGATAGGTGGTCTCCAGGTAGGTGCGATAGCTTGGCGTCTTCAGCAGTTTGTCGAGCTGGTGAACGTCCCGGGTGTCCAGCCAGTCCGGCAGGTGGACTTCCGGATATACCAGGTTGCGGGCACCGACGACCAGCACGACCTGGGTGTGGCGAGAACCCTTCTTGCTGTTGTGCGCCTCGATGGTCGCGATCAGCCGGTCGACTTCGGTGTAGTCGAGCGAGGTTGGCGTCGGTGCCACGGAGCTCCAGTAGATCGGCAGTCGAACCAGGTCCGGCTGAAGGGTCGAGAGCAGCGCCGCCAGCGCGTGCTCCGGATCAACGTCGGATGGGACGGCGGCTGGGCTGAAGGAGAAGCCGACCAGCGGGGGATTCAACGGCGCTGGAGCGGGGTCGATGGTCATGGTTGGGAACGCGGCCGCCGGCACGATCACCGATGCCAGGGCCGACGCGATCACCGTCGCGAGCCGCTTCACCACCAAGGCCAGCATCTCGCAGTTTCATGAGAGGACACTGAGGACGCGCTCAGCTTTCAGCTTAGCCCGCGGTGACGTCGCGCCGCTGGAAGATGAGCAGCGCAAGGATGCTGAAGAGCAGCAGATAGATCACCAGGGTGATCGAGCCGCGGGACGCGTCGACGAGCTGCGTCGCCGCATTCGGACTCCGAAAGCTCAGCCGGAAGCTTGCATTGACGGCCTCGCCGTTCACGCCGGGGAGGAATTTGAGAATCTCCTTGATCCCCGGAGTGTCGCGTAGCAGCCCGGCGATCAGCGCTTCGCCGACAAATAGGTACGTGAGTCCGCCGCCAATCGCGGCCGCCGTGCTCCGAAACGCGATCCCCAGGAACATGCCGAAGGCGGTCCAGACTGCAAGCTGCAACCAGAGGGCGCCGAAGCCTTTGAGCAACTCCGTTGCTGAGGGCCACGCACTCGAGCTGCCGTCGATGCTCACCAGCAGGTAGCTGGTCAGCGCCGCGAGCCCCAGGGCTACCACGCTGGTGATCAAGGTGATGAGGCCAAGGTTCAAGAGCTTGCCGACGAGCACGGCAACACGGCCGGGCTTCTGAATGAGGATGGTCTGGACCGTCAACCAGCCGTATTCGCTGGCTGTGCTGAGGCTGCCCAGGATGATCATGATCGCCGCCCCGATGGTCGACATGGAGCTGAGCACAGTGGGCAGCAGATTTTCGGGGAAGTCGCGTCGAATCAGGACGCTGGCCGGTACCGGACTCTGGAAATTCCGAGGCGGATTTTTGAAGATCACATAGCTCAGGACGTAGCCGAACAGGAGCAGCGTGATGAGTAGGATGCCGAACAGGATCCAGTTGGCCCAGCGCTTGCGGGATTTGAGCGTCTCGCCGCGGAAGCTAGCGATCACTTGTTCCCCTCCACCTTGCCGCTACGATCTCCTCCCCCGCTCGCGGGGGTGGGCTGGGTGGGGGCTTCGGTCAACTGAAGAAACACGTTCTCCAGCGATTGCTCATCGACTCGCAGTTCGCTGACATCGACTCCGTCGGCGACGAGCCTCCGGTTGATCGACGCCGCCTGCGCCGGGTCGACGTTGAGGACGAGGCTGCCATCGATGACTCGCACCTGGTCTGGGTTCAGAAACGACTCGAGCAATCGCTGGGCTTGCTCGAGCGGTGTCGCATGGATCCGCAGCGTGCGCCCACCGCTCCGGGCCCGGAGCTCATCAACCGTTCCCTCCGCGACCAGCTTGCCCTTGGCGATCACGCCGACGCGATCGCAGGTCAGCTCGACCTCGTTCAACAGATGGCTGGATAGCAGCACCGTGCGCCCGCCCTGCTTCAACTCCTTGATCAGAGCCCGCATCTCGATCGTGCCCTGCGGGTCGAGACCGCTGGTGGGCTCGTCAAGGATCAGAAGATCAGGACCCTTCAAGAGCGCCGCGGCGACACCGAGCCGCTGCTTCATCCCCGTCGAGTAGGTCTTGAATTTGTGCTTGGCGCGATCGGTCAAGTCGACCAGTTTCAGGACGGGGTCGATTCGCGATTTCGGGACGCCGGCATAGCGCGCCACCACGCGCAAGTTGTCGCGCCCCGAAAGGTACGGGTAGAAGGCTGGCGTCTCCACCATCGCGCCCAACCGGGCCAGGCTCGCGGGACTCCCGGGGACGGCGCCCGCGACGATGGCACTTCCGGACGTCGGATGGATCAGACCTGAGAGGAGCCGCAGCGTGGTCGTCTTTCCGGCACCGTTCGGCCCGAGGAACCCGTACACTTCGCCAGTCCTGACCCGCAGATCCAGGTCGTCGACCGCCAGGACGCCGGTCGAATATCGCTTGGTCAGGCCGTGGGTCTCCACGGCGAGCGCCTGCGCCATTGAAGCAGCATACGTAACGCGATCGGCTAAAGGCCAATATGTCCCCTCCCGCGGTCGCGGGGGAGGGCAGGGTGGGGTTTTTTGCTAGCGTTCGTCCGCGATGACCCGCGACTTCGCGCTCATCCTGGCCGCCCGCCTGTTGCGGGCGTTCGGCTTCGGCATGGCTGCCGTGCTGGTCGGGCTTCATCTCGAGCGGCACGGTCTGACGGCCAGTGTCATCGGCCTCGTTCTCAGCATCGGCTTGCTGAGCGCAGCCATCGCCGGAGTGATCGCGGCCACCCTCTCGGCGAGCATCGGCCGCCGCAACACCCTCGCCCTTGCCGGCGTGCTGATGGCCTTCGCCGGGTCCGACCTGGCGCTCGCGAATTCGCCGCTCCTGCTCGGCCTCGCTGCCGTGACCGGCATGCTGGGCGCCGCGAGCGTCGACCTGGGACCGTTCGCATCGATCGAGCAAGCGGCACTCGCTGAGTCCGTCGAACCGCGCCGGCGCAATGTCGCCTTTGCGCGCTATTCGCTGACGGGTGGGCTCGCCGCCGCCGCGGGTGGCTTGCTCGCGGGAAGCGCCACCGATCTCGATCGTGGCCGCCTACTCTTCGCGGTCTATGCCGTGATCGGAGTGATCACCGCCGTGCTTGCGATCTCCCTCTCCCCTCGTGCCGAGGCGCCGGTTCGGGCAGCCGCGCTTTCCGCAGCGGAGATCCGCACCCTGGCGCCGCTGTCGGCGCTCTTCGCGATTGACGCTCTCGGCGGCGGGCTGGTCGTGAATGCCGTCATCGCGTACTGGCTCCACGTCCGGTTCGGCGCGCCCGCCAACGTCCTGGGCCCCGCTTTTGCCGCGATCGCACTGTTGCAGGCGATCTCCTATGAGGTTTCCGGACGCCTCGCCAACCGTATCGGACTGATCCGGACGATGGTGTTCACCCACATCCCCAGCAACATCCTGCTGCTGCTGGTCCCGTTCAGTCCGTCATTGCCCTGGGCGATCGGCCTGCTACTGGCGCGCTTCAGTCTGTCGCAAATGGACGTGCCCGCCCGCCAGGCCTACGTCGTCTCGATCGTGCCGCCGGCCGAACGCGCGGGCGCCGTTGCCTTCACCGGACTGGTGCGCGGCCTGGGACAGTCCGCCGGGCCCTTATTCTCGGGCGCGGCAATCCAGGGTGCTCTGCTCGGGCTGCCTTTTTTCCTGGCTGGCACCCTCAAGCTTGTTTACGACGTGAGTCTTTACGCCGCCTTCCGCTCGCGGCGTGCCCAACACGAAACGACCCCTTAAGACCATCAGGTCATCCCGATGCGCTTCTCAGGTCCTCGGCGAGACGAACCAGGGCATGAATAAAGGTATGAACACCATGCAGCGACCGGTCCGGTCCGCGGCGCCGAACGTTACGATGCGCCGCCTGCCTGCCAGTGGTAATACCGCGCTCGCCGCCTCGGCGCTGATCCAGGCCGCCCTGGGCATCGAGTTCCTGCTTTCCGGCTTGAACAAGTTCGCGGATCCCAATTTCGTGCGCAACTTCCAAGCCTTCGTCGATGGCAGCCCCGGAACGCAGAACGGCCTTCTTGCCGGGCTGATCCACACGCTTGTCCAGCCGAACATTGCGTTCTTCGCCGGTCTGACCGAGTACACGGAACTCGGCCTAGGCATCGTACTGCTGCTCGGCGCCCTAGAAGTCGGGCGTCGCCGCCTGTCCGGGAGAGTCGGTGTCGAGCATGGCTACGAGGCCCCGGTCGCCCTCGTCGCGGCGTTGGCGGGTTTGGCGGCCGCTGGTCTTTCCCTCTCGATCGCGCTCTTGATGGGCGAATCGCTGCCTACGATCACCCCGGGGCGGGCCCTGACCACGGCGATCCCGGTCGAACTCCTGCTCGTCCCGCTCGGCATCGCGGTCGCCTGGATGGAAGCCGGCCGGTTCCGCGTCCTGCACCGAGCGCACTAGACTCGATGCGCCATGAGCAAAGGGCGCGTCGAGGCGTTCAGCGATGGGGTGTTCGCGGTGGCCGCCACCCTGCTGATCTTCAACGTCACGATCGATAAGACGGCGCCGGGCGGACTCCAGGCCGCGTTGCTCGCCGCCTGGCCAAAGTACGCCGCCTATGTGGCGAGCTTTCTCACCATCGGCGTCATGTGGCTGAATCATCACGGGCTGTTCGAGCGCATCGCCGGCCTGAATCGGACTCTAACGTTCATCAATTTGCTCCTGCTTATGGCGATTGTCTTCATCCCGTTCTCCACCGCCGAGCTCGGTGCCAATATCCTGGTCCCTCGTGACGCCAATACCGCCGCCAGCCTCTATGCGATCAATGCGACCCTGATCGCCCTCCTGTTTGGTGCCGTCTGGACCTACGCCCTGATGCATGCCGATCTCCTGGCGCCCGACGTCGATCGGCGGGCTGCGTTCCGCGCGTGGCCCCGCTTCTCCGTCGGCTCGGTTGTCTACCTGGTTTGCATTCCGCTCGGCCAGTTCAGCCCGATCGCGGTCGTCATCGTCTGCGCGGCTCTCGCCGTCTATTACTTCTTCGAGCGGTTGCCCGACATCACGCGCAAAGCCGCCACCTCCCGCCCCCCGTCCTGACGTGACTCAGGTGCCCGACGCGGCGACGCGCTGGAAGGATGCCCTGGCGTCGTGGGCGATCCCGGATTGGATTCTCGCCCAGGCGCGCGAGGATCCCTGGGCCCTTCCGGTGACACTGTTCGAAAACAAGCGGCCCGATAACATCTCACCATCGCATCGGCGCGCCCTCGAGTCGTTGACACCGGCAGCCACGGTCCTCGATGTGGGTGCCGGCCGGTGTGCGATGTCGTTACCGCTGCGTCCTCCGGCACAGCGGATCGTCGCCGTCGATAGTGCACGCGCCATGCTCGAGAACAGCCCGGCCGACATCACCATCCTTGGTCGTTGGCCTGACGTCGCACCCCAGGCGGGACGCGCAAGCGTCGTGGTTTGCGGCCATGTTCTCTACAACGTCGCCGACCTGCCCCCGTTTGTCACCGGCTTGACCGATGCGGCCGAGCGGCGCGTCGTGGTCGAGATCACGCAATCCCATCCGCGGAATCGGGCGCTGGAGCGGGCACTATGGCGGCATTTCTGGAACCTCGAGCGGCCGGAAGTGCCGACCTGGGAGGACGCGGTCGCGGTAGTGCGCGAAGCCGGCATCAAGCCGGAAGTCGAGCTGTGGGAATCGCAGCAGCGCGGCGGCTTTGAGAGCCTGGAGGAACTGGCCTCCTGGATGCGGCAAACCGTGTGTCTCACTCCGGGTCGGGATGAAGAGGTCCGCGCCATCGTTCTGGAGCACGCGACGGAGGTCGACGGCCTCTGGCGTCTCTCGCCAGAGCCGCGTGCCCTGGCGACACTCTGGTGGGACGTCCCGAGCCCGACGCCCTAGGCTTTCTTTTCCGCCGGGACGAATCGCTTCACGAAGGTCAGAGCTTTATCGGCGACATCGCGCCAGCCATGGTCGATGACGAGCGCGTGGCCACGATCGGGCATCGCCGCGAACTCGGTGATTCCCTCGTTCTGCTGTTGCTGCTTGTAAGAAGCGTTCGCGATCGCTGGTGCCGAAATGATCAGCAGCGCTCCCCGGTCGGGGTTCTTGGTGTCGACCTTCGCCTCGGTCCATGGGTTCAGGTTGGCCGCCGCTGCCTGGAAGAGCGGCACACCCGATGTTGGGACCGAGAAGGTCTTGTACAGGTCTTTGGCCTCGTCCTCGCTGACCGCGTTGGCGAACGCGTAGCGGAACTGATCGTAGGTGAGCGGGATCGCTCGGTTGCGATTGGCCGGGTTGCCAAGCACGGGCGACGCCGACTTCAGCGCGGAGAACGGGAGTGGCAGTACGCCGCGAAATGGCGCCGGGTCGATCGCCACCGACACCGCCGCGAGGCCGCGACCCGCGATGATCTGCGTTAGCAATCCCCCGAATGAATGCCCGATCACGGCCGGCTTTCCCTTCAGCTGGCCGATAACGTCGGCGTAATGGTCGGCCACCTGTGCAATGGTCTTATGGGCGAAGACCTCCGGATGCGCCTTCGCCTCCTCGACCGTCGGAGGATCATCCGGCCATCCCGGCGTCAAGGGCGCGTAGCCGGCCTCCGCGAAGACGGCGGCCCAGCGGTCCCAACTGCTTGGCAGCAGCCAGAGGCCATGGATAAATACCACGGGTGTGCGTCCGCTCGCGTTCGCCTCAGCGACCTGGTCGGCGGTGATGCGGGATACCGTGTCGATCATCGCTAGCCTCCTCTCTTCTACGAACTGGCCTGCCTACTCGACCGCGGTACACCGACCTATTGTGCCCTGGCTGGTTTGTACTCCATGACAACGATGCCCAAGCTGAACCTCTTGGTCTCGACCAAGTCCAGGACTCTCCTATCGTCGCCGTCAGCGAAGAGGCGCTTACCTTTCCCAAGAACCACGGGATGGACCATGAACCGGTAGACATCGATCAAGTTCTCTTTCATCAACGCGTTGAAGAGCTGCGCGCTCCCCGAGAGCAGGAGATCATGGCCTGGCTCCCTCTTGAGCCGGCGGATCTCTTCCGCCAGATCCCCCTTCACCAGCTTCGAACCCGGCCAGTCGACCTTGCTAAGTGTCGACGAGACAACGTACTTGGTAATGGTGTTCATCTTTACGCCGAACTCGCCGGTGCCTTTCATGTTGGGCCAGGCAGCCGAAAACCCTTCGTAGGTCTTGCGTCCGAGGAGCAACGCGTCACTTGCTTGCAGCTCGGCCCACTTGAACTGTCCCGCCTCGTCGTTAAAGAACGGGCCAGACCAATGACCCGGTTCTTCGAACACTCCATCGAGCGACAGATATTCGGTTGCGACCAGCCTCATGTCGTCCTCCTTGGATGGGTGAGCTTGTCTATTGGTACATCGAACGGGCTGGGCTCAAATCGACACTCGAGGATCGTCGATTCTAGAGGCTGGCGGTCGAGCGCTTGCGGCCGAGCAGCTGCATGAAGATTAGGAGGCTGCTCACCAGCAACGCGGGCACATAGATCGTCACGATCACCCAATTCACGCCAAGCGCATAGGTGAACACGTTGAATCGCATCGATTGGATGATCGCGTTCACCGTGTCGACCATCCCCACCACGACAACCAGCCAGACCAGCGCGATGGCACCTGAGAAGCGGGCGCGAAGAGCCGCCAATGCCACCAGGGCGAGGAATGCCGTGATCAAGTCGCCATATCCGATCATCGTGCGGAATTCCGTCGGGACGCCGGCGCCAACGGCGCCTGGAGCCAGGATCGTTCCGCCGACGGTGCGGAAGGCATGGACCCACAGCAGTGGCACCAAGGCTAGCTCGCGTGGCAGTCGGGACAGGCGGGGCACCACATACCAGAATGCGATGAGCAAATACGCCAGCAAGCTCAGCGTGAATTGAATCCCGAAGAGCACAATCGGTTCCATTACGGGCTATCGCCCTTGTTTTACCTGATCCTGGCACCAGACGTACAGGGCGTCGTACATCGGCGTCTCCAGTCGTATCTTCTCCTGGTCGTTTTCGCCGTGGACCAGTGCAAAGCCGTGAGCGATGGCCTCAAGCCCGGCCGACTCTGGCACGAGGTTGATGTCGGTGGATATATCCGCCCCATGAATGATCCTGGCAAGCCTCTGCAGCGCAGGGTCAGTCAGCTGGTACTTGGCCATGATCGACTCGAAGCTGCATCGCCCGTCCACATGCCCTAGCTCGGCGCCCTTGACGTCGTAAGGGATGGCACCCTCGCGCTCTGCCACCGCCGAAACCTCCTCCGCCGGCACGAAGAGGAATACGGCGCCCTTGTCGATGAAGCGCCTTATGAGCCAAGGGCAGGCCACCCGGTCGACGTTGGCGTTCTTTCGCGTGACCCACTTCATTTCCTGAACTCCCCTCCCTTTCTGAAGACACTCTTCAGGTTGCGATGGTATTCGCTTTTCGGTAGGAGCCTAGCGAGGTGCCAAATTGCCGGCGGAATGCCTTGCTGACGGAAACCTCCGAGTCGTACCCGGTTGCTCGGGCGATTTCACGGATGCCGGCCATGCTTCCGCGTAAGTACTCAGCGGCGCGCGCCATGCGGAACCGGGTGAGATTCTGCATCGGCGTCTCACCGGTGGCGGCGCGGAATCGTTCGGCGAAGGCGGAGCGAGAGAGCGAGACTGCGGCCGCCATTTTCGGAACGGTCCACTGGCGGTCTGGATGTTCACGGATCAGGCGGAGAGCGCGCGCGATTTGCGGGTCACTGACCGCCGTGCTGCCGCCCGCGGCTCGGTCCGCGTCGACCAGGCACTGACGGAGCGCCTGCGCGAGCAGCGCGTCTGTGAGCCTCGTGACGACCGCCTCGGAGCCTGGTCCTGTGGAGGCCATCTCCACAGCGATCATGCGGATCAGGCTCACCAACCATTCGGGTGCGCGACCTCCACTTCCGCGAAGATGCACCACGGTCGGCAGGGCTTCGAGCAGCGGTCGCCCCGTCAGCTTTTCGACGGTGAACCCTCCGCAGAGTAGCTCGCTGCGCTGACCGCCGCCACCGTGGCTGAGGTGTCCGTTGATTGGCGGCGTTTCGGTGAGGATGCGGTCGAGCCACCTCACCGGGCTCTTCGGCGAGTCACGGACGATGTGACCCTCGCCGCGAGGCAGGATCACCAGGTCGCCGGCCGCGAGGCGAACCGGCTCGCGTTGTCCCTCGACCTCGAGCCAGGCCGAGCCCGCGGTCAGGAGGTGAAACGCGGGGCTGGAGCGGGCCGCGACCTGGAAGCCCCAAGGCGCCGTCATCTCTGACAGGCAATAGAGGGTGCTGTTGACGGTCAGCCTCAGCAGCAGCTGGCTCAACCCGTCCGCATCGGAAAATCGACCCAGGGTCCGCATCACCCCGGCTCGTGCGCAGGAACTTTCTGGCCGACCATCCACAGGAAATACCAGCTGCCCGAATCGCCCATGAAGGCAAAGCGCTTGTGGAGCGCCTTCTTGGTCTCCTCGAAGTCGCCCAACGAGTCGAGGTAGCGCTTGAAACCGTGATATTCCGCGTCGAGCTTCAACATCTCCTGGGCGTTGGCCGTGATCGCCTCGAGTTTTCGTTGATTGCGAATCACCCGCGTGTCGCCCATCAGGCGATCGATGTCGGCGAGGCGATACTTGGCCACCTTCTGCGGATCGAATCCGCGAAACGCCTCGCGGATGCCGGGCCATTTCGTCTCGACGACGCGCCAGCTGATCCCGGTCTGGAACATGACACGCGCCATGGCCTCGAGATAGCCGGAAAGCTCCTTCGGCGGCCGAGGCTGCTTGTGTCGCTCCGGCATGCCACGATCTTAGATCCAGGGAGGCGGAAAGTCACTTTGCCAATTCACCGCCAGAATTCATCACGACGCCGGTTCTGCGCGGCGGCTAAGGCCAGCGGCGTCCTGGACATTGCCCGAACTCCAGCACGCGGTTAGCGTCGACCCATGAGCAAACTAGCTCCGGCTGACGTCGTCGACCGCTACAACCGCGCCCTCGCCGCCCGCGATTTTCCGGGAGCTCGGGCACTGCTGGCCGATAACCTTCGTTTTGAAGGTCCAATCGATCGTTTTTCGACGGCCGACGACTACGTCAAGGCCATCACTTCGCTGTACGGCATGGTAAAGGGCGTCGAGCACCAGGCAACCATTGCCGACGGCGACAACGTCGCGGTGTTCTACCTCCTCGACACACCCATGGCCAAAGCACCGGTGGCTGAGTGGTACACCGTCCGCGACGGGAAGATTACGCACCTGCGCACCTACTTCGACGCCCGGCCGTTCGCGCCTCACGCGTAGGGAAGCCCCGGGCCCGATATCGCGCCGTTACTGCACCGGAAACGGTAGCTGCCACCAGGACGGCAGCGTATCGATCCTGATCGCGGTCACCCACTTGACCCACCAGTAGCCGCGACGATCGGGCGCGACGATGCGAACCGGGAAGCCGTGACCCGGATCGAGCGGCATTCCGCCGAGTCTGGTCGCAATCAAAAGGCGACCGGCCTCCTCGATGGCGAAGCGGCGATCGTAGCCCGTCAGCGACCGCACGTAGATGCTCATCTCCCTCCCCCCTTGCGGGGGAGGGTTGGGGTGGGGGGTTAGTAGCTCGCTGAGCCATACTCCCGACCAATCCTGCGTCGAGTAGAAGCCGCCGGTGCAATCGAGCGTCGCCTGCACGCGGTCGTCGAACGCGAGTAGCTCCGCGTATGTCCACTCCCGCACAGCATTCGCAGTGCGTACGGCCAACCGCCAGGTCGCCGGATCGATCGACGGCACGCTGTCGAAGAGCCACTGCGTCACCGGCAGCTGCGACGGTTGAAGCGACCCGTATTCATACGACCCGGTCAGGCGACGCGTCGAGCCCGGCAGGCTGAGCAATCGGACCGCAACCTCGCCCGCGCCATAGGTCAGACCGGCGCCTGCCGCCAGCGTGCCTGCTCGCAGGAGGCTCCGCCGCGAGAGATCGACCGCGCGCATCGGGATGCGGCGGGCGATCACGTGCCAGGCGACAAATGGGATGGCGGCCAAGGCGGCGGCGACATGGATCTCCATCGCGCTGAACGACCCTATGCCCAGGAGGAGCCCCGTCGAATGAAGGATGCCGGCGAGCACCGAGGTGATGACCAGGGCGGTGAACACCAATGACGCCCACCAGCCGGGGCGCCGTCGCTGAATCCCGTGCGTGGCGATGACCGCCTTCCATGGGGTCAACGCGACGATCGCGTAGCCGCTGACGGCATGGACGATCAGCGACGCCCTCGATGGAGCGGTACTGTAAAAGAACGCCACCCATCCGGTCGTGAACGCCAGGCCCAGCAGGACAAATAGCGCCAGATTCGTCCAGCGTTTCATGACGGCTTCGTACCGTTGACCGTCTCGAGCAGCGCCGGCAACGACATCGCCTCCAGTGATAGCAGACGCAGGTCGGCCTCGGTGAGATCGAGGTCGGCGGTCAGTAGGTTGGGCACCACGACGCAATAGAGCCCGGCGGCTTTCGCGGCATGGATCCCGTTGGTGGAGTCCTCCAACGCAATTGCCTCGTCCGGCTGCACACCAAGTCGTTGCAGCGCCGTCCGGTAGAGCTCGGGGTCGGGCTTCGTCCGCTTCACGTCCTCACGAACCACGATGGCATCGAATTGCCCGCCGATGCGGAACCGCTCGAGATGCTCCATCACCCACTTCCGGGAGGAGCTTGATGCCACGGCCGTTTTGAGCCCAAGCCGGTGCGCGCCCGCGAGGTATTCGGCGACTCCGGGCAGCAGCTGCTGCAAGGCGGTCGACTCCGCGTAGTAGAGGCGCTCCAACGTGTCCAATGCCGCTTCGTCGAGGTGCTCCCCGATGCGGTCTCCCAGCTCCTGCACCGGATCGAACGATCCGGATGACGTGCCGATGATGGTGAGCCAGCGATCGAGCGGCAGCTCTTGACCGTGCTCCCGGTAGATCCGCTGCCAGGCTCGGAAGATCGGGACTTCGGTGTCGACGATCAGCCCGTCGAAGTCGAAGACCAGCGCCTTGATCCTGTTTCGCCTCTGCCTCGAGGGAGGCTCCAGATTCTTTCCCCTCCCCCGCATGCGGGGGCGGGCAGGTTTGGGGTTCATGACCTAGAGGTTGCGCTGGAAGAACTCGAGCAAGCGGCGCTCCATGTCGACGCGATCCTTCTCCGAACGCGGCATGTGACGCTCGTTCGGATAGATCAGCGATTCGAAGCGCTTGCCCGCGTCGATCAGCGCCTGCATCAGGCGCGCGGTATGGCGGAAATGGACATTCTCGTCGATCATGCCGTGAACCACCAGCAACGGGGCGCGCAGCTGATCCGCGTAGGTCAGCGGCGAGCCCAGCCGGTAGCCCTCGGGATTCTCCTGCGGCGTCCCCATATATTTCTCGGTGTAGGCGGTGTCGTAGCCCTCATAAAAGGTGACCGGTGCGCCGGCGATGCCAGCCTTGAAGATGTTCGGTGCGGTCAGCAGCGCCATCAGCGTCATGTAGCCGCCGTAGCTCCACCCGTAGATGCCGACGCGCGAGGTGTCGGCGAAGCCCTGGCTGTCAAGCCAGCGCACCCCTTCGACCTGGTCGCGGACTTCGATCTGCCCCAAGCGCCGGGCGATCGGCGCCTCGAACGCCCGTCCACGGCGTGCCGAGCCGCGGTTATCAACCTTGAGCACGACGAATCCGTTCTGCGCCAGCCACTGGGCCCGCAGATCGACGGTCTGGGCCCAGCTGTCATTGACCATCTGCGGCCCGGGACCGCCGTAGACCGACACCACCACCGGGGCGCGGCCCCCACCCTGACCCTCCCCCGCACCCGGACGATGGGAATGAGGGCGATACACCGCCGCCAGCAATTCCACGCCGTCGCTGGTTCGAAACTGATGGAGCTCGGGCGGCGGCACTTCGAGGTCGTTCGGCATCGCCTCGTGGATGACACGTTGGGGCGCTCCTTGCATGTTCCGCACCGTGATGCTCGGCGGGTGCTCGCGGTTGTCCCACGCGTCGACGAAGCTCGAGAAGTCCGGTGCGATCACGACGCCGTGCGTACCCGGCTCCGACGTCAGCTGCTCCGGTTCTCCGCCCTCCAGCGACACGCGGAACAGGTGGCGCTCGAGGGGGCTCGTGCGCCAGCCGACAAAGTACAGTTGACCGCCCCTCTCGTCCAGCTCCACGGTCGCCTCCGCCAGCCACTCGCCGCTGGTGAGCTGGCGGATCAGCCTCCCGTCGGGCGCATATAGATATAGGTGTCGAAAGCCGCTTCGCTCGGACGACCAGGTGAATTCGCCAGTCGCTTCGATCGCGTGCAGATCGCTGTGCAGATTGATCCAGGGGTCGGCCTTCTCCACCAAGAGCGGGATGGCCCCCACCCTGCCCTCCCCCAGAGGGGAAGGGAGATGAAAGGCGAGGAGCTCGAGGCGCGTCCAGTCCCGAGAGAGCCACTGCACCAGCAGGCGACCGTCCGGATGCCAATCCACTCGAGCGAGATAGCCTTCCTCGCGGCCAAGGTCCATGAAGGTCGCTTCCCCCGACGCAACCGACACCACGCCGAGCTTGACCCGGGCATTCTCGGCGCCGGCGAAGGGGTACCGATGCTCTTCGATCTCCAGCGCCGCCTTACCCTGGTGCACGATCGGATAGATCGGAATGTGCGACTCGTCGACCTGCTCGAAGGCGATCAGGTCACCTTTCGGCGAGGGCCAGTAGCCGCTCAATCGGTCGAGCTCCTCCTGAGCGACGAATTCCGCGATCCCGTTGGTGGTGCCCGCCGGGTGCGAGGTGAGCCGCCGCTCGCCGCGGTCACCGATGGTCCAGACATCGCCGTCGCGAACGAAGAAGACTCGCTGGCCGTCGTCGGTGACCTTCGGATCGATAACGCCTCCGCCGGTCAGACGCGTGACCTTCCCCTCAGCCCAACGATAGAGCTCACCGCGGAGCGGCAGCAGCATGACGTTGGCCTTCTTGGCCCAGAAGTACTCGGTGATCCCGGTCTCGCGCAGCCGAAGGCGCTCCCGGCGGAGGACCTCCTCGCGTGAGATGTTCTCCTCCGTTACCGCCTCACCGGGCGCGGACAGCCAGTGCTCCTTTCGACCGCTGGAGAGGTCCAGCCGCCAGAGGTCACGAACCAGGTCACCACGCTCGCTGAACAGGTAGGTCACGAATTTCCCGTCCGGTGAATAGCGGAGCCTGCCCGGAATCGCCATCCCTGGGCGCGGATAACGGGCCACCAGCTCCGGCGTGAGCTGACTGCGTTCGGCAGTTTTCATCGCGCAAACCTGAGCTTAAACTGCGGAGATGCTGATCAAGGCGTGCTTGAACGGCAGCCGGCGGCAGGAGGAACACGAGGCGCTGCCCCTGTCACCTGGTGCGCTTGCCAGCGACGCCATCCAATGCCGGCAGGCTGGAGCCGGCGCTGTCCACATCCATGCTCGCGGCATGGGCGGTCACGAGACACTCGAGCCCGACGCTTGCGCCGCGGCGATCGAGGCGATTCGTGACCGCTGCCCCGGCCTTCCGGTCGGGCTGACGACCGGCTTGTGGATCACCGGGAACAGCGAGCGACGGTTGGCCCTCGTCGAGCGCTGGACCGTCCTGCCGGACTTCGCCTCAGTGAACTTTTCCGAGGCCGGCACCAATGAGCTCTGCACCCTGCTCCTCGCCAAAGGGATCGAGATCGAGGCCGGCCTCGGCTCGGTCGCGGACGCCCGCGCCTTCGTCGACAGCGGCTTCGTCGAACGGTGCCTGCGGGTCCTGGTCGAGGTCGAGCCGGGGGTCCCGGATCCGATTCGAACCGCCGCCATCATCGGCCGCGTCCTGGAGGGCAGTGGCATCCACCTTCCGCGCGTCCAGCACGGCCACGATGCGGCGGCGTGGCCGCTGCTCGAGGATGCGCTCGTCCACGGCTACGACGCGCGGATCGGCCTGGAGGATACCCTGCTCATGCCCGATGGCAGCCGCGCCCCGCGCAACGCCGACCTGGTGGCGGCCGCGGCCAGACTCGCGTCGGCGGTGGTTATGCACCCTCCGACTCTGGGCCAGGGCAGCGTGGGGGCCGTCTAAGAAACAGGCTTCACGACGGAGACAATTTTGCGCTCGAGGTAGGCCCGGCGAGCCGCCGCGTCACCAAGTTCGCAAGCCCCGTACCATCCGACTTTCGGCTCCTGGAACGGCCGGCTGACGAAGTGCCCGCAGGTCAGTACTTGTGGAAGCGGGTGGTCGCGGCTGTCCGTCGTGCGGTACAGCTGCGACACGAAAACCGCGCATTCATCGAATCCCCTGGGAAACGGACGCCGCCAGGGACACTCATCGGCAGGCCGCAAGGAACCATTTGGTGTTGTGTCGGCCAGCTGCGACGTCTTCAAATTTGTTGCCCTTCTTGACGCTCAGCGCAGGCATAGCACAGCTGGAGCTAACGGTCAACCGCAAAAATCTGCGCCACAAGTCCCTCTTGCTCCTGCCGCTGGGGAGGCAGGGTCGGGACGTTACTCCTTGCTCGACGCCGCCCAGAGGTTGATGCCGCTATCCGTGGCGTGACGGTCGATCTCGCGGAGTTCGTCGGCGGAAAACTCGGGCTTGTCCAGGGCGCCGACATTCTGTTCGAGCTGGGCCACGCTGCTGGCGCCGACCAGCGTCGACGTCACCCGTGGGTCGCGCAGCGTCCAGGCCAGCGCCATCTGGGCCAGCGTCTGGCCGCGGCGCCGCGCCATCTGGTTGAGCGCCCGCACCTTGCCGAGCGTCTGTTCGGTCAGCATCTCCTGCGAGAACGACCCTTCGTGGCTCGCCCGCGAGCCGGCCGGAACCCCGTTCAGGTAGCGGTCCGTTAGCAGCCCCTGCGCCAGCGGCGAAAAGGTAATGCAGCCGACGCCTTCCTTGCCCAGAACGTCGAGTAGGTCCGGCTCGATCCAGCGGTTCAACATCGAGTAGGACGGCTGGTGGATCAGCAGCGGCGTTCCCAGCTGGCGGAGGATGGCGAGCGCCTCCTTCGTGCGGTTCGCGGAGTAGGACGAGATCCCGACGTAGAGCGCCTTGCCCTGCCGCACCGCGGTGTCGAGTGCCCCCATCGTCTCGTCGAGCGGTGTCGCCGGGTCGAACCGATGCGAATAAAAGATGTCGACATAGTCGAGCCCCATCCGCTGCAGGCTCTGATCCAGGCTGGCGAGCAGGTACTTCCGCGAGCCCCAGATCCCGTAGGGTCCGGGCCACATGTCATAGCCGGCTTTGGTGGAAATCACCAGCTGGTCGCGGCGCCCCGCGAGGTCGCTCTTGAGGATGCGGCCGAAATTTTCCTCGGCGGAGCCGTAGGGCGGACCATAGTTGTTCGCCAGGTCGAAGTGGGTGATGCCCAGATCGAAGGCGCGGCGGACAATGGCGCGCTGGGTCTCGATCGGGCGGTCCCCGCCGAAGTTCTGCCAGAGACCCAGCGAGATCGCCGGCAGCAACAACCCGCTGCGGCCGGTTCGCCGGTAGGGCATGCGGGTGTAGCGATCGCCGTCCTGCATCATGTCCATCGCGTCCTATCCCCCTGTGCCCTGGAATGA
>VBHO01000019.1:0-4405 GCA_005882045.1 Chloroflexota bacterium | reverse complement strand
CGGGCGCGGACGGTGCGGATCAAGTCCAGCACCATTCCCGACTCGCGGACGCCCAGCGCCGCCGTCGGCTCGTCCATGATCACGACCCGGCTGGCAAACGCGGCCGCGCGGGCGACGGCCACCCCCTGGCGCTGGCCGCCTGAAAGTGTCTCGACCGGTTGCTTCATCGACCGCACATTGATCTTGAGGTCGGCGATGTGCGCTCGGGCCTCCCGCAGCATTCGGGGCCGGTCGGTCACGCGGAAGAGCACGCCGGCGATGTCCTTGCGGCGCAACTCACGCCCAAGGAAGAGGTTCTCCGCGATGTCGAGCGCCGGCGCCAGGGCCAGGTCCTGGTAGACGGTCTCGATTCCGCTTTGCCGGGCCTCGAGTGGGTTGTGAAAATGAACCGGCGTGCCGTTGAGCAGGATCTCGCCTCGGTCGGGAACGATCGCCCCCGACAGCGCCTTGATCAGGGTGGACTTGCCGGCCCCGTTGTCGCCGATCAGCGCCACGATCTCGCCGGCATAAAGATCGAAGTCGGCGCCGTCCAGGGCCGTGACCACCCCGTAGCGCTTGACCAGCCCGCGCCCCTCGAGCACTGGAACCCGCGCTTCGATCGCGCTCATGCTTGCCGCCGCCGCGACAGCTGGTCGACGGCCACTGCGAGGATGACGAGGATGCCGGTGATGAGGAACTGGTAGATCGCCGCGACCCCCATCAGCTGCAGACCGTTGCGGAAGATGCCGACGATGAGCGTCCCGACCAGCGTGCCGAGGACGCTGCCGCGACCGCCGAAGAGGCTGGTCCCGCCCACGACGACGGCGGTGATGCTGTCGAGGTTGCCCGACTGGCCGGCCTGGGGATCGCCGACGCCGGTTCTTCCCACCAGTACCAGGGCGGCGATCCCATACAGCAGGCCGGCCGTCGCGTAGACGCCCAGCAAGACGCGCCGTGTCCTGACACCCGCGAGCCGCGCCGCGTCCGGGTTGTTCCCGGTCGCATACACATGGCGCCCCCCGACCGTCTTGGTCAAGACGAACCAGGTGAGCAGCGTCAGCGCCACCGCCAGCACCGCGCCATAGGTAATGGTCGTGCCGGCGAAACGGAACGTGTTCCCGAAGAACACGACCGGGTCAGGCAGATTGGCGATCGTCTCCTCGTTGGAGTAGATGTGCGTCAGGGCGAAGGCGATGTTGAGCGTGCCCAGCGTCACGATGAACGGTGGGAGGCGGAGGCCCGTGACCAGGAGGCCGTTGAGGACACCGAACGCGAGGCAGACCCCGATGCCCAGCGCGATGGCGAGGAACGGGGGTCGACGCCGGCGGTGAGGATGATCAGGGTCTGGCCGATGGCCAGGATGCCGACCACCGCCACCTGCTGGGTGATCAGCGACAGGTTCTCGGTGGTCAGGAAGCGGTCGGTGCGGATCGTGAAGAAGATCGATGCGAGAAGGAGCGCGATCAGGGGACCGAGCGTCGAGACCAGTCGGGCGCGAGCAATGGCTGCGCCGGGATCCCTGCCGAGCTCGCTCCACCGAAGCCGGGCCAGCAGGGCCGGCCCGCTCTTACGGAGCGGACCGGCCGGTTCGGGTCTCGTCGATTAGCCCCAGCAGTTGTCGAGGCCGAAGGTCGTGTCCTTCGAGTCGACGCCACTGACGGGCTTGTCGCTGATGAGCGTCACGCCGGTATCGGTGTATCCGGAGACACGCTTTCCATTCTTGGCGAAGTCGACCCCGGCGTCAACGCCGAGGCTGGCCATCTTGAGTGGATACTGCTGCGAGGTGGCCGCGATCCGGCCATCCTTCACGCCGCCGACGCCAGTGCAGCCGCCGTCCACTGAGACGATCAGGACGCCGTTCTGCTTGCCCCGGTTCTGGAGAGCCTTGTAGACGCCGAAGGCCGACGGCTCATTGATCGTGTAGACCACGTTGATGCCGGGATCTTTAGTCAGGCAGTTCTCCATCTGCGTCTGGCTATCGGTCTGGTTGCCACCACCGTTGGCGACACAGACGATCTGCGGGTCGCCATCGCTGATGCCGTAGCCCAGCAGGAAGCCGTCGTGGCGGAGCTTGCCAACCGTGCTCCCCGGCGCCTCGTCGAACATCGCGATCTTGATCCCGGTCTTGCCCGCCTCGGCGGCCTTGGCGTACTGGCCGATCAACTGGCCGGCCTTCTTGTTATCGGTGGCGAAGAGCGCGTCGGCCGCATCGACCGGGTCGGTCGGGCTGTCGAGGGCGATCACGAGGACACCCTGGGAGCGCGCCTTCTTGACCGCCGCCGTGACACCCGCCGAGTCCGGGGTGATCAGGATGGCCTTGGCACCGGCGCTGACCATGTTCTCAAGCGCCGTCACCTCGCCCGCGGCATCGGAGGTGTCCTTGCCCGCGCCGGTCATCAGCACGGCGCCCTTGGCGGCCGCCTCACGCTCGGCGCCTTGCCGCATCTTCACGAAAAACGGATTCGCATCTGTCTTCGTGATGAGCCCCACGATTACCGGCTTCGGCGACGCTGCCGCCTGGTTCGAGGTGCTCTCTCCACAAGCGGTCGCCACCAGCGCCACAAGAATGCCAACCGAAAGCAGCGACACCCGTCTAAGGGTCCCCATCCTTACTACCTCCCTCATTTTTGCCCGGTTTCCCTTGCCGGGATGACAACGTTGTCAAAATAGCATATCCTGTGGGGAAGCGCAAGACGAATTCGTCCGGGCGACTTCGAAGCCATGAAGAGGGGCGTGATGGACTGACGGTGACAACGTCGACAGGCACCCACCGAGCTCGCCCGCGCCCCACCATGCGGGAGGTCGCCGCCCTGGCCGGCGTCAGCCTCAAAACCGTCTCCCGGGTGATCAACGCCGAACCGGGCGTCTCCGCTGAGCTGGCCACGCGCGTGAGCGCCGCCATCGAGCGGCTCGATTACCGCCACAACCTGCAGGCGAGCAGCTTGCGCCGGGTCGATGGCAAGAGCGCCACCATCGGCGTCATCCTCGAGGACATCGCCAACCCCTTCTCCTCGACGCTGCATCGAGCCATCGAGAACGTGGCGGTGAAACGCGGCGTGCTGGTGCTCGCCGGCAGCTTGGAGGAAGACGCAGCACGCGAGCGTGAGTTGGTCTCCGCGTTCGCCTCGCGCCGGGTGGACGGTCTCGTCATCATGCCCGCGAGTCACGACCACAGTTACCTCCTCAACGAGCGCAAAGCCGGCACCGCGCTCGTCTTCGTCGACCGTCCCCCGTCTTTCCTCGATGCGGACACGGTTCTCACCGACAACCTCGGCGGCGCGCGACGGGGCATCCAGCATCTTCTGGCCCACGGTCATCGACGGATCGCCTACGTGGGCGACCTTCAAAGCATCGTGACGGCCGCGCTGCGTTACCAGGGCTACCGGGAGGAGCTCGACGCCCATCATCTCCCACTCGATCCAGACCTGGTCCGGCTCGATCTCCGTGGTACCGAACCGGCGGAGGCGGAGACCACGAAGCTCCTCGCGCTGCGCCCCGCGCCAACGGCGATTTTCGCCGCCCAGAACTTGCTGACCATCGGCGTCTTCCGAGCACTTCGCCGGTTGGGACTGCACCATAAGGTCGCCCTGGTCGGCTTCGACGATTTCCTGCTCGCCGACCTGCTCGATCCTGGGATCACGGTGATCGCTCAGGACCCGGCGGCGATGGGAACGGCCGCGGCCGAGCTGCTCTTCAGCCGCCTCGACGGCGACCGGTCGCCCACCGTGCACCGAATCATCCCAACCCGTCTGATCGCTCGAGGCTCTGGCGAGATCGGGCCTTGATTGTCGTCTGCGGCGAAGCGCTGATCGACCTCTCCACCTCTGACGGTCATCTGCGCGAGACGCCGGGGGGCGGGCCGTTCAACACGGCCCGCGCGCTGGCTCGCCTGGGGACCCCAACCCAATTTCTCGGGCGCCTGTCGACAGATGCCTTCGGCCAAAAGATGCGCGACTTGCTGACCGCTGACGGCGTCGACCCAGCCCTCACGGTCTCCGGTCCCGAGCCAACGACGCAGAGCATTGCTGACGTCAGCCCTGACGGCCATGCCCAGTATCGCTTCGTCGTCGATGGGACGTCGGCCCCCAACCTGACCCCGGAGATGCTTCCCGCCTCATTGGACCCAGGCGTTAAGGCACTCCACGTCGGCACCCTCGGCCTCGCGCTCCAACCGATCGCGACCACGATCGCCGCCCTTGTCGACCACGAGCACACCAAGCGGTTGGTCATGGTTGACCCCAACATCCGTCCGACGGTGGTCACTGGCACGACCGACTACAGATCACGGTTGGATCGGATCATTGCGCAGAGCACCATCCTCAAAGCCAGCGATGCCGACGTCGCATGGCTGTTTCCGGAGCTAGAACGCCTGGCGGCCGCCCGTGCCTTGATGGCTCGCGGGCCCAAGCTGGTGGTCGTGACCCTG
>VBHO01000018.1 GCA_005882045.1 Chloroflexota bacterium | reverse complement strand
GCATGGACTCGACATGGACCGACCATACAAACGTCCGGCCCACGATCCTCGAGTTGGCGGGGCTCAAGGACGACTACCTGAACGACGGCCGCGTGCTGATCGAGGTGCTGACCGACCAGGCAGTGGCGCAGACCCTGCGCGCGCATCGCGAAACGCTGCTCCGCCTCGGCGCGGTCTACGAGCAGGTCAACGCATCGTTCGGCCAGTTCGGGCTTGACTTACTCAGGGCATCGACGAAGGCGATCATGAGCGGGTCCGCGACGGAGGACAGCCTATACGCATTCATCGAGGCGTCGATTCAAGACCTGACAACGCAGCGCGACACGCTGGCCTTCGAGATAAAGACGGCGCTCAACGCGGCGGCCTTCGACGACCAGGCACTGAACGAACAGCAAGCGAAGGACTGGATCGCCCAGGCGCAGTCGCTGATCGACCAGGCAAACGCGCTCGCGGCGTCCTAACGTAGGAGTGATGAGAGGCCGGCATCTCGCCGGCCTCCCCTGGCGACAAGGAGGGAACGTATGAGTTCTGAGCACCGTCGACTTCGTCGCACGCTTGCAAACATTCTGGCGGTCGCCGCGCTGCCCGCCGCCTCGCTCGGCATCGCCGCGACATCGCTCCCCGCCCGGGCCGCGCAGCCGTCTTCGGGTTGTCAGCTGAATTCGGAAGGCGGAGCGATCAAGCATGTCATCCAGCTCCAATTCGACAACGTCCACTTCCGGCGCGACAATCCGAATGTCCCGTCCGACATCGAGCAGATGCCGAGCCTCTACAACTTCCTCGTCGGCAATGGCACCGTGCTCAACAATCACCACACGCCACTGATCTCGCACACTGGCACTGACATCCTGAGCACCCTGACGGGCGTCTATCCGGATCGTCACGGTCAGCCGGTCAGCAACACGTATTTCTTCTATGGACCTGACGGCACCGCTCATCAAGCCCTCTCATTTGCCTACTGGACCGACCTCGCCCAGGCCTTCGACGGCACGGCGGAGAACAAGTTCAACATGCTGGATGCCCAGGGCAAGAATCCACCGGCGCCCTGGGTGCCCTACACGAGGGCGGGTTGCAACTTTGGCGCCGTCGGCACCGCGAATATCGAATTGGAGCGGGTCGCCAACGTGGCGACGGTCTACGGCGCGACGTCGCCCGAGGCCGCCGAGGCGGCGGACACGAGCGACAACGGAGTCGCAAAGACGACTGCCGACTTCATCGGCGTCGCCATCCACTGCGCACAGGGGGCCGCGCTCTGCGCATCATCCAATCGGGGCGTTGCCGATGTCCTGCCGGCTGAGCCGGGCGGCTATGCCGGCTTCAACGGCCTCTTCGGCCACAAGTACGTAGCGCCGCAGATCAGCGCCACCCTGCCGATATTGGACCTGGACGGCAACGTCATCGCGAACGCCGCTCCGGACGGGACGCTCTACCCGGGCTTCCCCGGCTTCAATGGGACCAGCGCCGCGGTGTCTCTCTCCTACGTGGCGTCGATGCAGGAGCACGACGGCCTATCTCTCGGCTGTCCACGAGAAATCCGATACCGGGCTTGGACCGGGTGATCCGATCTACGAGCAGAACCTGCGCAACTACGACGAGGCCTTCGGCAAATTCTTCGCGCGCCTCGCTGCGGACGGGATCAACAAGTCGAACACCCTGTTCATCGTCACGGCGGACGAGAACGATCACTTCGTCGGCGTCGGCCCCAGCAATCCTGGCTGCAACGGCGTGGTGGTCACCTGCACCTACGACCCCACCAAACTGGGCAGCGTCGAGGTCGCGCTTGACACCCTGCTGGGGAGCAACTTCGCGCTCAAGGGCGACTCCGCACCGGATTACTACGTCAACGGAAACCCCGGACCCAACGATGCCGCGACTCGCCAGCTCGAGCGCGCCGCCGGCAATCTCATCGTCACCAATCCGCTGACTGGCCAGCGCCAACGATTGGTCGACGGTCTGGCCGATCGCCCCACACTCCGGGCCTTGCACATGGTGACGTCCGATCCCTTGCGGACGCCCACCTTCACGCAATTCAACAATCCCGACTACGAGGGCGTGGCCGGCGGACTCGATTGCGGCACCCCTACGGACACCGTGATCCAATGCCAGGGTGTCGAAACCTGGCACCACGGCGACATCCAGCCGCAGATCACGACCACCTGGCTGGGGCTCGTCGGTCCGGGGGTCCGCAACCTCGGCGTCAACAACCAGATCTGGTCGGATCACACCGATACCAGACCAACCATCATGGCGCTCGTCGGCCTGCGCGATGACTACCGGCACGACGGCCGCGTCCTCCTCGATGTGCTCGATGGGGGAGCGGTGGCTGTCAATGGGAATCGCGACGCGCTGCTCCAGCTTGGTCACGTCTACAAGCAGCTCGACGCGACGGTTGGGGCCTTCGGTACCGGCGTCGTCAACGCTGACACTCGGGCCGTGGAGACCGGCAGTGGGGCCAACGATGGCCTCTATTTGGCATTCGAAAACCAGCTCAACAGCCTCACCAACGACCGCGACGCGGTCGCGCTTCAAATCTCCCAGCAACTCGAGGCGGCAGTCTTCAACCACGCCCAGATCAGCGATGGCACAGTCGCGTCGCTGGTGCAGCGGGCGCAAAGCATCATCAACCGAGCACAACAGCTGGCATCCGGTAGCTAGAGGCAGCGAGAAGAGCGGGCCGGGTGGGCACCGGCCCGTTTCCTTCTCTGCTCGTTACGGCATCGTAACCGCTCCGCGCTAAACGGGCGGTACGATGGCCGCCATGGGCATGCCCGAACCGGCGATGCGCCAGCCCGTGGTCGAGGTTCGTGGCCCTAACCATCGGCTGGCCTGGGCGCTCTGGATCGTCGGCACCATAGTCGGTGCGGCTCTGGGAGCACTGGCCGCGTGGCAGGTCCGAACCCTCGCCACGCAGCTCGACGTCGCGTATGCCGCCACCGTGGTCAGCGTCCTGATTTCATCGAGCGTGCAGTGGTTCCTGTTTCGGCGCTACCGGGTCGATGCCTACTGGTGGGTGCCGGCAACGGTTGCCGCAAGCCTCATAACCGCGATTGTCGTGATTCCGACAGTGCTTAACGTGTTCGCGCCTCCGTCCGGCGACCTGATCAGCCCCCGGACGGCGATGCTAAGCGGCGCGGCGGCGCTGGCCACGGCGGGCCTCGTCGTCGGTACCGCACAGGCGCTTGTGCTGCGAGGATCGGCGGGCAACATTGCCTGGGCATGGATCCCGGCGACGATCGTTGGTGGCGCTCTCGCTGGTGCGCTAACGACGGCGCTGTCCGCCCAATTCTTTGGCCTTCCAGCCTTTGCCACCATCAGCCTGGTGGCAGCGACCGGAGCGCTGCTGACCTCGGCGAGCCAGGCGCCGGTCTTCCTTCGCGTGCTGCGCTAATTTCGGGGTCCTCACGCCGACACGCAGCTGTCGCAAATCGACCCTATAGTTACTGCCGGACGTGAAGACGCTCAAGGGGCCGCGCACGATCTTCGCCTGCCAGGAGTGCGGCAACCAATCCTCGAAGTGGGTGGGGCGCTGCCCCGAGTGTGGCAACTGGAACACCTATGTCGAGGAGCAGGTCCGCGCGGAGGCCCCCGCGCGCATGAGTGGCGCACGCCGGGTCAGTGTCACGACGGCGCAGCCGATGCCGCTGTCCGAGGTCCGCTTCGCCCAGGCCAACCGTCTGCGACTGGCGATGCGCGAGCTCAATCAGGTCCTGGGCGGTGGCATCGTACCCGGCTCATTGGTGCTGGTGGGCGGTGACCCCGGGATCGGCAAGTCGACGCTCCTGCTCCAACTCGCCAGCGAGGTGGCGAGCACCTATGGGCCGGTCCTCTACGTTTCGGGCGAGGAGTCGGTTCAGCAACTCAAGCTACGCGCGCAACGGCTGGGCGTCGAGGGCGAACGGCTGATAGTGCTGGCCGAAAACGACCTCGACAGCATCATCGAGCACCTCGAAAAGGCGCGGCCGATGATGGCGGTCATCGACTCCATCCAGACAGTCTTCATGGGCGGCGTCACCTCGGCGCCGGGCAGCGTCAGCCAGGTGCGGGAATGCGCCGGACGCCTGATGCTGCTCGCCAAGAGCAGCCACATCCCGATCTTCCTGGTCGGTCACGTGAACAAGGAGGGCGCCATCGCCGGGCCGCGCGTGCTGGAGCACATCGTCGACACCGTGCTCTACCTCGAAGGCGAGCGTCACCACAGCTTCCGCATCCTGCGCAGCCAGAAGAATCGCTTCGGCTCCACCGATGAGATCGGTGTGTTCGAGATGCGCGACAGCGGTATGCACGAGGTCAGCGATCCCAGTCGCGCCTTCCTGCAAGACCGCTCGCTCAGCGAGGTCGGTAATGTCGTGCACGTCGCGTTGGAGGGCAGCCGCCCGCTGTTGGTGGAGCTCCAGAGTTTGACGACGCCGAGCCGCTTTGGCGCACCGCGCCGATCCGTGAACGGGATCGACCTCAACCGGCTGCACATGCTGGTCGCGGTGCTGGAGCGGCGTGCCCGCCTCGACCTGGGACAGGATGATGTCTTCGTCAACGCCGCGGGTGGCGTGCGATTGGGCGAGCCGGCCTCCGACCTTGCGGTGGCGTTGGCGATCGCCTCCAACAAACGGAATCGGCCCGCCGGCGCGGACCTGGTCGCGATCGGCGAGCTGGGCCTGAGCGGCGAGGTGCGTCGCGTGAGTCAGCTCGAGCGTCGGGTTCTCGAGGCGCATCGCCTCGGCTTCAAGCGGGCCATCATCCCGGCCGCCGTCGAGCTGCGCGACCCCGAGCTGAAAGCGATGACGATTCAGCGCGTCGAAACGATCTCGGCGGCGATCGATGTCTGCTTCGGCTAACCGCCGAGGCAGGCGGTGACTTGCCGGGCGATCGGCGTCAACTGTCCCACGAATGGACGGCCGCAGGTAGGCCCCAACGGACGCACCGCAGCACGCCGTCGCGTGGAGCACTGCTGGTTGATCTGACGCACGACATACTTCTCGGTCATACCGAGGTCGCTCCCCAGGATCCCCTCGATGCAGTGCTGCCGGAAGGCCAGCAAATTGGCGGGCCTCGGGACCGCAACGCTGCTCACCGGGCTCGTGGGTGGTTCCGGCGGCGGCGTGGGGGAGATCACCAGGGCCACGGCCAAAAGCCCGGCGGCGAGCCAGCATCCCAATTCAAGGCCACGGACCGTCAGAGTTGGACGCAGCGGCCAAAACCCCGGTTGGATCGCGATTTTCATGCTTTAATTAGGGCACGATGGCGCTCTTGTTTGCGCAACTCCGCGAGCTTGCGTCTCCCATCCTGGAAAAAGGAGGTGATCGCAATGCGCGTGGAACGCGTCTTCCGGCTCCTGGGCCTGTTGCTTGGACTTATAGCGGGCGTCGAGTACGCCAGATTCATCATTACGGAAGCTCCCATCTCGGGTTACACGCTGAGAGCGATCGTCTTGTTGCTGACGGCATTGGCGGGCGCCCTCTTCGGCTTCTTTGGACTCCCGTACGTTACGACCAAGCCGTTCTTCTGGCTCGAAAATAAGCTAAATGTGACGCCGCTGCCAGATCTGGTAGCGGCGACGGTGGGACTCCTGGTCGGGCTGCTGCTGGCGGCGCTCGTCGGCCTGTTTCTGGCCAAGCTGCCATGGTACCTGGGCTTCGTGATCTCCTTGATCGTGGCCCTCGTGTTCGCCTACTGGGGCGTGACCCTGGGGCTCAACCGGCGGCACGAGATGATGGCCCTCGTCCTCGGCCCGGGCCGCGTCGGCGGCTTGATCGAAACCCACGCGGTGGATACCGGCGTCTTGCTCGACACCAGCGTGATCATCGACGGCCGCATCATGGACATCGCCCAGACCGGGTTCCTGCACGAGAAGATTCTGGTTCCGCACTTCGTGCTCGCCGAGCTCCAGTACATCGCCGACTCCAGTGACGCGCTGCGGCGCAATCGCGGCCGCCGTGGGCTCGAAGTGCTCAACCTGCTGCAGAAGGAGCCGCTGGTCGATATTGAATTCATCGATGAAGATGTCCCGGACGTGACCGAGGTCGACATGAAACTGATCAAGCTCGCTAACAAGCGCAAGGCGGCGATCATGACCAACGACTACAACCTCAACCGCGTGGCGCAGCTCGAGGGGGTGCGCATCCTCAATCTCAATAATCTGGCCAATGCCTTGAAACCGGTCGTCATCCCGGGCGAAGAGATGAACGTGCAGGTGATCAAGGAAGGCAAGGAGCAGAACCAGGGCGTTGCCTACCTCGACGACGGGACGATGATCGTGGTCGAAAATGGCCGGCGCTACATGAATCAGACCATCGGCGTCATCGTCACCTCGGTGCTGCAGACGGCAGCGGGCCGCATGATCTTCGCCACTCCCGCCAGCGAGTCGAGCATCGGGCGGCCCAAACCGTTACGGAGGATCCAGGGCGGCGGCGGCACCGGACGCTGACGTCGCACTTCTGACCGTTCGCGAAGATCCCGGTCTGGTTGCGCGCCTCCGGGATGCTGTCAGTGGCGCACCAATTACGGAACGCGTTTTGATTTCGTCTCAGCCACGCTCCGCGCAGATTGCCTCCCCCCTTGCGGGGGAGGGCCAGGGTGGGGGGTACGAAGTCACCGTCGTCGCCGCGGCCGTTACCGATACCTGCAAGGAGGTCGTCGACGGGATGGTGCGCCGGACCATTCCGAGGGACACCCTGGTCGACGCCCGCGGCCCGTGGACCTTCCGACGTGACGCCCTGATGCTTGCGCTCGACCGCGTCGGCACCGCTGCACAGATCAGCAACCTGATCGAACTGTGCCTGGCGGCTCGCCTGCGGGTCCGCGTGCTGATCCAGCGATGACCGCGGCGGCCGTTATCGTGGCGGGCGGCGAAGGCGCGCGCATGCAAGCGGGAAAGAACAAGGTCTTCCTCGAGATTGAGGGCCGTTCGGTTCTGGAGCGGTCGCTTGCCCTCTTTGAGTCGACATCGCAGGTGAGCCAGGTTGTCCTTGTGGCTCGCGCCCTCGACATCGCCACGTGCGAAGCGTTGAAGTACCGTTTTCCAAAGCTGAGCCGAGTCGTGGCTGGCGGGGACGTCCGTCACCGTTCCGAATTTGCCGGTATCCAGGCGCTTGCTGGTGATATTGATGCCGGGAGAATCGACACCGTGCTGGTCCACGATGCGGTCCGCCCCTTCGCCAGCCAGCTACTCGTCGAGCGCCTTCTGGCCGGACTCCCAGATTCGGTCGGCTGCATTCCCGGGCTCCGGGTGGCGGCGACGACGGTCATTACCGAGGATAGCTGGATTTCCGGCTACCCGACAAACCTCTGGGCGATGCAGACGCCACAGGTCTTCCAGGCGACCTGGCTACTCGAAGCGCACAATCGGGCCGCGCGCCAAGGTTTCGTCGGCACCGACACCGCCTCGGTCGTCGAATGGGCGGGCGGGGACGTCCTCGTGATCGAAGGCGAAGCGAGCAACATCAAGATCACGACCCCCGACGACCTCGCGCGCGCGAGAGAGATTGCCGCCGCTCTGGGCCACCGAACCGACTGACGGCGTGGAGAGCCGCCAGCACGATGGCGAGGAACGCGAGAATCGGGCCGAGTGTAAGGACGCCGGCTGACTGAAGCAGGAGGCCGGCGCCGGCGGGGATTCCGCCCGCCCCGATGTTTCCCGCCGCCAGCCCGTAGCCGACGGTGTGGGTGGTCATCGCGGTCCCGACCCGTTCCGGCGTGAGCGACAACAGCAGGGGAAAGATCAGGGAGACGGCGATGCCCAGGGCGGGCAACGCGATAAAGGCCGCCACCAGCGGGGGAGCGAGCCAGAAGCCCAGCGCCGCGAGCACCGCCATGGCGACGCCAATATCCAGCAGCCGGGTCGGGCTGGCACGATTGCCGAACAGCCCAAGCCCAACTCTGCCGGCTGCGAGACCGGCCCAGAACAGCGAAGCACTCCAGCTCGCGAGGTCGGCAGGCATGGAACGGCCGACAGTCAACTGCGTGTAGGACCAGTCGCCGGCGGTGGCCTCCAGGCCGGCGCCGATCAGGAACAGCCCCGCAAGCAACAGAAGGGCTCGCCGATATGGTGATCCAGCGCTCGCACTGGTTGGCGGCTGCTGCCGCTCCACGCGGGCGGCACCCGCCCAGTCACTGCGGCGGGCGCCGACCACCAGGCCGATGCTGAGAAACGCCACGGCCATCGCGGCGAACGCCGCCCGCCACGAACCGGTCGCGGCCAGCGCGACCACGATCGCCTGCGGGCCCAGCGCCGCACCCAGCGCCCATGAGGCATGCAGCCAACCCATGTAGCGGACCCCACGATTCAACGAGACGTGTGCATTGACCGCCGCATCGATCAGCCCCGAACCGCCTCCGAGCAGGAAAGCGGCCAGCGGGATCATCCACCAGCGGCTCGAGAGCGCAAGACCGAGCGCGCCGGCGGCAGCCAGCGCACAGCCACCCAGCAGCAGGATCGACGTCCCGAACCTGGCGGTGCCGGGCCCACTACTGGCGCTCGCCACGAAGTACGCGATGGACCACGCTGCGAGCAGTAGTCCGAGACCTGCCAGCGGCGCACCAAGCGACGCTCGCATGTGCGGCCAGGCCACTCCAATGGCGCCAGCGGGCAGCCCGAGCGCAATAAACAGCATCAGTGGGGTGCTGGCGCTCGCCCATGTCCCGGATCCCGAGGGACGCCAGAGATTCGGCTCGATCACTCGCGAAATGCTAGAGGGTCGCGGTTCGGCCGCTAACCGCCCACTTATACTTCAACCCACCAAACCGCCACTACAAAAAGGGGTGAACTGTGCAGGTACAGGCCATCATCCCGGCTGCCGGGGCCGGGCTTCATCAGGGGGAGTCCAGTGCGAAGGTCTTGTTGCCGGTGGGGGGCCGGTCACTGATCCGCCGAACGCTCGAGGCCTTCGATCGTTGTCCCGAGATCACTGGCATCACCCTCTTGATTTCCCAACGGAACCTGCTCGAGGTCACCAGGGAGCTCGAAAGCGACGGCTGGCGGAAGGCGATCGACATCCGGCTGGGTGGCGAGCGCCGCCAGGACTCGGTCCGGCTCGGCCTGGAGAGCCTGCGCAACGATCCGCCCGACTTCGTGATCGTGCACGACGGCGCTCGCCCGCTGATCAGCGATGAGCTGATCCATGCCGGGCTCGAGGCTGCCCGCCAGCACGGCGCGGCGACCGCTGCCATCCCAGTGCACCATACCTACAAGCACGTCGATAGCACCGGCTTCGTGCACGGGACGGTGGAGCGCTCTGACCTGATGCAGGTGCAGACGCCGCAGGTCTTTCGCTATGACTGGATTCTCGAGGCGCACGAGAAGGCTGTGCGGGAAGGGATCGTCGTCGAGGACGATGCCGAGTTGATCGAAAAGCTCGGAAAACCGGTGAAGGTCTTTGCCGGGTCGTATATCAACATCAAGGTGGCGACCCACGAGGATGCGCTAATGGTCGCCGCCTTACTTGCGGCCGACCCCTTGTGCGTGTAGGATCCGGCTTCGACCTGCACCGGCTGGTCGTCGGTCGGCGGCTGGTGCTCGGCGGCGTCGAGCTTCCCTGGGATATCGGGCTCCAGGGGCACAGCGATGCCGACGTGATCTGCCATGCGTTGATCGATGCCCTCTGCGGCGCGGCCGGTATCGGTGACATCGGCACCCTCTTTCCCGATGACGATCCGAAGTACAAGGATGCCCGCAGCCTCGACCTGTTGCGCGAGGTGGCCGACCACTGCCGGCGCGCCAAATGGGCGGTGGAGAATGTCGATGTGACGCTGCTCGCGCAGGTGCCTCGGCTCGCGCCCTATCGTGAAGCCATCCGCAACAACTTGGCCGGGGTCCTCGGCATCGACCCGGGTGCCGTCGGTCTGAAAGCGACCACCACCGACCATGTCGGTGCGATCGGCAACGGTGAGGCGCTGGCCGCCCAGGCCGTTGTGCTGCTGCGCGAGGTCACGTGACGGCGATGCGCCTCCACAACACTCTGAGTGGGCAAGTGGAAGAGTTCAAGCCGATCGAAGTGGGCCACGTCCGGATGTATACCTGCGGCCCGACGGTTCACGACTATGCGCACATCGGCAACTTCCGCACCTTCCTCTTCGAGGACCTGCTGCGACGCGTCTTGCTGCAGCAAGGGTACCGCGTCACTCAGGTGATGAACCTGACCGATGTCGAGGACCGCATCATCAAGAAGGCGGCCGAGCACGGCCAGACGATCGACGAGTTCACCGAAAAATACATCGAGGCATTTTTCGAGGACCTCGATACGCTGCGCATCGAGCGGGCCGAACATTATCCGCGGGCCACGGAACACATTTTCGAAATGGTCTCGCTGATCGACCTGCTGAATGAGAAGGGCCACACCTACGTGACCGATGGCTCGACCTACTTCCGAATCGCCAGCTTTCCCAGGTACGGCGAGCTCGCGCATCTTGACCATGCCGGACTGAAAGCAGGGGCCCGAGTCGATGTCGACGACTACGGCAAGGACGACCCGCGCGACTTCGTGCTCTGGAAGGCGCGTAAACCCGGCGAGCAGTCCTGGGAGACACCGCTCGGCATCGGTCGGCCAGGCTGGCATATCGAATGCTCCGCCATGAGCATGAAGTACCTGGGCGAGAGCTTCGACATACACACCGGCGGAGTCGACAACATTTTTCCGCACCACGAGAACGAGATTGCGCAGAGCGAGGCGGCAACCGGAAAGCCCTTCGTCCGCTACTGGATGCACGCCCAGCATCTGCAGGACGCCATGGGCGAGAAGATGTCGAAGCGCCTCAAGAACTTCACCACGCTTCGCGATCTGGTCGCGGAGGGCTACCAGCCGCGCGCGATCCGGTACGCCCTGCTCACCGGAGCCCATTACCGGAGTCCGCTCGCGTTTTCGCCCGAGCTGCTCAAGGCAGCGGACAGCGCCATCAAACGCCTGGATGAATTTGCCGTCCGCCTCGGTCCGATACCCACAGAGGCCGAGCCCACCCCCGATGTGCGAAAGCGCTGGGACGATGCGCTCAAAGACGACCTCAACCTACCGGCAGCGGTCGGTCACCTTTTCGAATTCATCAAGGCCTTCAACACCCGGCTGGAGTCGGGAAAAGCGACGCCAGAGGAGCGCGCCGGCGCGATGGCGATGCTTCGACACGCGAATCGCATCCTGGACGTGGTCGAGTTCCCGGAGGTGGTCGATGCTGAGGTCGATCGGCTGATCGCCGAGCGGCAGGCAGCGAGGGACCGGCGGGACTTCGCCCGCGCCGACGAGATCCGCCAGCAGCTGCTCGGCATGGGCATTCAGTTGGACGACACCAAGGACGGCACCCGCTGGAAACGAGTGCGATAGGCCGCGCCGCCTGTGCCTAATCCTCCCGACATCATCTACGGCCGCAATCCCGTCCTCGAGGCGTTCCGTGCGGGCCGGCCGGTCAAACGGCTGCTGCTCGCCGAGGGGCTGCGCGAGGAACCACGACTGAAGGAGCTGCGTCAGCTCGCCGCCGGTCGCAAAGTCTCGATCGAGCCGACGGATCGACGCAAACTTGACGATATCGCGCACTCGGAGGCCCACCAGGGCGTGGTCGCCTACGTCGGACCGCGGAAGTACTGGGAGTTGGAGCCGATGGCGCGCGCCGCGCTCGAGGACCGGTCGGACGCCGTCTTGCTGATGCTCGATAGCCTGCAGGATCCGCAGAACCTCGGCACCATCAGCCGGACCGCGGAGGCTACCGGCGTGGGGGGCATCATCACCTCCCACAACCGTTCGCCTGAGGTCACGCCGTCGGTCGTGAAGGCATCAGCGGGGGCCGCCGAGCATCTGCGCTACGCGCGAGTGGCAAACCTGGCGCAGGCGACCGACACCCTCAAGGATCTCGGCTTCTGGGTCGTGGGCCTCAGCGGCGATGCCCCCACGCTCTACACCGAGTTTGATTACCGGCGACCGCTGGTACTCGTCATCGGCGCCGAGGGCGAAGGGATGCACGAGCTGCTGCGCAAGAAGTCCGATGCCCTCGTCAGTCTACCGATGCTGGGCAAGGTGAGCTCCCTCAACGCCGCGGTTGCTGGGTCGATCCTGCTTTACGAGGTCATCCGCCAGCGACGCTAGATCGCCTCATCGGGGGGTCCCTGGCAGGTTCACGCCGGACTCGCCTGTGCGCGCGCGGTGCTCGTTGAGGGCCGCCTCATACTCTTCGAGTGACTTGAATTCTTCCGCCTCCATGAGCACACGCTTGGTCGCGGTCTCCCAATCACGTGGCAGCGTCTTGAGGATCGGGAGTCCTCGCTTCCGCCTGTACATGGCGAACAGGACAATGGCGCCGATAACCCATAGGGGACCAATGATGCGTGCGTATTGATGGGTCAGTAGGACCATGACCAGGAAGAAGAGCACGCCCAGGAACCCGAGCAAGCCCAACACGGGGAACCAGACCTGGTTGCCCTTGTAGGTGATGCGGATGTTGATCGGCATCATGTAGGGACGGGGCGTGAACGGGTCATTCAGTCGCAGCACAAAAAGCGAGATGAAGACGAGCAGGTATCCCGTCGTAGCCCCGAAGGCATAGAGATCGGCCAGGACATCGATCGCCGCACTCTTGCCCGGCTGGCCCGGCGTGAAGAAGGCGAAGATGGTCTGGAGCAGCGCCACGCCGCCGAACACGATGACGGCGCGTGCGGGGGTGGCAAATCGACGGTTCACCTTCGAAAACCAGGTGGGCAAGAGGTCGAACTGGCTCATCGAGTAGCTCAGCCTCGATGAGCTCACCACGCCCGAGTTGGCGGAGATGAAAACGATCAAAGCGCCGATGGCCGCCGTCAGTGGCGCGGCGACCGCGCCGATGATCGGGATGTTTTGGGCAATCAAGGCGACCGGATCGCCCTCATGCCCGTGGAAGTCGAGCGGCTTGCCGGTGTGTGCATCGGTAGGACGGAGATCACGAGGCCGATGGAGGTCCGGGGAATGATCGTTGCCGGACGGCGCGTCTCCTGTGCGACCTGAGAGATCGTTTCGAGTCCGACGAAGGCGATGATGGCGAGCGAGGAGCCAAACGCGAACTCGCTCAGCGAGGGCTGATGGAACAGAATCTGATGCGCCACCAGGCCCGGATCCCAGACAAGGACGAAGCCAGCCAGGACGATAATCGTCTGCGCTACGATCGCGACCGTGCCGACGATCTCATTGAAGTTCGTCGACACCTTGATGCCGCGTACGTTCAACCAGATCAATAGCAGGATGCCGGCGACGGACTCGACGAGCCAGAGCCACGCGAGGTGGATGGGCCCAATGGTCGTCGTGAAATCCGTGGCGTGGTGGCCAAACGTGATCCAGGGGAGGAAGTAGTTGAAGTAGCCGAAGGCGACCACGGTGAAGAGCGAAATGTCGATCGTGTAGTCGAGCACCAGGGCGGCGCCCGCGACCAGGCCCGA
>VBHO01000230.1 GCA_005882045.1 Chloroflexota bacterium | reverse complement strand
GTGACCGGCCGGCGGATCCTTCTCGACCCAAAAATCATGCCTCGCATGCCTCAAAGGATCCCTGTCACCGTTGGTGGCCTCGGACCGTTCCGGGGCCTGCACCTCGACTTCTCCGGCGATGACTGGGCGCGTCTGCTCTACGACGCACCGTAGGTGCTCGCCGAATCAGATGATGCGTGGCATCACGCTTTAGGCTGTAGGGTGCATGACACCCAACGCCGGCGCCCTGGCTGAGGTTGACGAATCGACACTGCTTCCGGCACTTCGCGCCGGCGACGAGGGGGCCTTCCAGCGGCTGACCGACCGCTACCGCCGCGAGCTCCTGGTGCACTGCTACCGGATGCTCGGTTCCTTCCACGACGCCGAGGACGTCCTGCAGGAGACGCTGCTGCGTGCCTGGCGCGGGTTGGAGTCGTTCGAGGGCCGCTCGGCGCTCAGGCCGTGGCTCTACCGGATCGCGACCAACGCCTGCCTGGACGCGATCGCCAGCCGCCGCCGGCGGGCGCTGCCGAATGGAACCAACCCGGCCGCGGAAGCTGGCGTGCCACTCCCCGGTCCAACCAATGAGCCGTTGTGGATCGAGCCGATGCCGGACACGCTCATCGACTTGCGACCGGCGGTCAACCCGGAAGCCCATTACGACGCCCGCGAAAGCGTCACCCTGGCCTTTCTCGCCACGCTCCAAACGTTGCCGGGCCGACAGCGAGCGACGCTGATCCTGCGGGACGTGCTCGGCTGGAGGGCGAGCGAGGTCGCCGATCTCCTCGAAACGAGCGTCGCCGCCGCGAACAGTGCCCTGCACCGAGCCCGGGCGTCGATGAAAGGGTACCGCGCTGACCGGAAGTCCGCAGACGCATCCGTCGCGGACAGTGCGCAGACCGCGGCGCTGCTTTCGCGCTATGTCGATGCCTGGCACGCCGCGGATGCGGCGGGCTTGGTGGCCCTGCTACGTGAGGATGCGCTGATCACGATGCCGCCGCTACCGCTCTGGTACCAGGGCCGCGTTGCGATCCAGTGGTTTTTCGAGACCCAGCTCTTTGTCGGCGAGGCCGCAGCGCGCTTCCGGCTGGTGCCCACGGCGGCCAACGGCAGCCCGGCCTTTGCTACCTATCAGCGTGACGCGTCAGGGGTGTATCGGCTGGGCGCCCTCCAGGTGCTGACGCTCGAAGGCAGCCAGATTGCGGAGATCCACGACTTCCTCGCGCTTGCGGACCGGGAGTTCGACGGCTTCGA
>VBHO01000245.1 GCA_005882045.1 Chloroflexota bacterium | reverse complement strand
GCGAACGCGGCACCGCGTCGCCACGACCAAATGGACCTCCGCGCAGTTGTCCAGGAGGCCACCGAACGCGGCAAGCCCCGAGCCGACCTGGTCGGTGGCGAGATCGTGATGCAGCTGCCGGGCGCCCCAGTCCTGGTCGAGGCGGATGGCAACCAGCTCGGGCGCATTCTCGACAACCTGATCAATAACGGCTTGAGCTACACGATGCGGCGTCCCCGGTTAACCATCAGCGTGTCGTCCGAGGACACGCATGCCTTGGTGCGGGTCGCGGACAACGGCGCCGGAATTCCGACGAGTGATCGCGAACGGGTCTTCGAGCGGTTCCAGCGTACCAACGATCCCGCGTTCCGCCACGTCGCCGGCACCGGGCTCGGCCTTTTCATCAGTCGCCAGCTTGCTGAAGGCCACGGGGGCAGCCTCGCGATCGAGAGCAGCACGCCCGCTGATGGAACCGTCTTCGCCCTCACGCTACCGCTGTCGGCGGCGGAATCGGCGGGTCTCGAGGACGGTTCGGCCAGCTCGACCGAACCGGCCGCCCAAAGCGGGGAGCCGGCACCGGCGGTTTCCGTCGCCTAGGAAGGGAGCCCACTATCCAGCCCCAGGTTCGAGGGAGTTGACCGAGACGTGCCCCACGTGCATCCTTAAGTAGGGGAGGGAGGAAGGGAGGTGGTGACGCGCCCGGCATAGGGGCGCCTGCGGCACGCCTGACGCCATTGGGCGTCCTCGGAGGAGAGGGGTATCGATCCTGATCAAGAGGTGATCGCACGTGGCAGTGACAGCGGCTTCGGCTGACGAACGAGTGCAGCTCCGCCGAGCGGTCGTCGCCAGCACGATCGGAACATCGATCGAGTGGTATGACTTCTTCCTCTATTCCACCGCGACCGGCCTCGTCTTTGCCAAGCTGTTCTTCCCCAAATCCGATCCCGCGGTGGCGACCCTCAACGTCTTTCTGATCTACGCGGTGGGGTTCATCGCCCGGCCAATCGGGGCGGCGATCTTCGGCCATTACGGCGACCGCATCGGCCGCAAGGCGACGCTGATCGCCACGCTGCTGCTGATGGGCATCGCCACCTTCCTCATCGGCTTCGTCCCGACCTATGCGTCGATTGGCATCTGGGGCGCGATCCTGCTCGTCGTCCTGCGCTTTGTTCAGGGGGTCGGCGTCGGCGGCGAATGGGGCGGCTCGGTGCTGATGTCGATGGAATGGGGCCATCGGGGAGGAAGACGCGGCCTGATCGCCAGCTGGCCGCAGTTTGGCGTCCCGGTCGGTCTGTTCCTCGCCAACGGCGCGCTGCTCATCATGAGCAATATCGCCGGGGCGACAGGCTTTGCCAACTGGGGCTGGCGAGTCCCCTTCTACTTCAGCATCGTCCTGGTCGCGGTTGGCCTGTATGTGCGGTTGCGCGTGTTCGAGACGCCGCTCTTCCAGCGGCTGGTGGAGACGAAACGGATCGAACCGACTCCAGTCCTGGAGGTCATTCGCCGAAATTGGAAGGAAATTCTGCAATCCGCCTTCCTGCGGCTCTCCGAGCAAGCGCCCTTCTATATCTTCACGGCCTACGTCTTCACCTATGGGACGACGGTTCTCAAGCAAAACCGCAACTTCGTGCTCTACGCGGTGCTGGCCGCCTCAGTCCTGTCCTTCTTCTCCATTCCGTTGTTCGGGTACCTGTCCGACCGGATTGGCCGCAAGCGCGTGTACATGGCCGGGGTGGCCCTGATGGGCGTTTGGGGCTTCATCTACTTCGGCCTTCTGGACACGAAGGTCGCGGCCCTGATGTTCATCGCCATCTTCCTCTCGCTGATTCCGCACGACGCGCAATATGGTCCGCAGGCGGCGCTCATCGCGGAGAGCTTCACTGGAAGATTGCGCTACAGCGGCGCATCGCTGGGCTATCAGCTCGCTTCGGTGATCGCCGGTGGGCCGGCGCCCCTGATTGCGGCGACGTTGTACGCCGGGCCCAAGTTTCTGGGCATCGGCGCCTACAAGACCAGCCTCGCGATTGCGTTCTACATCCTGGTCTGCGCCGTGATCTCGTTCATCGCCGTGTCGACCGTCAAGGAGCGTTCGAAGCAGGACATCTCGGTCGAGTACGACGACCACCCGGCGGCCGAGATGGTCGGTGCCGGACAGCGACAAGCGCCGCAGCCGACTCAGGCGTAAGCAGCCCCCACCCTGACCCTCCCCCGCACATGGGGGAGGGAAGGGGCGGGACGCTATCCCCAGCAAGCGGGGGGAAGGGGCGGACGCTCTATTTCAACCGGGAACGGTCGATCTTGCCCATCGCATTGCGCGGGATGGCGTCGATGAAGCGCACCGCGCGGGGGCATTTGTAGGTCGCCATGCGCTCGCGCGCGAACGCAATCAACGCCTGCTCGTCGACCGGAGTGCGCGCCACCACGAAGGCGGTGACTTCCTCCCCCCAGCGTTCCGAAGGCAGACCAGCGACCGCGACCTCCGCCACGCAGGGATGCTGCTCGAGAACCATTTCGACCTCGCGCGGATAGACGTTATAGCCGCCGGAGATGATCAGCTCCTTGATGCGCCCCCGAATGGCGAGCGTTCCATCGGGCGCGATCTCGCCGATGTCGCCGGTACGAAACCAGCCATCCACAAAGGCATCCGCAGAGGCTGCGGCATTCCGCCAGTAGCCCTTGAACACCTGGCCACCCTTCAGCTGCACTTCGTCGAGCTCGCCCAGGCGGACCTCCACGCCTGGCAGCGGATAGCCGACGCGGCCCGGCTGGCGCGGCCCGTCGTATGGGTTGGAGACCACGATCCCGCCCTCGGTGATGCCGTAGCGCTCGAGCACGGGCTGTCCCAGGATTCGCTCGCAGCGCTCGAAGAGGGTTGCCGGCAGTGGAGCGGATCCCGCCACGAAGAGGCGAATATGCCGCAGATCGACCGGATTGCGGCCAAGGTAAT
>VBHO01000017.1 GCA_005882045.1 Chloroflexota bacterium | reverse complement strand
TGGTTGGCCGCGATCCCGGCGCACTTGGTCGGGTCGGAGAAGTTATTCGAGTAGCCGTTGAGCGTCGTGATCGAGGGGTTCACCTGCTTGGCCGCCCACTGGTAGCCCGCGATGTAGTGATCGACCGGCGGGATCTTGATGCCGCCGACCGAGCCGATGGTGTTCTTCTTCTTCGCGCCGGCATTGTCTTTCTCCAGGACGCCGGCGATGGTGCCGACCAGGGCACCGGCTTCCTGTTCCTTGAAGAGCAGGCCGACGACGTTGGCGTGCTTCAGGTCGTTGCCCTTCGAGTCGGTACCGACGCCGTCGATGATCGCGAAATGGATGTTGGGGAAGTTGCCGGAAACCGTGCCGATGGACTCGGCCATCAGGAAGCCGACGCCGATCACGAGGTCATAGCCTCGGGTGGCGTAGTTCGTCAGGTTGGGGACGTAGTCCGAGTTGGCGTGCGACTCGGTGACGTCGCCCTGCACCCCGAGCTCGCCCGCGCACGTCAGGCTCGAACAAATATTTCCCGTGGACGCCGCCTTGCTGAGGCCGAGCGCGGCCAGGTGGTTGAAGCTCTTGTCGTTCAGACCGCCGGTATCGGTGACGAGGCCGACCTTGATGGGTTTTGCAGTCGGCGACGCGCCGGTGCCGGTGCTGCCGCCGCAGGCCGCCAAGACGACCGCGAGCGTCAGGGCTATACCGAGACTGATCAAACGAACGGGTGGCTTCCTCATGCGTCATCCCCTTCAGTGATAGTGAGACCCCTCGATTCCGGGCGATTGTAGCAGTTAATTGTTGGAAATTTTTCTGCTCAACGCGGCCGGTCAGGCGCCGGTTTGTAAGGTCCCTGCGGACAGTCTGCCGCCAATTGTCTGTAAATCCTCCAGCTGCCCGGGCGACACCTCGTGCTGGACCGGAGCGAGCTCGAGCGCGCCTTCGGAAAGACCCACGGACCGTATCCCGCCGGCCCAGTGGCCCGCGGCGGCATCGGCCACTATCAAGGCGACGCCCCGATCGGGATGCTTGATCGTGCTGGCCAGCAGGCAGGCGCTGACCGCAGGGTCCGCGGACGAGTCATCCGGGCCGATGCACGGGCTGCCGGCTTGCGCCGCGCCCCGCAAGGCTCCCTTGCCGGTCGACCCGCCAATGCCAAAAATCACGTCGGCGCCCTGTCGCACGAATGCGCGGGCTTGCGCCGCGCCCCATCCCGGGTTGGCGTAGGGCAAGCCGTCCGCGGCTGGCTGATACGCACCGAGCACGCGCACTCCAGGCCTCACGTAGGCCGCACCATGTTCGAAGCCCGCGCGATTACGCTGGTCGGCGGCGCCGAATGGACCATAGACGCCGGCGATCACGCCGGTCTTTGTGACCATACCGGCCAGCGCGCCGGCGAGGTAAGCGGCCTGGTCGTCGCGAAAGACAAGAACGGCCAGGTTGGGCTGCGCCATGGGCGCGGCCATGGGGTCGACCAGCACGAACCGTGTGCCGGGGTTGGTCCGCGCCACGTCGACAACGGCGTCCGTGAGCAGGAAGCTGCCGGCGATCACCAGGTCATATCCGGCGTAGGCCTGCAGTAACTGCCGGTAGTCCGAAGGGCGCCTGGGGACGGCGACGTCCGCGTGGGTGCAGGTCAAGCCGCGGAGACCGTCGCGGACGCCGCGCCAGCCGGCCGCGTCCGCGCGGGAATCGATGCCGGCGACATCGGCGACGAAGCCAACCCGGAACGTCGCCGCACAAGTTGCGAGGGCGCTGGTTGCCGGTTTCTGTCGGACACCAGTCGCGCCCGCCTGGACCAGCAGCAACAGGCAGACGATCAGGATCAGGACGGCGGCGGTCAGGTACCGAAGAGGCGATCGCCGTAGTCGCCCAGCCCGGGCAGGATGTACTTCTGGACGTTCAGCTCGCGGTCCCGCGCCGCCGTGAAGATCTGGACGTCCGGATGCGCAGCCTGCAGCGCCTGGATCCCCTCGGGAGCTGCCACGACGCACACTAGGCGAACGCTTGCGGGCTGGTATTCCTTCATGATCTCGACGGCCTTCGTCGCCGTGCCACCGGTCGCCAGCATCGGGTCGAGGATCATGACGGCTTTGCCGGCGATATCCGGCGGTAGCTTGACGTAGTAGCGGGAGGCCACCGCCGTCCGCTCGTCGCGCTCCAGCCCGATGTAGCCGACGGTCACATGAGGCAGCAGCTCGAGCACGGGCCCGACCAGCCCAAGACCCGCCCGTAGGATGGGGACCGCGACGACCCGGTCGCCAATCGCATAGCCGTTGGTCTCTTCCAGTGGCGTCTGGATGCGGTAGGTGCGAGTGCGTAGGTCGCGGGTCGCCTCGTAGAGCAACAGGGTAATAATCTTGTCCGAGGCTTCGCGAAACTCATCCGGCGTGGTCTCGCGGTCGCGCAACCGGGTCAAGTAATGCGCAACGAGCGGATGCTCGACGAGGTGGAGCGTCATGAAGCTCCCTCCGTACGGGGGAGGGAAATGGTCTTTGGCAGCGTGGCGAGACCGGGCTCAGCCATACGGCCTTCGGCGAGCAGCTTCTTGACGCGGGCGATGTTCGAGGCCGACCAGTTGCTACCGGGGCGACGGGGCGTGAAACGGCAGGCATAGGTCGCATCGTCGATCGTCTTGGCCTGGCCGTCGATCCAACCGTAAGCGAGCCCTTCCACGACCGACTCTTCATAAGTGATCCCCGACTTGCCGGAGGCCTTCTTGTAATAGACCACCCAGATTTCTTTGGTGTCGGCGTGATGCTTCGCCAGCCAACGGCGCCATTCGAGGCTGTTGCGGACCTTGAGCGTCTTGCCGATGTCCATGCTCAGACCTTCAGCGGCGCCAGCTGTTGGACGGCACTGAGCGCCACCCGGAACATCGGCGTGAGGTCGAGCGCCGCGACCCGTGCCGGGTCGATCGCCTCCTCGCCGGGCTCATTGACCACGGTCAGCACCGACCCGCCCCGAAGGCCGCGCAGCGCGCAGATCACGAAGATGGTCGACGTCTCCATGTCGTTGCACAGCACACGCGCTCGGTTCCAGACCTGCAGCGCCAGCTCGAGCTCCTCGCGTCGCGGCATGCGCGCGGCATGCAAGTCGGTGTAGAGCGCGTCGTGGCTGCGGACGATGCCAGCGTGGGCGACCTGGTTCGCCGCCCGGGCGGCGGCCAGCATGGCCGTGGCGAGCTCAACGTCGGCCACGGCGGGATAGGTGAGCGGCACGTAGCTCGGGGTCGTGCCTTCGTCCCGGACCGCGGCCGTCGCGATCACCAGGTCAGAAAAATGCACGCCCTTCTGGATCGATCCGGTGGTGCCGACGCGGATGAACGTCGTCGCCCCGATGGCGGCCAGCTCTTCGACGGCGATTGCCGTCGACGGTGAGCCGATCCCCGTCGAGCAGACCGAGACCGTCCGACCGCCGAGCTCGCCCGTGTACGTGGTGAACTCGCGATTCCGCGCAATCAGTCGTGGCCGATCGAGCAACGTCGCGATCGGCTCGACGCGGCCGGGATCGCCGGGAAGCAAGACGACCTCGCCGACGTCGCCCGGCTTAGCGCGGATGTGGTATTGCAACTCCCCCATGGCCGACGTGAGTTTAACGCGCCGGCTACTGGCTCCAGGCGTCGCTTGTGGTTGTGAACGTTTCGCCCATGAAGAGCCGCAGGAGCGGCGACGTGACGGGCTGGTGGTACGTGATCGTCACGTGGATGGGCACGTTCTTACTGCGATTGAGAAGGGTGGGCGACACCGAAACGCCCAGCTGGTCGGGATTCAACTCGCCGACATTCTCGAGCACGGTGCGGCAGACGGCCGCATCCGCGTAGCTCTGTGGGTGGGCGAGCCCGCCACTGACCGCCCAGCACGGGGTCGCACTGCCGTCGGCGGCTTCGAGGCTGCTCCCGGCGACGAAGGCGGCTTCCTGCGCGGCGTGGTTCACCTTGGCGGCGCTGAGGGCCAGGCCGAGGAACTGCACGCTCATGATGCCAACCGCAAACACGAACGCCAGCACCATGGCGAATTCGGCGCCAACCTGACCACGGGAAGCCCGATGCACGAGATCAGCATCGGACGACCGCCTTGCCGGATGCCTTACATATCGAGCCGTTCGATGCCGGATTTCGTAACTCGTCGTAGCAGCAGCGCTCGGGGCTGCGCCTGGCCGGCGATGGTGAAGGCGGCCGCAACGCGCTCCGTAACGTTCTGGGCAGCCTCGGCCGAGCGGGCGTGGATCACCGCCAGTACCTCGCCGGCCTTGACCGGGTCGCCGATTTTCTTTTCGAGCACGACGCCAACGGCTAGATCGATCTTGGCGTCTTTGCGATCGCGGCCCGCCCCCAGTGCCTTGCCGGCGAGCGCGATCTCGAGTGCGTCGGCTCTCGCCACGTAGCCGCCGACCCGGGCCGTCACCGGCCGCTGCACGGGGGCCACCGGCAGACGGCCGGGATCCTCGGTGACGCGCGGGTCCCCATCCTGGGCCGCGATCAGTTGCGCAAGTTTGTGTAACGCGGATCCGTCGCGCAGAAGCCGGCGCAGATCGACCGGGGCATGGCCGGCGAGGCGAACCATCTCGGCGCCCAGCCGCAGCGAGAGCGCCTCCAGGTCGGCGGGACCGCGACCGGCCAGGGTCTCGATCGCTTCTTTGATTTCAAGCGCGTTGCCGACCGCCCGCCCGAGCGGCTGCTCCATGTCGGTGACGTAGGCGACCGTCTCGCGGCCGGCATTGGTACCGATACGGACCAGCGCCTGCGCCAGCGCCTCGGCCTCGGGAACGCTGGCAATGAAGGCACCGCGACCGGACTTGACGTCGAGCAAGATGGCGTCGGCGCCGGCGGCCAGCTTCTTGCTCATCACACTGCTCGCGATCAGCGGCACGGAATCCACCGTCGCCGTGGCGTTGCGCAGCGCGTAGAGCACGCGATCGGCGGGAACCATATCGGACGTTTGCCCGGCGATCGCAATGCCGACGCGACGGACCTGGTCAATGAACCGTTCGACCGGCAGATCAACCTGGAAGCCGGCGATCGCCTCGAGCTTGTCCAGCGTTCCGCCGCTGTGGCCCAGCGCGCGGCCGGATAATTTCGCCACCGGCACGCCGGCGGCCGCGACCAGGGGCGCGACCACGAGCGTGGCTTTGTCGCCGACGCCCCCGGTCGAGTGCTTGTCGACTTTGCGGCCGGGAATCGACGATAGATCGAGCTGTCGGCCACTGGCCGCCATCGCCAGCGTCAGCGCCGTCGTCTCGGCGTCGGTCATGCCGCGCATACGCACGGCCATCAACCAGGCAGCGAGCTGATAGTCGGGAATCGTGCCGTCGGTCGCGCCCCGCACGAGAAACTGGATGCCGGCGTCGCTGTGCGCCTGGCCATCGCGTTTCTCGCGAATCAGGTCGAGCGCCGTCACCCACGAAGTGTAATTTGGCCGGATGTGGTTGACGCTGATCGGGCTGGTCGTGCCGCTTGGACTGGACACGTTTGCCGTGGCGGCCGCGCTGGGCATGGCCGGCCTGGAGGCGCGCGATCGGACGCGGGTCAGCCTGATCTTCACCGCCTTCGAAGCGGGCATGCCGCTGGTTGGCTTCTTCGCCGGCAACCTGACCGGCCAGGCCGTGGGCAACGCCGCCGATTACGTGGCGATCGCGATCTTGATCGCCCTCGGGCTCTTCATGCTGCGTCCGCAAGCCGACGATGAAGAGAAGCGCCTGAGCTTACTGGCCCGCACGAAAGGGCTGGCCGTGCTTGGCCTGGGCATCGGCATCAGCATCGACGAGCTGGCGATCGGCTTCACCATCGGGCTGTTGCATTTTCCGGTGCTCGTGATCGTCGTCTTGATCGGCGTTCAGGCATTTATCGTGACCCAGCTCGGGATCCGGCTCGGGCAGCGAATTGGCGAACGCATCCGTGAAGGCGCGGAGCGGTTGGCGGGCGTTGCTCTCGCCGCCCTCGGGCTGGTCTTGCTCGTCGAGAAGCTGAGATGAACCGGCGAGCTATTTGACCAGGTAGGAGTTCACGCCCGGGGCCGGGGCGAACTTGGAGTTGAACTGGACGAGCAGCGCGGGGTGCCCGGGGGTAAACCCGGGGCAGCCTGGGGTTCCCATGCTGTTGCCCAGGACGTTCCCGCCGTTCACCTGGAGGAAGGCGCCGATGAACTCACCATTGACCGCGTACTGGCCACTCGAGTTGCTATCGGTGGCTGAGGTGTTGTGCGGACCCGCTGCGACGCCGGTCAGGGTCATGGATCCCGAGGGATCGGCGTCAAAGACGGTCCCCCAGACCTGGAAGCGCGGCACGTTGGAGGAGCTGCCATTGAACGTCTCCGTCCACACCGAGCCGTTGTTACCGTTCGTGCTGGTGATGTAGAAGGCGATATTGGTGCTACCGGTCGGGACGAAGTGGGGGGCGACGAAGAAGACGCTGCCATCATTAGGCAGATCCGCGTTGGTCGCCGAGAAGGTCCCTCCCTGGTCGAAGATGAACTCGACCCCATTCGTGCCATCCGATGCCGGCGGCAGGTCGGTCGCGCCAATGGAGGGCAAGCCGACGAAGTGGGGAAGACCATTCGAGGTGTTCGAGACGTAGCCACCGGTGATCGTCATATTCGCCCCCGATGTAAAGAAGTAGATGCCGTTGAGGAAGACGTAGACGCTGTTGTTGCCATTGTCCCCGGCGGCCGGGATCATGATCGATGAGGTGTACCTGCCGGGTGTGAACACATACACCCACTTCGAGACGCTCGAGTTCGTAATGGTCACACCGTTGACCACGCCGGAAGCGCCGGGCGCGATCTTCGCCTTGTTAGTGGGGTTGATCACGGTGGTGATCAAGGAGGTATCGGGCGCGAGGTAGTCGGGCTTGGCGTCCTGGCCGGTCCCGAAATTGACGGGGCTGTTCCAAAAGCTGAAAAGTGAATGGTTGTCGCTGGCGGCGTTGACCGTCACGTCGCCGTTCACGTTGAGGGAGACCTGGGTCGGGTTCGGGACGTGAAACTTTGCATTGCTGACCGTGAGGCCCTGGATGCTCGCCTGGCAAACGTCGGTGCCATCAAAGCCGTCGTCGACTTGCGCGTAGCCGTTCTGGTCGTTCTGGATGGTGTTGCCACTACCGCCGTAGGTGTAAGCGAAAAGGGCGTACGTCTTGGCATTGGTACCGGCCTCCGCGGTGGCCGTCGTGAGGATGGCGATCTGCTGGAAGCCGAGCACCTGGACAAAGGTGGCGGTGGCGTTAAAGCTAACCGTGACCTGGACCTGCTTGTTGTTGTAGCCGGTCGGCGCCACCGCCGTGACGGTGTAACCGCCCTGCGAGTCGGTTACGGTGTGATTGATCGGGGCCGTATAGAAGGACGAGTTGGGATCATTGTTGGCCGGGTTCTGGTTGAAGACCGCCAGCGTGTCGTCCAGCGCGTAATAGAGGGCATAGTTCGGTTGACCGTTTGGGTTGGCCACGGTTCCCACCAGGCTTTGTGCCCCGGCGAGCGCACCCGAGTCGACCGCGTCCTGCATCAGCCGGCGCTGGAAGTAGAGGCGCCCGGCATCGATCGCGAGCGCGAGCATTCCGCAGATGGCGACCATGGCCAGCGCCATGATGACGATGGCTTGTCCCGATCGAGTGCGGCGCCCCACGCCCGCGAGCACGTCAGTACTCCGCCCGCATCGACGACCCGGCGGTCATGATGAAACCGGTGCCGGTCAGATCCGAGATCATCGCGGTCATCGGCGCAAACAGGTAGGTCACCCGCACCGTAACTTGCGGATTGCCCGGCGTTCGGTTCGGCGAGATCCAGATGTACCCGGTATTGGGTGCCATTCCCGAGAACGACGGCGAGGTGCACGGTGTCGGGTTGGACAGGCAGGGGTCCTCCCTTAGCACCATGCCGCCGCCGCCGATCTTTGCCAGGGTGGCGTTGATGATTACGCTGTCGGGCGGTGTGCTGGCGTAGTTACTGCGCAGCACGAGCTGCCGGGCGCCCTCGTGGGCAGCCTCAGCGATGTTGATGTAGACGGACACCGCGCGCCCGAAGTCGAAGATACCCATCAGCAGCAGAAATAGCAGCGAGGCGAGCAGGGAGAATTCAACCATGGCCTGCCCCCCCGACTTGCGCTGGCGCTGCATCCGACCCATCAGTAGTTCGTCCTCATTTGCACCGAGACATTCATGTGGATCGGGTTGCCGACGAGCTGCTGCATGAGCGGCGTGTAGAGGAGAAAGTCGAACTTGACGTTGACCGTGACGTAGTAGTTCTGGTCGGTCGCCGCGCCCGACACCCACTTGTCCACTCGGTTGCTGCTATCGGGGCAGCCGGCCGTGGAGGCGCTCGAGTCATGGGGTGGGCAGATGCTGATCGACGAGGGGACGATGGCGCTGTAGTTCAGCTCGTGGTAAACGGCGGTGATGATGTTGGCATCCGTCTGCACCGGGCAGGTGGCGTAGGCATTCGACGTCGAGCAGCTTGGGTTTTGCGGACCTGTATAGATGTTGAGGATGGCGACGCGCGCGCCCTCCCGGGCGGCGTTGGTGATCGAGACCTGGAAGTAGTAACCGCGACCAAAGTCCACCAGGCCGAAGGTTAGTAAGGCCAGAATGGGCAAAACCATCGCCATCTCCACAAGCGACTGCCCGGCGCGGCCCCGCCAGCGGTTGGTTTTCATCAATTCGTTACCCGGGGCGGGTCCCTCAGCGGCCCATGCCCCTAGTGCAGATAACGCAAACGGTAAGGGTGCTGCGCTTCAAATCGAGACACGGCTCCTTACAGGTCCCGTTACGACTTATGCGAGGGGACGTCGCGGCCGGATGAAGGAGAAAACGAGCGGGCGTTTGCGAACGAATGTTCCGTATTGCGGCTTTTACGGCCAGCCGCTAACGTTCCCCCTGCGACCTGTCAGAAAGCCAGTTAGAGAAGGAAACGACTCTAGTAGGTCGCCGACGAGGGAGCCGCAAGGCCCCCACTCTTGGATCGTGAGGTCCGAGGGCCCGGCCCGAAAGGGCTGGGGAGTCGGTTGCCGCAAGGCGACCGGTTCTGTCGGCGGCGAAGGTTCGGCCCGCAAGGGCTGGGCTGGGCAGCGGGATGAAGGCTCGCTGGGTAACACCGGTGAGTTGTAAACCGTAACGGCAGGTCGCATTCTTTTCCGCCCCGCGCGCCACGGTGATCTAGTCTCGCGGGATGGCGGAAAACGTGGCACAGGTCGAGCTGGGGATGGTCCTGCTGGGCCGAGCCAAGAACCCGGAAGCGATCGCCTCGGCCGTTGGCATGCTGGGCGAGAGCCCCGATCCCCGAATTCGGCAGGTCATCGCGCACAAGTACGAAACGCTCAAGGCCGAGCCGCGGCGGCGTGATTCGGGATGCTTCCAGCGAACGGCGCTGGTCCGGGCGCTTCGTCTGCGCGACAACGGACGAGATCCCCATGCTGGAGACGGCCCTATGGACGCATGAGATCAGGAGGGGAAATGGCTCAGGAGAGAAATTCGACGAGGAGCCGGTTGAGGCGATCGGGCTGGTCGAGCGGGACCCAGTGCGAGCCGGCGAAACGCTCGTAGCGCCAGCGGCCTTGGACTTTTTGCTCGGATCGCGTCATCGCCTCCTCCGTCAGGTAGAGATCACCGGTGCTCCAGATGCCCAGCGTGTTCGCCTTGATCATGGGCAGCTGCGGACCGCCGGTACGTCCCAGGAGGGCCTGCACCGGCAGGTTCGCACGATACCAGTTGAGCGCCGGCGTAAGCGCGCCGGGATCGGACAGGGTTTGCACATAGGCCTCGGTGTCTTTCGCGCCGCCGAGGAACAAGCGAAATAAATACCAGTCATCGCGCTGGATCAACTCCTCGGCGGTGCCTTCGAACAAGAACAGCAGGCGGTACCAACCTTTCTGGAACTCCTCGAGCGTCGGCTTGGCGCCTGCGCCGGGAGCGCCCACTGAGATCGCGACCAGGCGATCGACGCGCTCGGGCGCCAGAGCCGCGAGGAGCCAGGCCACCGCGGCACTCCAGTCATGACCGACGACGTGGGCGCGCTGGATGCCGAGCGCATCGAGGATGCCGGTGACATCCCGGACGATCGACGACAATCGATACTCGGAAACGGACGATGGCTTGCTGCTGCGCCCGCGGCCCCGCATATCGGGCACGACGGTGCGGAAGCCGCCCTCGTTGAGGGCCGGAACCTGGTTGCGCCAGAGATCGCCGGTGTCGGGAAAGCCGTGCAGCAGGAGGACTGGGGTGCCGGACCCCTGATCGCGGACGTAGAAGTGAAGCCCGTTGGCCTCGATCAACTCGGACAAGCCAGCCCCATCTTAGAATCAACCCGAATGGAGTCCTCCAACTCGGCGGCTTTCGAAGGCCTGCTCAAACGAGGCGAGTTGATCGAGTCGGTCTCCGAGATGACGCCGGACTACCTGCGTGAGCTGAAGCACACACTGATCGTCTCCGGCGACACGGAGTTGATCTCAGCGCCGGCCTACTATCTGGCGGCCCGCAAGGCGCCCAGTGTCAACGCCTTCATGACCGGGATCGCGATCATCCAGGACGAGCTGGCCCACGCGCACATCGCCTATCACATCCTCGAGGAGCTGGGCGAAAGCCAGGAGGCGCTGATCTTCAAGCGTGATCCCAAGGCGTTTCGTTATCCGTATGCCTTCGACGTGCCGCTCGAAAGCTGGACCGAGCTGGTGGTGGCGAACGCGATGTACGACCAGGCCGGCTTCTGCCTGCTGGGTGACATTCACGAGCAGTGCTCCTACGGCCCATGGAAGCGGGGGCTCGTGAAAGTCATGGCCGAGGAGAACTTTCACCTGCGCAACGGTCGCAACTGGAGCAAGCGCATCAGCCAGGCCGGCGGCGCCGCCAAAGAAGAACTGCAGCGCGCGGTCGACTGGATGTTTCCCCTGACCGTCGAGTGGTTCGGGCTACCGGACAACCTCAAACAGCACAGCGCCCAGCTCGATTACCGGCTCAAGGGGCTGACCAACGACCAGCTGCGGCCGCAGTGGCTCTCGACAGTCGTGCCATTCATGGCATCGATCGGCATCCAGGTGCCAGCGCATCAGGAAAACAGCCATTACGTGCTGGATTACCCGTTCCCGTCCACCTTTGACGCGGAGGCAAAACGCTGGGATTTCAACGATCCATGCACCTGGGATGACGTGCTGTCGCGCTGGCGGGCGCGCGGCCCGCGCAACGCCGAGATGGTCGCCCTCTTCCAGGAGAGCTTCAGCAAGTTCCTCCCCCAGAGGGGGAGGGAAATATCGCTGCAACAGCGCATCTGGTCGGCGCTCGCCCAGATCGACGATCCTGAAATGCCGATCAACCTGGTAGACCTCGGCGTCGTCTATGGCGTTGCGCTGGAGGGTCGAACGGTCCGCGTGCGGCTGACGTTCACCGCGATGGGGTGCCCCGCAAGCGACATGATCATCGGCGATATCCGGGAGCGGTTACTGGCCGAGCCTGGGGTGGATGAGGTCGCGATCGATGTCGTCTGGGACCCGCCGTGGTCATCGTCGCGGATGACCGTCGAGGGACGCGAGGCGCTGCGGGCCTGGGGGCTCTCCGTCTGATGGGCTTCGTGCGCGTTCACCATGACGTCCAGGAGTACGAGGTCTTCGCCCGTAAGACCAGGCTGGAACCGCTGCGGCAGGTCGGTGCGGTCGTGGCACCTGACGACGAACTGGCCATGGCGTACGCGCGCGCGACCTATGACGAGGAGCGCTGGGTCGAGATGATGATCGTGCCGAAGGCGGCCGTCATCCAACTCTGGGCGCCCGGCGAGGCCGAAGCCTGAGCCTCTACTCGCTGGTCAAGAGCCTCGCCGACAACAAGCAGCTGCTCGGCATGCGCTATGCGGAGTGGTGCATCGCCGCGCCCACGCTGGAGGCCGATATCGCGGCGGCCGCCATGGGACTCGACGACATCGGGCACAGCCGCGTGCTGTACGGATCGCTGCGCGAGCTCGGTGTGGCTGACGTCGCGGACGAAGCAGGCAGCTACGCGAACGTTCCCTACCTCGACCGTCCCTGGGCTGAGTGGACGGCCTTCGTCGCCGCCAACGGCGTGCTGGACAGCGCCTTCACGCTCATGATCGAAGCCCTCGCCGGCGGCAACGTCGAGGTGCTGCGCAGCCGTCTCAAGAAGATGCTCCAGGAGGAGCGCTACCACGCCATGCACGGCCGCAGCTGGATGCGTGAATCGCGGGCCGCCGCCGATGCCGAGCAGGCCCGTCGTGATGCCATCGTCTGGATCGGGCCCGAGGGTGGCGACGTTGACGACCTGCATCACAAGGGGATCCTGAGCCTGGGCGTTCGGGACATCCGTCGCCGCCTCGATGAGCAAGTGGGCGCGGCGCCGGCATCGCCCCCGATTGACTGGAAAGCGTGGGACCCGGTCCGCCGGCGCATCAGCCCGGGCGGCATCGACGAGCTGACGCTCGGCATGCTGCAGGGCCTCGCCGAAAAGAGGTACATGCCCGCTGGTGCGTAAAGAGTCAAACGCCCCCACCCTGCCCTCCCCCGCAAGCGGGGGAGGGGAAATGGTCCAGCGGCCCGACCCCGCGAGCGGGGGAGGGGTAGAGGACCGAAAGTGTCCGTTCTGTCGATCGGAGGACACCGAGGTCATCTCGTTGTTTGGTAGCCAGGTGATGACGATGCAGTGCAAGTGCCGAGCTTGCGGAAGCTTCTTCGAAGCCAGCAAGTACTGATGCCACCGCCAAGGTCCCGCCGTGCCCAGGCGATGGTCCGCATGACGATGGCCGATATGGCCGAGCTCGCCGATAAGCGACCGGGCAGCTTCCGTCTCGAGAACGCCGACACCGACCTGACCCCGCCGGCACATGCCATCCAGGCGACCAGGGACGCGGTCGGCGTTGACCGATACAACAGTTATCTGCCTCTCCATGGCCTGCCCGAATTACGCCAGGCGATCAGCGAGCGGTATCGCGCCGACCTCGGTCTCCGCTATGACCCCGACGGGGAAGTGGTCGTGACCTCTGGGGTCGGCGAGGCGATGCTGAACGTGTTGCTGAGTTACGTCAACGATGGCGACCAGGTCCTGATGACCAACCCGACGTACAACGGCATGGCGCAGCGCGTGCGCCTGGCCGGCGGCGGCCAGGTGTTCACCAACCAGGTCGAGGCTAACGGCTGGCATCTCGATCCGTCGGAGCTTCGGCGGGCGGCGAAGGGCTGCAAGGTGATCTTTTACGGCTCGCCATCAATGCCGACCGGCGTCGTCTTCACTCGCGAGGAGACGGAGGCGCTGGCCGAGGCCGCCGTGGAGAACGACGCACTCATCCTCTTCAACGGCGCGGTCGACAAGGTCCTCTACGACGGGAAGACCGTGATCAATCCCGCGACCTTGCCAGGACTACGGGAGCGGACCATCACGGTTGGGTGCGTCACCAAGAACTACAACATGGTGGGCTGGCGGATCGGCTGGGCGGTTGGCCCGCGCGAACTATTGAAGCCGGTGCACGACATCCACATCTTCAACGGGATCATGGCGAGCGGCTACTCAGAGGCGGGAGCCGCGGCGGCGCTCTCCGGTCCGCAAGGTTACGTTTCGGCATCCGTGCAGACCTACCAACGGCGGCGCGACGCCCTCATCGCTCGGCTGCGAACGATCGCGGGTCTGCCACTCGTGGCTCCAGACGGGGGCTATTTCTTCATCGCGAACATCGAGGCATTTGGTGTCGCCGCCGGTGACTTTTGCCGTCGGCTTCTGGAAGAGGAAGACGTGGCTATCACGCCCATGAACGCCTGGGGCTCGGACGACTTCGGCGATCATCATGTCCGCTTCATCTTCACGAACGAGCCGGAGGATCGACTCGTCGAGGCGGCCAACCGGATCGCGTCCTTTGTCGACAAGCACTATCGCCGTGGCTGACGCGCGCACCTTCAGTTGCTTTTCCGTCGGGAGCATCGCCGGTACCTACGAGGAGATCTACGTCCCGCGGATCTTCATCCCATGGGCGAGGCTGCTGCTCGACCGCGCCGCCCTGCGACCGGGCGAAGCCGTCCTCGACATTGCCACCGGCCCCGGAACCGTCGCACGAATCGCGGCGGAACAAGTTGGACCGCGGGGTCGCGTGGTTGGCGCCGATTTCAGCGAGGCGATGATCGCAATCGCGAAAGGAAAGCCTGGCTTAACGTCCGCGGCTCCGGTCGAGTACATCGTTTCGCCCGCCGCGCCGCTTACGGTCGAGGAGGAGACCTTCGACGTCGTCACCTGCCAGCAGGGCCTCCAGTTTTTCCCTGACCGGGCCGCCGCCGTGCGCGAGATGTACCGCGCGCTCAAGCCGGGCGGCCGCGTCATCGCGGCGGTATGGCGCGAGATCGCGCTCCAGCCCAGCTTCGCGGCACTGGATGCGGCGCTGCGCGAGTCGCTGCCGGCCGACCAGGCGGAGCCCTACGGGGCCCCGTTTCGCTGGCCGTCGGCGGAAGCCCTGAAGGTTGGTTTCACGGACCAAGGGTTTACCGGGGTGTCGATTACAGAGCTGCGTCACCCGCTTACGTATGAAGGCGGTATCGCCCAGGCGATCGCGACACTCGCCGCCTCGCCGGTCGCCAGCACCATTGCCGCCCTCGACGCGGAGACGGCAACCCGGCTGCGGAGCGCCGCGGCACGGCACCTGGCGCCACTCGTGGACGGCGGCCAGGTGCGGACCCAAATGGTGTCGAACCTTGTGACCGCGACCAAGGGGGTCTAAAGCCCCCACCCTGCCCTCCCCCGCAAGCGGGGGAGGGTTATGACAGCGATCATGCGTTTGCGAACCGCAGTTTGGGGTTGCGGGTGTGTTCGCCGGACTTTACGCTACGCCCGCGACCTGTCAGAAAGCCAGCCGGTGAAGGAAACGACATCGGCAGGCTCCCGAAGAGCGAGTCCGCAAGGGTTCGGTTAGTACGGAGCGAAGGTCCTTCCGGAAACGGCTGGACTGGGCGGCGGTAAGGGCTCGTTGGGTCACACCGGCGGGTTATCAACCGTAACGATGGGTCGCTTCACTTTTCTACAGGTTCTGCCGGCTTTGCCTTCCCGAGTCCGGCAGACCTGTGGAGTTTGGCGAATTGCCACCCTTGTTTTCCAAACCTTAATGGGGTAACGTCTTGATTCACACAGAGGGCGAGATGGTCTGGGGCCACCGGGCCGGGATGGAGGGTCGATATGGGGAAGAGACGTTTTATTGCTGTCGCCATGCCGGGGTTCATGGCCGCCGCCTTTGCCGTTTTGCCGCTCCAGGCGGGTGCGGGTGCCGGGGTTGGCAACCTCCCGCAGGGAGCGCAGAGCGACACCGTCTACGCTGCCAGCTTCGCAAAGGCCAAGGTCACCAATGTCACGGCGACCACCCAGGCGGTGAGCTGCTACCGGCCCGAGGTGCCCTTCTTCACGATCGGGGAGGCTCGCGGCTATACAGGCATGACGGCGTGTGCGGGTCGCGCCAACACCGGCGAGAACACCGGCTCGGCAGCCGAGAACCCAGCCACCCAGGGCGTCTATCCCAACCAGGTTGGCAGCGTTGCCGGGTATCCGGCGCCCGGGCCGATGCTGGTCAACGACCACTCCGAATCTGACCTCAGAGTCGATCCCACGGATCCCAATCACATCATTGGCTCCAGCAAGTGGTTTGCCAGCGCCGAAGGCTATAACCACGTGCTCGGCTTCTATGAGTCCCGGGACGGCGGCAAGACCTGGCCGGTCCAGGGTCATATCCCCGGCTATGAAGGCTTCACGGACGACACGGACCCGGTGGGGGCCTTCGACGGCTACGGCAACTACTACTCGCTCATCCTCCCGTATCAGTTCGCCTACATCGGTGGCACCACCGGCGGTGGGAGCAAGCTCTTCCAGAAGAGCAACCTGCCGAATGCGGCGATGCCGGCGGAGGCCGTGACCATCGCGGTGCGGCCAGCGGGCGCGACAACCGCCAGCGATTGGATCACCAAGCGGAAGACCGACTCCGGTGTTAGCTTCCCGCAAGACCTGGACTTCGTTCTGGTCGACGACAACCAGGGGCAGGAGCCGGACAAGCAGTGGATTGCAATCGATAACAATCCCAAGAGCCCGAACTACAACACCATCTACGCGATGTTCGTGACCTTCAGTTTCGCCGGCAAGATGAGCCACGCCTACGTCTCGACGGCCAAGGCGCTGCCCGGTGGCCATCACACGGACTGGACGGCACCGCAGCGACTGCCCAGCGAGAACGCCAGCGCATCGGATACCTACCTCTTGCCGCACGTCGATCCCAACGGCGTCGTCTGGACCAGCATCACGAACTTCCCGAGCCGGCAGTCGCGCAGCACCTACAGTCTCGGGGTCGACTACTCGACCGATGGCGGCATCACCTGGCAGGGACCGCTGCCGGTACCGGGCGCGCAGAACGTCACGATCCCACCGGAGGCCTATCCGAACACCACGTTTACCGACGGAATCACGGACACCTTCACGGTCGGCACCGCCAAAGTCAACGGCCGCTACCCGATCTACATCGCCTGGGAGGATTACGCCAGCGGCTTCGACAACATCATGCTCTCGGGCTCCTTCGACGGCGGGCTTTCATGGACGCCGCCGGTCCGGGTCAACGACAACGCCAGCCCGGTTGACGAGTTCCAGCCGAACCTCGCAGCCGCGGCCAACGGAACCGTCAGCGTCAACTTCTACGACCGCCGGCTGCTCTGCCCGGCAGCCGGAAGCGCCGAGGCCGCAGGCGCAGGTCTTGCGCTCGACACGATCAACCCGCGTGTCGGCGGAACGCAGCCCCCGCCCTATGGGGCCAGCAACTACTGCGTCAACACCAGCGTGCAGTTCTACCGTGCCAACCTGCTCCCGCTGGGCAATAACATCCGCTTGAGCGCTCATACCTGGGATCCGCAGCTGAATGCGCCCTGGCGATTTGGCAGCTCGCTCTTTACCGGCAAGGACACCTTCATCGGCGACTACTTCGGTAACGACTTCGCCGGCACGACGAACCTGTCGACCTCGGTGAGTACCTTTGACGATGGAACGAATCCGCAGCACTACCAACAACAGGTGATTGCGTCGGTCGGCATCCCGTAAAAGCGCAGGAGGAAGGAAAGATGGGGTCGCTCATCGCAGGTCGTGGAAGGCTGATTCGAACGATCGTCCTCGCTGGCGGCCTCGTCATCGCGTTGACGCCCGCCCGGATGGCGGCGGGATCCACCGCTGGCGCATCGACGCCGTGGTTGTCGCCGATTTCGGCCGGCAACACGGTCGTCAGCACGCCCACCAGTGGCGGCGGTTACCCCGAGAATCCGCCGGTGGCCGGCGGCTGCGTCGGGCCCAGCCCGAACAACTTCAACGCCAACCATTCCGAGTCCCACGTCACCGTCCAGCCGGGGACCGAACAGCTCGTCGGCTCCTCGAAGTTTTTCTTCGACAAGTTCTCCACCATCTATAACTTTTATCTCGGCAGCTACAACATCAACAACGGCAGCCGTAGCAAGTCGGTGAGCCACAGCAACACCATCGTCCAGGGCTACGACTGCGCGACGACCGAGACGACGCAGGGCGTGCTCAACCAGAACATGCCACCGAGCTGGACCAACACGACCGACCCTAACGTCGGCTTCGACACCAAGGGTCGCGTCTACCAGACGATGTTGCCCTTCAACGCCTTCTGGACCAACCTCCACCCGGACGGTGAGATCACCGTGTCCTTCAGCGATGATCTGGGGGCGAACTGGGTCACCGGCAACGGCGGGCAGGCACTGGAGCAGGTGCCGAACTCGAGCTCGTTCCAGCTGGGCCACGTCGAGGACAAGCAGTGGATCGCGGTCAATCATTACCCGAACAACAATGAGTTCGGGAATAAGTTCCAGGACCACGTCTATGCCACGTGGGACATCGTCGACGGGAACATTGGTAGCACCGTCAAGCTGCGGGCGGCCGTCTCACGCGACCGCGGACTGACGTTCTCGAAGGCCAACACGATCGTCTCGGCCTCCGTCGACCAGCTCCGCGACCAGTTCAGCCAGCCGGCGGTGGATCCAAAGGGCGACCTCTACGTCGCCTACACGAACATCGGGACCAAGACCACCACGGCAGATTTCTTCGTGACGAAGTCGACCGACGACGGCCAGACCTTCAGCACGCCGGTGTTCGCCGGCACGGGCCGGACGATTGGCGTGGGCAGCGTCCGGGTGACCAACACCACCTTCCGGGACGGCATCAACTACGCGTTCGCGGTCTCACCGGACTTCCCCGGACACCTGTACCTGGCCTACAACGACTTCAATGGGACGCAGTACAACACGTTCTTCATCCAGTCGACGGATGGTGGGCAGACCTGGAGCACGCCGCTTCCGGTCAATGACGACATCGCCTCGGGCAAGGTGGCGGATCACTTCCAGCCGGCTGTCGCAGCCGGTCCCGGCGGAGCCGTCGCCGTCGCCTTCTACGACCGTCGAGCCGACTGCCCGAGTGATCCGAGCGACGCGAGCATCATTCCGCAGGACCGGGGTCGCTCGAATTTCTGCATCGACGTCTCGGTGCAGCCTTACAAGGACAGTGGCACGGGTGCCGTGGCCGTCGGGTCGAACATCCGCGCCTCGAACGCTACCTGGGATCCGCAGCAGCCCGGGCTACTGGTCAACGCGGATGGCACGACAACCGACCTGCAGAAGCTCGGCGGCCTGGGCCAGATGGCGTGTGCCTCGCACAACGATCCCTGCCGGCTGTCGTTCATCGGTGACTACTTCGGGCTGGCGATCTCGGCCGGCAACATCTACACCCTCTCCGTCTCGACCCACTACCCGTCGAACGTGAAAGCGGACGACGGCTCGACGCGACGATCAGCCGCGCGGCTGCGGGGATTTAGACGCTGTAACCAAAGGAGAGGCCGGACCGCAAGCGCCGGCCTCTCTCTTGCGATAGGCACCGTACAATGCCACCCATGCGAGACGGTGATGGCCAGGGCGCTGGTCCTCGGGTTTCTCGTCGGCTTCCCGATCGCCCTATCACCGGGACCGATCTTCTTCCTGGTCCTGCGACGCACGCTCGCCCGCGGCTGGCCTAGCGGCTTCGTCTCCGGACTGGGCGTCGCCACCGGCGACGCCACCTACGCCGCCCTGGCCGCCTTCGGTGTCGCCGCGGTCACCACGTTTCTGCTGGCGGAGCGCCGCTGGATCGGTCTTGTTGGTGGGATCGCGATCGCGGTGATCGGCCTTCGGACACTGGGACGCCCCTACCCTGACCCTCCCCCGCAAGCGGGGGAGGGGAATAGGCTTGCGGCCTCCTACGGATCAATGGTGGCGTTGACGCTCAGCAATCCATCGACGATCCTCTCGTTTTCGGCCGTCTTTGCCGGGCTCGGTATCCATGTCGCAGGCGGGTGGGGATCGGCCCTCGCGCTGGTCGTCGGCGTATGGCTCGGATCGCTGACCTGGTGGGTCCTCCTGACCGGGGTCGCGAACCGGGTTCGCGAACGGCTCACGCCGTCGGTCATCCGCGGGTTCGGTACGGTCTCCGGCGCCGCGCTCCTCGGGTTCGGCGTGGTCACGGTCGGCGTGGCCGTGACGGGCGCCGCTGGTTAGCTCTTGAGTTCGGAAGGGATGATCGTGCGCTTGACCAGCTCGGTGCCGCGCAGCACCTGCGCCTCGGCGGGGATGCCGACCGGCCAGTCGGTGAGGAAATGCTGGAGGTCGTCCACGCCTTTCATCGGGTGAGTCGCCAACGCGACGAGGACGTCTTCCTTCTGCAGTCCGGCGGTCTGGGCCGGCCCATTCGGGTCGAGCCGCGCAATCCGGACGCCACTGTCCTGGTCGAGCTGGTAGTAGCGGTTGACACGCCGGTGGATGGGCCAGGTCTCACCCGTGATGCCGAGGTAGGAGCGAATCACACGGCCGTCCCGGATCAGCAGGGAGACGACCCGCTGGGCGGTGTTGCTCGGCACCGCGAAGCAGATACCCTGCGCCATGGCGATGATCGCCGTGTTGATCCCGACCACCTGGCCGCGGGTGTCGACCAACGGGCCGCCGGAATTTCCCGGGTTGAGCGCGGCATCCGTCTGGATGATGTTCTCGATGGTGCGGCCGCTCTGCGAGCGCATGGTGCGGCCGAGGGCGCTGACGACGCCGGTTGTGACGGTCGATTGAAAGCCGAATGGATGGCCGATGGCGACCACGAGCTGGCCGACCTGCAGCTGGCCGGAGTCGCCCAGCCGAGCATGCGGCAGGCCGGTCCCCGACGCCCGCAAGACGGCGAGATCGGTATGGGGGTCCTGGCCGACCAGTTCGGCCTTGAGGACGCTGCCATCGCGCAGCGTCAGCTCGTAGGCCTTGACAGCGCGGGCGACGTGACTGTTGGTGAGCGCATAGCCATCGGGCGTGATGAGCATCCCTGTCCCAACGCCGCTGACGCCGACCACGGCCGGTCCCACCAGCTCGACCACCGAGATCACGGCTCGGGAATAGGCGTCGAGGAGCTCGACATCGGAAAGCATTTGCTCGGTCGTACCCACTGGAACGCGGCTTAAACAAGCCCTTATGATGGGTTGTCGATGGAGCCGCCCAATTTCCTGAAGCGGATCGTCGACTTCACCCGGTTGATGGAGGGCGAAAACCGAGACAACTACGACGCCGCCGACATCGCCCACTGGCGCGCGGTCTATACCGACCTGGTCCGGTTCAAGGAGGGGCTCCTCGGCGAGACGAAGGACCACATCCGAAAAGTTCCCGATACGACGAAGGAGCTGGCGGGACTCGACCTCCCGTTCCTTGAGGCGGAGTTGGAACGCCTTCGGAAGGGCCTCGCTTTCTGGGAGTCGGCCCAGGCCAAGCCCCAGTCCTGACAAATGGCCTAGTGGCCATCGGCCGTTCGGCGGCCCCAGGTTTCCGAATGGCCTAATCCTGACCAAGGCAACGGCCGTCGCAAGCCAGCCGCCCGATCATCGGGTCAGCGCCATGCGATTTCCCATCCGCTACAAGATCATCCTGCCGTTTGCTGTGCTGCTCATCTTCGTCGGCGTGATCGGCACCGGCGTAGCGACGGCTCAGCTCACCAATGCCGCCTCTACCGAGTTCGATGGCAAGCTGCTTTACAACAGTTTCGTCGCCAACCAATCGCTGTCCCTCCTGGAGGCCGAGCGGGTCCGTGACCTCAGCCAGGCCAGTAACACGATCGGCGTGCCGGCGGCGATCGCGGCCGCCGACACCGGAGGGCTCACCGGCCTGCTGACACCGATCGCCGCCGTCGCCGAGCCGGCGAACCTCAAGATCCGCGTGCTTAACGCCAGTGGCAACGAGCTGCTGGGCATCCAGGGGACGCCTTCGGGTCCGAACCGGCTGCCTCCCTCAGCGTCCACCACGTTTGCCACGGTGCCGGACGTCATCAGTGTCCTCAAGGGGCAAAGTGACGCGCTCGGTGAGCGACGCCTCTTCTTGTTCAATGACGACGCCACCTTGATGCTTTATTGGGTCACCCCAGTCCGGGCCGACGACCAGCGCATCGTTGGTGCCATGCTGGTCGGTCAATCGGTTAGCGAGGTTGCCGCGAGCCTTCCGAACGCTGCCTTCTACGACCTCACCGGGCACGAGCTGGCCAGCGCGTTGCCCAGTCCGCCGGCTCTCGATGATGCCACTCGAGCGAAAATCACGGCCGACAAGACCGCACGCCTTGATGCGACGGAAGCCGGCCATACCTACGGGTCGCTCTTCAGCACCTGGATCATGCGTGGAAGCCAACTCGGTTATCTCGCTGTCCAGGCCAACGCCGACGGGCTGCAAAACTCGGTGACGCAAGTACGCCTGATCTTGACGCTCGTCTTCACAGCTGCGGCACTGCTGACGCTACTGGTTGGCGGCGTGACCGCGTCCCTCCTGACCGGTCCGGTGGATCGGCTCGTCCGCTCGATGCGCATCGTTTCCGGCGGCGATCTTCACCACCGGGCCCGGGTCAAGTCACGCGATGAGATTGGCTTCCTCGCGAAAACCTTCAACGAAATGACGGCCAGCCTGGAGGAGAAGACCGCGGCTCTCGAGGAGACCTACTTCGCAAGCATGGAAACCCTTGCCCGCGCGATTGACGCGCGCGACCCGTCGACGTTTGGTCACTCCGCCAGGGTTGCGGCCATCAGCATGGAGATCGCGGATGCCATCGGCCTGCCGGCCAAGGAGCGCGAGGCGCTCCGCCGGGGGGCCCTTCTCCACGACATTGGCAAGATCGGAGTCGAAGACCGCGTGCTGAACAAACCGGGGCCGCTCAGCGACCCGGAAGCGGACCAGATGCGTGAGCATCCCCGAATCGGCTACGACATGCTCAAAGGGCTCCGATTCCTCGAGCCGAGCTTGCCGAACGTCCTCTCTCACCATGAACGTTGGGACGGAGCTGGCTATCCGTCGGGCCTGACGGGAACCGCGATCCCGCTGCCCGTCCGCATCCTGGCCGTGGCCGATGTCTTCGACGCCCTGACGTCGACCCGTCCCTATCGAAAGCGCCTCGGGTTCGAGGCCGCGGCGACGGTCATCCGCAATGGCGCCTGCTTGCAGTTCGACCCGGACGTGGTCAGCGCTTTCCTGGAGCGCCGGGGCGCCATCGTCGTGCGGCTCCAGGGGATGGGCAAAGTCGAGGTCACCACGGCGGAACCAGAGGCGGCATGACGCGCCCCGAGACCCGCGGACGCTGGCGAAGGGTGGCACTCGTCCCGCTCTTCGGGGTGCTCTTCTGGATCGCGGCGATCGCCGCATCGACCATCCCCAACCTCCTCATGCTCGGCGTAAACGTTCACGGCCTCAGCCTCGCAAGCTATGCGGGGGATCCGGTGCAGCACGTTGCGCCATTGTCGCAACGGCCCGTTCAAGACCTCGAGCGAGGCAGCAATGGAGTCAACCCGACGCCCTCGACCACGGGTATACCTCCCGACCTGCGGACCTTCCCATCAGCAACGCCTTCGAGCACGACAAACCCGGCGCCCACACCGTCGGCATCACCCTTGCCGATTCCGTCGCCGACGCCCTTGCCCAGTATCCTCCCAATCCCTACGCCGACGCCAAGCCCGTCGAAGGCAGCGATCAGCGGCCAGGTGATGGACACCGTCACGCGCTTGCCGATCGTCGGGGCCACGGTTAGTCTCGGCCCCACTGCAGCAACAACCACTACGGACGTCAACGGCAACTATTCGCTTGCGGCTAACCCTGGGACCTACACGGTGACCGCAAGCGCGGCCGGCTACAGCAACGCCAGCCAGACGGTGACGGTCAATGGCGCCCAGAACCAGATCGTCAACTTCAAGCTCGTCGGCCTGACGGCCACCGGAAGCATCAAGGGGATGGTGACGGACAACGTGACCGCGACAGCAATCGCCGGCGCGACCGTCAGCCTCTCAAACGGCCTGACCACTATCACGGACGTCCTTGGCAACTACAGCTTTCCGGCGGTGCTCTACGGAACCTACGCGATCACGGCGTCGGCGATCGGATACGTGGGCCAGAGCCAACCGGTTACCGTCAAGCCGGGCCACCTGACCACTCTCAACTTCCAGCTCGGCCGATAGTCCGCGTGTGGCTAGCGGCCGGCGACGTGCAGACGCCAGCCGCCCAGGTCGTCTGGGTCCGGATGCTCTTCGAGCTCTTCCTCGGCCGCCTCGCGGAGCAGGTCCTCGATGGCACGCTGGCTCTTGATGAAAGCCGTGACCACCTCAGGGTCGAAGTGGGTCGCCGAGCCTTTGAGAATCTCGGTCTTGGCGTACTCGAAGGTGCGCGCGGCGCGATAGGGCCGGTCGGAGGTCATGGCGTCGAGCGCGTCAGCCACCGCCAGGATGCGGGCTCCCAGGGGAATCTCATCTTCCCGCAGTTGATCGGGATAGCCGTTGCCGTCCCAGCGTTCGTGATGATTGCGGATAAGCGCGAGCACCGGGTCGAGAAAATCGATGCCCTTCAGCATGTCGACCCCGATCACCGGGTGCCGCTGCATGCGCAGCTCCTCCTCGGGTTCGAGCCGTCCCTGCTTGCGAAGGATCGCATCTTCGATACCAATCTTGCCGATGTCGTGGAGGACGCTGGCCCGGCGAATGGCACTGACCTCCGCCTCGTCACAACCGAGCGCCCTGGCCATGATGACGGCGTACTCCTCGACGCGCTGGGTGTGGCCGTGGGTATACGGATCGCGGGCCTCGACCGCCGCCGCCAGCGCTTCGATCGTCATCAGGTAGGTGTCCTGAAGCTGCATCAGGGTGACCTTCAATGACGCGCTCTTGTCCCTCAGGCTCCTCGTCATCTGGTTGAAGGAATCGGTGAGCTCCCCGATCTCGTCCTTCGTCGTGACCGGCGCCTGGTGCTCGAGGTCGCCGGCGCTGACCAGGCGAGTCGCCTCGACCAGGCGATGCACCGGGCGCGTGATTCGGCGCGCCAGCCAGATGCCGATCGCGAGCGTGAGCAGGACTCCGGCGAGAAACAGCGTAACCAGGATGATGCGCAGCTGGTTGGTATCGGCCAGCAAGCCGGCAGTCGAAGCAGTGGTCCCCACGTATCCGAGATTCGCCGTGTGCAAGGTCCACGGCGACAGGATCTCGGTTCCCGGGCCCGCGGCGGTGCGCGGGAGCTCGACGACGCTGGTTGGGGTGACGCGGTTACGGGTGCTCGAATCGAGCGCGAGGGTTGGCCACTGTGCCGGAGGCAGGCTCGATGACGTGCCCAGCACTTGGCCATTGACGTCGTAGAACGTGATGTCGTCGTGCAGCGCGGCCTTGATCGCCGCGGCTCGATCGTCGAGGTAATCGCCCACGAGGATGGCACCGAGCAACGTGCCGCTGGCGCTCTGCACCGGCTGTCCGGCGAAGACCGCCGGCCGTGGTGCGGAGGCGACGATGTCGAGCGATGGCACGCCGCCGCTGAGCATGTTGGTGACGCCCGGCCAGCTGCTCAGGTCATGGTCTTGCGTCACCGTATCGGCGAGCGCCCCGCGACCGACCACGCCCACGATCTCATGGCCGGAGATGTCGATCGCCTCGACAATCACATTGGGATGAATCGTCAACGCACGCTCCAACCAGGCCGTCAAGGTGGCGGTTTTGCCCCAGTTCTGGGTGAGCCCGGGCCCGGCGGCGAGCAGGTGGAGGATCGCTTGCCGGTCGTTGTCGCCGGCCTGGACCATCGACTGGGTGACGAAGCCATCGTGGACCAGCTGGTTGTCGAAGGCCTCCTGGCTGCGGGCGTTCAACTCACCGGTGGCGGTCAGGGTGCCGACGGCGCCGATGGCCAGCGTGAGGGCGGCGAAGGGTAATACGATCTTCAAGGCCAACCGGTGGCTGAAGCGGGGCATGATGACGCGCATGTAACGTTCGGGGGGTCGGCGAGCTTGTGCCGGCCTAAACGGCCGGGCTGTCGCCGAAAAACGCCTGGGGGCTGGGATCCAACTGGACCTGGTACTCGGGGAAGTCCGCGGCGAGTCGCCCTCCGTCGGCCGGGAAGATGTAGTCGAGCTTGACGAAGTACCCGAGTTGCTGGGCCTGGCTGAGGAAGGTGGTAGCCAGCAGCATGCTGCTGAACGCCGGCGCGCGCCGGGTGCCGGACGGGTCCGTCAGGCTGAGCAACGGCATGCGCTCGGGGTCGCGGCCGCCCTCGGCCTCGACGACGATCACGAAAACGCGCTCCGGCAGTGGCATGCTGTCAGGTTAGAGATTCAGTCGCGAACGCAGGAACCGACGGAAAGTTCCCCTCTAAACTATGTGGCGATGACGCCGGCCGAGGCACGTGACGCGCTCACGCGCCTGCTGCAAACGCCGGAGAAGGACCTGGATCTCGCGGAGGCCGCCCTCCTGATCGCGGCCGAGGAGTACCCGGAGCTTCGCCCGGCGGTCTACCTCAATCAAATCGCCCGCATGGGCACCGAGCTGAAGCAGCGGATTCGAGCCGAGGTTGAGCCGCACCGGGTGGTGGAGAAGACGAACACCTACATGTTCGAGGAGCTGCAGTTCAAGGGAAACCGCGAAGAGTACTACGACCCGCGCAACAGCTTCCTCAACGAGGTCACGGTGCTGTACGTGGCGGTAGGGGAGAGGGCCGGTCTGCCGGTCCGGGGGGTTGGCATGCCCGGGCATTTTCTGGTCAAGTACGCCCCGGCTTCGTCCGGCGAGATTTTCATCGACGCCTTCAGTGCTCGCACCCTGACTCGCGAGGAATGCGCGAAGATGCTGACCGAGATGTACGGTGAGGAAGTGAAGATGCGGCCTGCGCTGCTCGAGCCCTCGACCAAGCGGCAGATCCTGTCGCGCATTCTCAATAACCTCAAGAGCCTGTACCTGTCGCGTGGCGACCTTCCGCGCGCGCTGAGCGCCAGTGACCGGATCATGCTCACCGACCCGCATCTCACCTCAGAGTGGCGGGATCGCGGCATGATCCACTTTCAAATGCATCACGACGCCGAGGCGCTGGCGGATTTCACCCGCTACCTGGCCGTGCGGCCGGAGCCGGAGGACGCGGCGCGCGTGAAACAGCTGCGCGGTCAGCTGATCAGCCGGGTCAATTAGTGGCGCGAATCGGGTTCGTGGTTCGAGAAGGGCTCGTCTTCGGCGTGATCGCCGGTGCGTTCTCGCTGCTGGTCCGGCTGGTGTCGGTCATCGCCACAAACAATGTGACGCCGACCATCTTCTCCGACTTCGTCACCTCGGCGCTCGGACTGCTCATCATCGGTGGGGCGGGTCGCAAGCTCGCGGCGTCGACCCGGGGCGTCGGTCCGGCCGTCCCGATGGGTGCCATTGCCGGCGGGATCAGCGAACTGTTTCGTACCGTGCTGGCCGCGCTCATCCTCTCCTACCTGCCCGTTGGTCAGGCGGCGTTCAACCGGCTGAGTCCGATCGAGCAGCGCCAGTCATCGGACCTTGGCAACCTGATCCTGACCCTCGGCCTGGACCTGGCCTTGGCGATGGCGTTTGGGGCGCTGATTGGCTGGCTCGGGGCGTGGTCGCTCTTACGCTTTCGGCCACCGCGCGAACCCGAAGCCTGATGGCCGGGAGGGCGTTGCTCGCTGCCGTGCTGCTTGCTCTTCGGCCCAGGGCGGTGGCTTTGGCGCCCTGTCGGTGGGCAACGGGGCGGCCCTTTCATTGCATCGGGATAGAGTTTGTTTGCCGTGAGCGACTTCCTGTTTGATGTGATAGCGGCGGTGCTGGACGCCGTCACGGGCTACATTCACGACCTCTGGCGCCGAAGCGGCCGACGGCTTCACGGATAGAATGACGTCGATCGCGCTAGACGGGGAGTTAGCGGTGCCCTGTACCCGCAATCCGCTACAGCGGGGTCGAACTCCCCTTTGAGGGGTGCGCTGTCCGGAGCGTCGTTTCGTGCGACTGCGTTGATGGCTTGGTCCTGCGCGACCTGGTTCCGTGAACCCTGTCAGGTCCGGAAGGAAGCAGCAGTAAGCGGGGTGCCGGGGGCGCCGCAGCCCACCGGGCCTGAGTGGTCCGCGTTGCGTGCCCGGGCGGCGTTGCAACGAGAAGGGGTGCGCGGTCACTCATCCGTTTCGTAGCAAGAAGTCGTTTCAGGGCATGCCATTCTGGTCGCTACGGCGGCGGCTACAGAAAGCTCATCGCACGTGCCCAAGCGCCAGGCCGGCGTCAGCCCGCTTACCCACACTTGGCAAATGCGACTCTTGTCGGCGGGGTTGTTGCGCATGGAACTGGAACCACGCTGTACCGGATGCTGTATGCGCTGGACTTGCTGGATCTACCCCAACCTGAAAGATGTATCGATCGGCCTTTGTATAGATCCGATAG
>VBHO01000233.1 GCA_005882045.1 Chloroflexota bacterium | reverse complement strand
CCTCGCCGCGAAGTTGTCCCTGCCGGGTGGTGACCACCGGGTGGCTGGCCGCGATACTCATGACCACTCCTTCATACGGTAGGTCCGCCGGTCGCATAGATCGTTTGCCCGGTCACGAAGCTGGCGTCGTCGCTGCAGAGAAAGGTGATGAGGCCGGCGATATCCTCGGGCCGGCCGATCCGCCGTAACGGCGTTCGCTCGGCGGCGGCCCGTTTCAAATCCTCGTAGTCGATCCCGGTGCGCTCGGCGACCGCCCGCGTCATGCGCGTCTCGATGAACCCGGGCGCGACCGCATTGACGTTGATGTTGAAGGGACCCAGCTCGATCGCCAGCGTCCGCGCCATTCCCTGGATGCCCGCCTTCGCCGCCGAATAGTTGACCTGCCCGCGATTGCCCAGCGCGGAATTGGATGACAGGAAGACCATCCTGCCGCGGCGCGCCGGGACCATCACCCGCTGCGCCGCCTGCGCGCAGAGGAACGTCCCCTTCAGGTGGGTGTCGACGACGAGGTCCCAGTCGCTGTCGGTCATCTTGTGGATCAGGTTGTCGCGGAGGATGCCGGCGCAGGTGACGAGGATGTCCAGGCCTCCGTACTTCTTCACGGCGCGCTCCACGAGGGATTCCACCGGTGTGCGATCCGTCACGTCACAAGCGACCGCCAACGCCTGCCCGCCCTGACGCCGGATTTCGGCGGCGACCGCCTCTGCCGGTTCCAGGTCGAGGTCGGAGATCACGACCCTGGCGCCATCGGCGGCGAAGCGTGCGGCCGTGGCCGCCCCGATCCCTCGTCCGCCGCCCGTGACCAACGCAACCCGCGCTTCGAATCGTCCCGTCATGTGATGTCAACCTCCGCTTCTCCGATCGTGACCCGTTCGGCTCGCTGATTTTCCGCCCACACCTCGAGCTGCAATTGCACCACCGCATCGCGCATGGTGCGCTCCTTCACTCGGCCCCGGCAGGTCAGGATGTCACCCGGCCGCACCATCTCGTTAAAGCGCACCGAAAGCCGTCGTACCGACTCCGGCCCGGCCAGCCAGCAAAGGTACTCGCCCAGGAACGCCATGCTCAGCATGCCGTGCGCGATCACGCCCTCGAGGCCGACCGATCGCGCCGTCTCGTCATCCGTGTGGATCAGGTTGTAGTCGCCGGAAGCGCCGGCATACTTGACGAGCTGGAGCTTGGTAATCGGCGGCTTGCGAAGATCCGGCAGGGCGCTCCCGCGGTCGAGCTCCTCGTCCGGTCGCGCCGCGAGCACGGGGCCGATCAACGCAAGATCGCCGTGGTCTTGCCGGTGAAGATGGGACTTCCCGACTCATCCGTACCGTCCATGGCCAGGATCAGAAAGGTCATCTCGCCAAGGCGACCCGTCCGCTGATAGACGTCGGCGACGCGCAGGCGGCAGCGCACGCGGTCGCCCGCCCGCAGGGGCCGCTCGTATCGATATTCCTGGGCGCCGTGCAGGACGCGGGCCAGGTCGAAGGTGAGTCCAGGGATCGTCATCCGAAAGGTGGTGGGGAAGGTGGGCGGCGCGATATCGCCGCGAAGGGATTGCGGCGTCTGGTCCTGCACCGCCTCGGCGAATTTTCGGATGGCGCCTCGCTCCACCTCGAAGAGGACGACCTCGGACTCGCGCCCGATCAGGTCGCGGCTCAGGGCCGGAGGCTGATCCATGACCGGTCCAGGGCTTTGATGTCACGGCCGCCAAGCAGGGCGAGCGTCAGATCGATCTCGGCCGTCAGGTTGCGGATCACGCGTTCCACGCCGGCCTGTCCCGCGACCGCCAGCCCGTAGACGTAGGGCCGGCCCAGCAGGACCGTGTTGGCTCCCAGCGCGAGCGCCTTGATGACGTCGGCGCCGCGCCGGATGCCACCGTCCATCAGGACGACCGCGTCGTCCCCAAGCGCATCTCGTACCTCTACCAGCGCATCGAGTGCCGCCACCGACCCATCGACCTGCCGGCCGCCATGGTTGGAGACGACCACGCCCTGAAAGCCGGCATCGAGCACGTGTCGCGCGTCGTCGGCACGCAGGACGCCCTTGGCCAGCAGCGGCAGCCGAGTTCGCTCGCGCAGCCATTTGAGGTCATCCCAGCGCAGGCCGAGATTGGAGAACATCCCGACCATGGTCGCGCCCGCGCCGCGTGGATCCTGTTCTGGCGAGACCGACAGCCGCGAGCGGAACACGGGGTCGCTGGTGAACTGGCCGATCCCCTCGCCGAGAATGAATGGCAGGTACCGGTTTTTTAGATCGCGAACGCGCCAGCCCAGTTGCAGCGTGTCCAGCGTGAGGACGATCGCCGCGTAGCCCGCCGCCTCCGCCCGTTGCACCAGGCTGCCCACGACCTCGCGGTCGCTGACCCAGTAGAGCTGATACCAGCGTGGGGTCGAGCCCATCGTCTCGGCGATCGTCTCCATCGATGTCGAGGCGGCGGTGCTGACCACCCAGGGCACGCCCGAAGCCGCGGCCGCCCCGGCGACCGCGAGATCGCCGTCGGGACGCGCGGCGGAGAGCACGCCGACCGGCGCGAGTATGAACGGCACCGGCGAGGCTGTGCCCAACACCGTGACATGCAAGTCCCGCTGCTGGTTACCCGCGAGCATGGCGGGACGCAGGCGCCAGCGCGCGAAGGCGTCACGGTTGGCCTGCATCGTCGACTCGCTGCCGGCGCCGCCGGCGATGTAGTCGAAGGGGCCGGGCTCGAGGATCCCTTTTGCGCGGGCTTCCCACTCATCCGGGTCGAGCGGGAGGTCATCGGCCCCGCCGACATAGATCTCGGCCTGCGTCGCCGGCCCAAACGGAAATGACATCTCCGGCATCGATCAGTCGGAGACCGGCTTGGCTGGACCGCGGCGTGCGCGGTGAGGCTC
>VBHO01000016.1:15754-18208 GCA_005882045.1 Chloroflexota bacterium | reverse complement strand
TCCCCCTGCGGGACGACGTCGTGTTTCCCAAGCTGATCGTGCCGCTGTCCGTGGGGCGGCGCACGTCGATTGCGGCCATTACCGCGGCGATGGAGAAGGACAAGCAGGTCCTTCTGGTTGCCCAGCGCGACCCGCAGGTCGACGATACGACCGAGCAAGACTTGTACGCGACCGGCACCATCGCCGAGATCAACGGCATGCGCCAGACTCCGGCTGGCGTGCAGATGCTGGTCGCCGGCGCCCAGCGAGCGCGCATCGTGCGCTTCGTCCAGTTCAAGCCTTTCATCGAGGTCGAAATCGAAATCGTCGCCGACCAGGTGGGGGAGGGCCTAGAGGTGGAGGCCCACATGCGCTCGGTCAAGAGCCTCTACGAAAAGTACGTTGAGTCGGGCGCCGCGGTCGCCCCGGAGATCGCTGCGACCGTCTCCAAAACCGATGACCCGGTCTACCTGGCTGACCTGGTCTCGGCCGCCCCCGACCAAACGCTCGACCAGAAGCAGCACATGTTGGAGACACCCAACGTCATCGAACGCCTCCGCCTGCTGTCGCTCTTCTTGAGCAAGCAGGTCGAGATCCTCGAGCTCAAAGCCAAGATCCAGAACGAGGTCCAGAGCACGATCGGCAAGCTGCAGCGCGATCAGATCCTGCGCGAGCAGCTCAAGGCAATCCGCAAAGAGCTCGGCGAAGACGAAGAAGGCGCGGAGCTGCATAGCCTACGCGAGAAGATCGAGTCCGCCGGCATGCCGGACAGCGTGAAAGAACGCGCGCTGAAAGAGATCGACCGGATGCAGAGCATCCCGGCGGCCTCGCCCGAGGTCGGCATCATCCGCACCTATGTCGATTGGTTGATCGCCCTGCCCTGGGGGCCGCCGCCCGCAGAGACCTGGGACATCAAGGTCGCCGCCACCGTGCTCGACGAAGATCACTATGGCGTCGAAAAAATCAAGGAACGCATCCTGGAATACATGGCCGTCCGGCAGCGCTCGCAGAGCCTGCGCTCGCCAATCCTGTGCTTCGTGGGGCCGCCGGGGGTGGGGAAGACCAGCCTCGGCAAGTCGATCGCGCGGGCGCTCGGACGCAAGTTCGTCAGGCTGTCGCTGGGCGGCATCCATGACGAGGCCGAGATCCGCGGTCATCGCCGAACCTACATTGGCGCGATGCCGGGACGGATTCTTCAGCAAATGAAGGTGGCGGGGGCGCGCAACCCGGTCTTCATGCTCGATGAGATCGACAAGGTGGGCGCCGACTGGCGCGGCGATCCATCCTCGGCCCTTCTCGAAGTCCTCGACCCGGAGCAGAATCGCGACTTCTCTGATCATTACCTGGAGGTCCCCTACGACCTCTCGCACGTCCTCTTCATCACGACCGGGAATGTCGTGGATACCATCATCGCCCCGCTGCGCGACCGGATGGAGATCATCCGCCTTCCTGGGTACACCGAGGAGGAAAAGATGCACATCGCGCAGCAGTTCCTGGTGCCCCGCCAGCTGCGGGAACACGGTCTCACCGACGAGAACCTCGAACTGACGGCGCCCACGCTGCGCATGCTGATCCGCGAGTACACACACGAGGCCGGGGTACGAAACCTCGAGCGCGAGATCGCGAACATCTGCCGCAAGATCCCCCGTCGCATCGCCCAAGGCGAAACCGAGAAAGTTGTCGTGGAACCGACCGACCTGACCGGCTATCTCGGTCCGTCGCGATTCGAGTTCGGCATCGCCGAGCTGGAAGACCAGGTGGGCGCGGTCACCGGAGTCGCGGTCAACGAGTATGGGGGCGATGTGATGACGGTGGAGGCCATCCTGATGCAGGGACGCGGGGAGTTCGCCCTCACCGGGCAGATCGGCAAGGTCATGGAAGAGTCAGCGCGCGCGGCCGTGAGCTACGCGCGTTCGCACGCCCTCGAGCTGGGCCTCAAGCCGGGCTTCTTCGAGGATCACTTTTTCCATATCCATGTGCCGGCCGGGGCCATTCCCAAAGACGGACCATCGGCGGGCATCACGATGGCGACCGCGGTCGTCTCGGTGCTGACCGACCGGCCGGTTCGACGCGAGGTCGCGATGACCGGTGAGATCACCTTGCGCGGCAAGGTGCTGCCGATCGGCGGACTGAAGGAAAAATTGCTGGCCGCCCACCGCGCCGGCATCAAGGTCTTCATCCTGCCGGAGAAGAATCGCAAGGATCTGCACGAAGTGCCGGACGAGGTCAAGCAATCGATGGAGCTCGTCATGGTCAAGCACGTCGACGAGGTGCTCGAGAAGGCCCTGCTGCCGGCCGCGACCCGCCCATCGGCGCCGGGGCTCGGGTTCCGGCGGCCGCTCGGGGAAAGCCAACCCGGCACGGTCAACTAATTTTGTTGGGCCCCACCTTACGGTCGCCCTGGGGGTAGGGAAATCCTGAGGCGGCCCGCGACTCTGCTATTCGTCTTCCTGCTGGCGGGATGCACGCTCCAAC
>VBHO01000016.1:0-15724 GCA_005882045.1 Chloroflexota bacterium | reverse complement strand
CGTTGGCCGGCGACGCCCTGTCGATCGACTTCCGCCAGTCGAAGACCGTGCTGGTCTTCTGGGCCGCCTGGTGTGGACCGTGTCGTCAGGAGCAGCCCGGCCTGAACGCACTGGCGGCCAAGTACGCCGACCAGGGCATCCGATTTGTCGGCGTCGACCTGCTGGACCATGACCGCGCGCTCGCCAGGGCGTTCGTGGCCGAGTTCAAAGTGTCATACCCCAGCCTGTACGACGATGCCGGCAGCCTGGCGGCGGCCTATCAGATCGACTCGCCGCCGTCGTTCGTCTTGGTCGACCAGCGCGGCGTGGTCGTCAATCGCTACCCGGGTGAGGCGTCCCAGGCGAAATTGGAGAACTTAGTTCAAACGCTCGCTACTTCGTCCGGCGCTGCCACCGCGTCGCCTTGAGCATCTTCTTGTGCTTGTGTTTGCGCATCTTCTTTCTGCGCTTCTTGATTACCGAGCCCAATAGGCCCGTCCCGTGCTAGCTCGCATGTGCCGGAACATTCTAAGCGAACTCGGGGTTTAGACTGGTAGAGGGTTTATAGTCCCATCATTACAGGGAGTCCCATTCCATGAGCCAAGCCGTAATAGTTGAAGCCGTCCGGACCGCGATCGGCCGCCGCGGCGGTGCCCTGAGCCCGGTCCGGCCGGACGATCTGCTGGCGCTGACGCTCCGCGAGCTCGTCACCCGTGCCGGCGTCGATCCGGCGCAGGTCGACGACGTCGTCGTCGGGTGCGTCACCCAGACCGGCGAGCAGGGCATGAACATCGGCCGCGCCGCGGTCTTGATCGCGGGCTTCCCCATCGAAGTCCCGGGGACGACGATCAATCGCTTCTGTGGCTCCGGCCAGCAAGCGGTCAACTTCGCCGCCCAGGGTGTGATGTCCGGCGCGCAGGACATCGTGATCGGCGCCGGCGTGGAGAACATGTCGCGCGTGCCGATGGGCTCGGATGCGTTTGGGCCCGGTGAGGGTCCCGTCAGCCCCAAGCTCATGGATCTGTTCGAGATCATCCCGCAAGGCAACTCCGCCGAGATGATTGCCAAGAAGTGGGGATTTAGCCGCCAGCAGCTGGATGAGTTCGCTTATCAAAGCCACATCAAAGCGGGCCAAGCGATCAAGGAAGGCCGCTTCGCGCGCGAGATCTTCCCGGTGCAGGTGAAGCAGAATGGCAGCAGCCTAGAGTTCGCCATCGACGAGGGTGTACGGATCCCTCCGTCACGCGAGAAGATGTCGCAGCTCAAGCCGTCATTCCAGGAAGATGGCGTCGTCACGGCCGGCAATTCCAGCCAGATCAGCGATGGCGCCGCGGCCGTCCTGGTCATGACCGAGGAAAAGGCCAAGGAGCTCGGGCTCAAGCCACGGGCGAGGATCGTGGCGCAGGCGATCGTCGGCTCGGAGCCGACCATCATGCTGACCGGCCCGATTCCGGCGACGGCCAAGGTATTGAAGAAGGCCGGGCTGCAGCTCAAGGACATCGATCTCTTTGAGGTCAACGAAGCATTCGCCCCAGTGGTGCTGGCCTGGCAGCAGGAGACCGGCGCCGATCCCGAAAAGGTGAATTACTCCGGCGGGGCGATCGCCCTCGGCCATCCGCTCGGCGCCAGCGGTGCCCGCCTGATCACGACCCTGCTCCACGAGCTGGAGCGGCAGGATGCCCGCTATGGGCTGAGCACGATGTGCATCGGCTACGGGATGGGCATCGCGACGATTATCGAACGCCTCTAGCGAAATCTAGCTGCGCCGATCGGGGAAGTCGATCGGCTGGTTCTGGCGGCGACGTTCGACGACGCCGGAGAGTACGAACAGAAAGATTACCTGCACCAGGAAATAGAGCGCCACGATCAGGTCGATGAGCGCGGTGATGGTGCCGCCTGACTCGCGGACGTCGGCGATCGCCAGGCCAAAGAAGAGGAACGAGCAGAGGTAGGTGATCAGCGCGATCGAGTAGATCGCGTTCTTCCAGAGCTGTCGGTTGGCCAGCAGCCGGTTCAGCCCGCGTGGGCCGGCCGGGCGTTGCAGCTCAACCGGCGCTATCTGCATTTCCACTTGTGCCCCATCAGTTGCAGCGTTTGGCCCGGAGGACATGAGGAAGCCGGCGTCGCGCCCGGGCTGACGGTGGTGACGCCGTCCGGGGCGAGCGTGGTCGCGTCGGTGAGGTGGCTGAATTCGTAACTCACGTCGTTGTAGGTACTCGCGAGCTGGGTACCGGCCATGATGATCACCGCGATAGCGACGGTCGCCAGCAAAATCATCAGGAAGGCATACTCGATCAATGCCTGGCCGGATTTGCGGCGATGTCTCTTCATGGCTAGAACGACGGTATCACCGCATTTCGTGCGGCAGATCCGCCGTTCGGACCTTATTGAGCCGCGATCGAATAACGGTGGCCCTTACGGGAGCCGATCGAAACCGGCGCGCAACTCCTGATAACTGGTCGTAAGGCTCTCGTTAAGAATCTTCGTGTCGGCGAGGATGGGCATGAAATTGGTGTCGCCGTCCCAGCGCGGGACCACGTGCTGATGCACGTGGTCGGCGACGCCCGCGCCCGCGACTTTGCCGCCGTTGATACCGAGGTTGAAGCCGTGGGGCGAGAGCACCTGGCGCAAGACGCGCAGGGCGCGCTGGCTCAGCGCCATCACCTCGTTCGCCGTGGCCGGCGGCAGCTCTTCCAGGTTCGCGAGATGCGCCGTGGGGGCGACCATCAGGTGCCCGTTGTTGTATGGATAGCGGTTGAGGATCACCAGGGCCAGCTCGCGGCGGGCGAGTACGAGGTAATCGGCATCCTGCGAGGGATCGGCGGCCGCCGCCGCGCAGAAGAAGCAGCCCTCGGGCTTGGGGCCCTTGATGAATTCGTTACGCCAGGGCGCCCAGAGGTGCTGCATCGCAGGAATGATAGAAGCCGGGCTCGCCTAGCTTGTCGCTGCAGTTACACAAAACCGTGTATACTGGTGCGGTGGCGCCGGCGGTCGCCGCTCCCGCTGCGACGAGTTCGCTAAACTTGACCCTCGACCCGCGTGTGTGGGGCCGTGGCGCAGCTGGGAGCGCGATTGCATGGCATGCAATAGGTCACGAGTTCGAATCTCGTCGGCTCCACTCCTTTACTAGCATGGCCAGAACTGCCGCACCCGTCTACGATCCGCAGGCGATCGAGCCCAAGTGGCGCGAGGCCTGGAAGAAGGCGGGCCTGTTTCGCGTTACCGAGGACTCGAGCAAGCCCAAGTTCTACAACCTCGTCATGTTCCCCTATCCCTCGGGCCCCCTCCACATGGGCCATTTCCGCAACTACGTCATTGGCGATGCCTTTGCCCGCTACAAAGTCATGCGGGGCTTCAATGTCCTGAACCCGTTTGGTTGGGACGCCTTCGGTCTGCCGGCGGAGAATGCCGCGATCAAGAGCGGCATCCCGCCGCGCGTCTCCACCGAGGGCAACATCGCGATTTCCAAGCACGAGCTCGACATCATGGGCGTCCTCTATGCCTGGGACCGTGAGGTCACCACCAGCAACGAGGATTACTACCGGTGGACCCAGTGGCTGTTCTTGAAATTCCTGGACATGGGCATCGCCTACAAGCAGAAGGCGTGGGTGAACTGGTGTCCGAAGGACAACACCGTGCTCGCCAACGAGCAGATCGTCAACGGCGTCTGCTGGCGCTGCGGCACCAAGCCCACCAAGAAGGAACTGGAGCAGTGGTTCTTCAAGATCACGGCCTATGCGCAGCGGCTCCTCGACGACCTGAACAAACTCGATCGCTGGCCGGAGCGCGTCAAAGTGATGCAGGCCAACTGGATCGGCCGGAGCGAAGGCGCCGAGCTCGAGTTCTTCATCGAGCATGATGGCAAACTGCGCGTCTTTACGACTCGGCCCGATACCGTCTTCGGCGCGACCTTCATGGTGCTGGCGCCCGAGCACGAGATCGTCCAGAAGATCGTGACGCCCGAGCAGCGCGCCGCCGTCGATGCCTACATCGAGCGCACCAAGGCGGAGACCGAGATCGAGCGCCTCTCCACCGAGCACGAGAAGACCGGCGTCTTTTCCGGCGCCTACGCCATCAACCCCTTCACGCAGGAGCGGATCCCGATCTGGATCGCCGACTACGTGCTCGCCACCTACGGGACCGGCGCGATCATGGCCGTGCCCGCCCACGACAGCCGCGACTTCGAGTTCGCTCGCAGGTACAAGCTGCCCATCCGACGCGTGATCAGCGTCAGTCGCGAGGGCGCCAACGAGCCGCTTGACCAGGCGTTCGAGGCCTACGACGGCGTGCTGGTGAACTCGGGGCCCTTCAGCGGACTCAGTGTCAAGGATGGGATCGAGCGGATCAGCGCCGAGGCTGAGCGCATGGGCATTGGCCGGCGCACCATCACCTTCCGCCTCCGGGACTGGCTGATCTCGCGGCAGCGCTACTGGGGCGTGCCAATTCCGATCATCTATTGCCCCGACCATGGCATCGTCCCCGTGCCCTACGACCAGCTGCCGGTGCGGCTCCCGGACCACGTCGAGTTTCGGTCGGACGGCCAGAATCCGCTGCTGCACACGCCCTCCTTCCTCAACACCACCTGCCCGAAATGCGGCAAGCCGTCGCGTCGTGAGACCGACACCATGGACACCTTTGTCGACTCGTCCTGGTACTTCCTACGCTACGCCGACACGCAGAACGAGACGCTGCCGTTCGACAAGAAGAAGGTGGACTCCTGGATGCCGGTCGATCAATACACCGGTGGCATCGAGCATGCGATCCTCCACCTGCTCTACTCGCGATTCTTCATGAAGGCTCTCTACGATTCGGGCATGGTCTCGGTCGACGAGCCCTTCGCGGCGCTCTTCACCCAGGGGATGATTCATCGCAACGGCTATGTGATGGCAAAGTCGAAGGGGAATGGCATCACTCCTGACTACATGGTGGAGAAATACGGTGCGGACACGGGCAGAGTCTACGAGCTGTTCATCGGCCCACCGGACCAGGACGCCGAATGGAATGACCGTGGCGTCGACGGCGTCGCCCGCTTCCTCCACCGGGTGTGGCGGCACGTTGTTGGCGAGGAAGACGAGGTGGTTCCCGGGATGGCGCCCGTGTCAAACGAAGACCTTGCCCGCAAGTTGCACGAGACCATCGAGAAGGTGACGCGCGACGTCGAGGCCTTCCACTTCAACACCGCCATGTCGGCCCTGATGGAACTCTCGAATTCGATGCAGGACTACCTGCAGGCCGGCGGCGAGCGCAACGAGGCCTGGGAGGCGGTCTGCCGCGACCTGACCCTGATGCTCGGGCCGTTCGCGTCCCACCTCGCCGAAGAGTTGTGGCAGCGCCTGGGCGGCGAAGGCCTGGTCGTATTTCAACCATGGCCCCAGGCCGACCCGGCCATCCTGCGCCGCGCCCAGGTGGTCGTCGTCGTCCAGGTCGATGGCAAGGTGCGCGACCGGATCGAGATGCCCGCCGGCATCGATGAGGCGGCGGCGCGGCAGCGCGCGCTTACGGGCGTAAACGTCCGCCGTGCGATCGGTGACCGCGCTGTGCGTCGCGCGGTCTATGTGCCCGACCGGCTGATCAACCTGGTCACGGGATAAGGCCCGGCGTGCCTCAGCGATTGGCGAATCACGCGCGCCCGAGGCATTAAGCGTGCGCCAACATACAGAACTGCGGAAGACACGACTGCTGGGCTGGCTCTATCGCCACGACTGGCAGCTCGCCGCGGTGCTGGCGGTCGCGGTGATCGGCGTGGCGGTGTACGTGCTCTGGCCGCGGCCAACGCCCGCGGCGACACCGGCTCCCGTCATCTCCGCGGACGAGGTCGACGCGGCCCAGGAGCGCACAGTGATCGTCTATCTGAGTGGCGCGGTGCGTAGCCCGGGCCTCTACACGCTCGCCTCGACCTTGCGCGTCAGCGACGCGATCGTCGCCGCTGGTGGTCTGACGGACGCCGCCGACCCGAACTGCCTCCCGAACCTGGCGGCCCACCTCAAAGACGCCAAACAGATCGCCGTGCCATTCATCGGCCATTGCGCCAAGGGGAAGAAGACAAAGCTCGACATCAATACGGCGACGCGCGAGCAGTTGCTGCTTGTGCCCGGCATGGATGTTGCGCTTGCCGACGCCATCATCAAGTATCGCGAGGATTTCGGTGGTTTCCTCGCGCTGACCGAGCTCAAGTCGGCGATGGGACTGGATGCGAGCACGTACAAGCAACTGGCCAAGTCGCTGACCGTGAACTAGCCGCTGCGCCTGTGGCGCTGAAGTTTCCCTCCCCGTCGGGGGGAGGGCAGGGTAGGGGCCCGCGGGGGTGGCCCTGGTGGGCACTCGCCGTGGTGCTGACCGCGTGGTGCGCCGGGATCATGGCCGCAGTCGTGCTGAGCCCGCTGATGCCATGGCTCGTGCTTGGTGCCGCGTTGACGGCCTTCGTCGCGCTGGTCAACCAGCGTCTTGCCCTCCTTGCGTCACTCTGTTTCGCCGCGGCATTGATGGGCGCGGCTCGAGGCGCAACGTCCGCGACGGTTGAACTGCCGCCTGGGCTTCTCGGTCAGGTCGTCGCGGTCTCCGGATCGGTTGACGACGACCCGGTCGATCGCAGAGGCGCTCGGCGGTTGACGGTGCGGCTCGACCACATGCTGACCAGCGCCGGCGAAATCGCGAGCGGCCTGCGGATTATGGCGAGTGTGTACGGCGCGACGCCGGCGCACTATGGCGACCTGGTCCTGCTGAGCGGCGAGCTTCAGGCCCCGCCTCGGTTCGACCAGTTCGACTATCGCGCCTTTCTGGCCGAGCAGGGAATCGCCGGCATCATGCCGTCGGCGAGGCTGGTACGCGTTACGTCGCATCCAGGCGACCCACTGCATACGATGCTCTTTGGCCTGCGACATGCCGTGATCAACGCGGTCGACCGGGCCTTGCCGGAGCCACAAGCGGCCTTGCTGCTCGGCGTGGTCTTCGGTTACCGTGCCGCCTTGCCCCGGCGGCTCGAGCAGGAGATGATCGCCAGCGGACTCATCCATATCGTTGTGATCTCGGGATTGAAGGTCAGCTTGCTGGCGCGGATCGTGCAGCAGGCGATCGGCCGGCTGGCCCCTGGGGCGGCGCCGCTGATCGCGGTGAGCGCGATGATCGGATACGGGCTGCTGGCCGGCGCGTCGGCCGCCGCACTGCGGGCGGCGGCGATGGGTGTGCTGGTCGTCGTTGCCGGCCGGCTGCGACGCGACAGCCATGTCTTTGTGTCGCTCGCGTTGACCGGCGCCCTCATGCTCGGGCTGGAGCCCGGCCTGGCGCACGACGTCAGCTTTCAACTCTCGTTTGCCGGGACCGCGGGCATTGCGGCGATGACCGATGGCATCGCCGCGCGGCTCGGTTGGATGCCGGCAATCCTGCGGGATCCCTTCGCCGCCACCATCGCAGCCGAAGCGGCGACCTGGCCGCTGATGCTGGCCAACTTTCATCAGGTCTCGATCGTGGCGCCGGCCGCAAACGCCCTCGTCCTGCCATTGTTGCCGGCCATCATGGTCCTGGGCGGGGGTGGGACCTTGCTCGCCGCCGCGCTGGCGTCCCTCGCTTGGCCACTCATGCCGTCCCTCGGCCCGGTCCTCAGCTGGCCGCTGATGCAAGCGTCGGGAGCCATCGCCACCTGGTTCCGATATGTCGTGGAGACCGCCGGCAGCCTACCGCTGGCCGCCATCGTCACGCCCTACTTCCCGCCTCGGTGGCTGGCCGCGGCCGCGATCCTCAACGGCGGTGCGCTCGCCGGCGTCAAGCTCCGCCAATTCTTCTGGCAGCGAAAAGTCTGGGCGCTGCTGGCAGCCGCCGGGCTGATCGCGGTTGCTTTGCTCCTTATCCGACCCGACGGTCGAGTGCACGTCTACGCGCTCGATGTCGGCACCGGTTCAGCTGTCTTGGTGCGTACCGCGAACGGCCACCAGATTCTGATCGACGCCGGGCCCGACGCCGATCGATTTGCCCAGGCGGTCGGGCAGGTGCTGCCACCCACCGCCCGCGTCATCGATTGCTGGCTGATCACCGGCGGCCGGCGGACTAACATCGGCGCCGGCGCGACCGTTCTCAAGCGATTCCACGTCGGGTCCATCGTCATCGCCGATCCCGATCCGTGGACGGCGTCGCTCCGGGCGATCGTCCAGCAGGCACAGGCCGCGGCCATTCCGGTCACCACGGCCGAGGGACCGATCGCCGTCGATGCCGTGGCGTTGTCGCTGGCTAGTGATGGCCGCAGTCGGTTGATCCTGGCTGGTCGCGCCGTCATCGCCGTCGTTGCGTCGCAGACCAGCTGGTCGTCGCTACCTGCCGACATCAACGGCGCCATCTTCACCGGGGGCGGACCGCTGGAGTGGCAAGGTCCGGGAGAGGGCTTCAGCGTTATCCAGGTTGCCGCCAGCAGTCGCGACGGTCTCCCGGCTCGAGCCCTCGTCCAAGCCCTGCACGGGGTGCCGATCTACCGAACCGACCGGCTAGGCACTGTCGAGTTACTTGTGCAAGATGGCCGCTTCCGACCGGTCACCTGAGTTCATCCCGCTCGGCGGGCCGGTGCCTCTCCCCCTGGCCTCGTGAATCCGATGGACAGCCGCGTGCCCCTTGCCGCGGCGCAAGAGCTCGCGATTGACTGGCACGGTGAAGACAAAGGCAACCCCAAGTGACAGCGCAAGGGTGAGCCAGAAAAGGACGGTGTCCCAGCCAGCCTCCAGCGCTCCAGGTACCCCGACAAGTGTCGGTGCCCGGCTGGGCACGCTCCCCTGCCCGAACGGGAAGCCCGTCCACCTCTTGTCCGCCATCCGTTTGGGTGAGAGTCTGATGCTGCCAGCTGTGAGGTGGAGGTAGCATGCCCAGCGCGGCCAGACAATGAAACAGCAGCTCTCGCGACGAGCCCCGGGTCACCAGACTGGGCTGGCGGGTCCGCAGCCGAAGGCCGGTCACGCAGCCGTAATCGAGTCGTCGCTGGCCGGTGGACCGCTCCAGGCGCAGGCGTTGCTCGAGTTGCAGCGCCTGGCCGGCAACCAGAGTGTTGGTCTCCTTGTTCAGCGAAGACCGGCTGGGACCATCACCGCACCGCCGCTGAAGCGTCCACCGGCCGCTAAGGCGCCGGCGAAGAAAGCGCCTGCAGCCCCACCCGGACCGACCGCCAAGTGGAAGGGAGAGGTTGGACCAAACGCGGGGCCGGAGGAGAAGGGCAAGATCTTGCGCATCCCCGTCGAGGGACTGCCCGAGGGCCGTGCCATTATTCTCGTGCCGACCTGGATCGGGAGGGAACCGAAAGAGGTCGAGGTCCTGGTTCATCTCCACGGCTTTGGTGTCGGCTACCGGCAGCTGACGAAGACCCTGATCAAAAAAGGCGAACGCACGTCAGGCATGACCGAGGGGCAGGTCCGCGACCTCGCCGTCGACAAGACCGAGGCGCAGATCGAAGCCAGCGGTCGCGACGTCGTTGGAATCCTTCCGCAGGCGGCTGGGTCGCAATCGGAGTTCGGCAATTTCACAACCGATAGCTACGTCAAGCATGTGTTCGCCGCCCTGACCTCCCTCAAGGTATGGGATAAGCTTCCCCAGATCCGCGGAGTGGTCCTGTCGGGACATAGCGGGGCAGGCAATGTCTTGACCCCGATGCTCGACAAATCCGAACGGCTTCCCGAAAAGCTCGAGGAAGTCATCCTCTTTGACGCCTTGAATTGGGACTATCAGGTTGGTCATGTCTGGCACTGGCTGGAGCGGCAACTGGCCAAAGACCTCCATGAGCTGGTCGGCCTGCCCACGCGAGCGAAGCGGCTCGAATATCTCACGCGGAGCATGCGGTTCCGTGGGTATCACACGCACACGGGGAATTACCCGAAGCGGTATCAGAAGGTCGACGAGGCGATCGGTGGATGGTTCAGCCGGCACAGCACGCTCCTCGGCATCCTCGGTGTCGAGTCCGAGCTCAAGTCCAACTATGTCGTGATCGATGCCGGCGACATTCCTCACGAGCAGGTGATGGGGGAGAAGGAACGATTCAAGGAGTCGCTCGGGGCTCTAGGACCGGTTGTGGCTGCGCCCGCGCCGCCCGCGTCAGCCGCCGATGAGCAGAAGGAGGCTGCGGCAACAACGACGAGACTGGATAAGGCATTGAGTGGATTGCACTGGGTATCTGAATTTGCCGGCGACACGACGACCGATAAGCTGAAGGACCCATTCAAGACACACGTGGAGGCATTCATCGCGCTGCTCGAAGCGAATGGAGCGACGGTCGAGGTCAACGCCACGTTTCGGCGCATCGAACGCGCCTCCCTGATGCACTGGGCCTCGTGGATCGCCTACGGCAAGATCAAGCCGTCCCAGGCCGAGGACGACCAGAAAACTGGAATCATCTGGGACCATGGCGACGACGCCAAGTCGCTCAAGGCGGCCACGGACATGTGCTCAAAGGCCGGCTACGATATCGCCTACCCGGCCGCACTAAATTCCAACCACACGGCAGGACTGGCAATCGACATGACGATCACCGGACTCCCGAAGATCATCAAGGGACTGCCGGGCAAGAAGAGTGTCGACATTGGAACTGACCCGCCAGAGACAAACAGCAAGCTCCACGACCTGGCCTGGACGTATTACCGGATCAAGAAGCATAAGACGGATCGCCCGCACTGGTCCGTCAACGGTCGCTAATACCGAACAATCGTTCGTGGGCGGCCTAGATGATTCTTTACCGGGCGTAAGCGAGCTGAGTCTCCGCCGTTTTAGAAGGCGACTACCAAGCAAGGAGGACGAATCGTGCGAATTAAAGCGATCATCCTTGGAGCCATCGCAGCGCTGGCGCTGGCGACCCTGACCGCCGGCGCCGGCACCACGGCAACCGCCCGCGTGTCCGGGAGCCTGGTTAGCCTGGTGGCGGCGACAACGACCGTCACAAAGACTGCGGATCGAGATGACCTGACGGTGGCAGCGCGGAGCACGGACAGCGACAAGTCGGGCGAGCCAGCGGAGAAGCCCGTCGTAGCCGTGAGGCCCGTCGCGCCGCGCGCGCTCCAAACGACGGCCGCCTGCCAGCAGGCGATCAATACGCTCAAGACGATGCACCAGGCCGACGTGACCGAGGACGCGGCCGAGCGGGCCGCGACCGCGCAACAGCCGCTGTCGGCGGCCGCCCTGCTAGCCGATCGTATCGAGGACCTCGCCGAGGCGCAGCGTTGGAGCCAGGCGCTGACGGCCACACGCGCGGCCTGCCAGCCGCAGCCGACCGCCGCGTGCCAGGCCGCGCTGACCAGTTTGAGGGCGCTTCTCGTGGTGTGGCGACCCGAAGCGTGGAGCGACCTGGTCAGGCTGCCGAACCAGGTGGACCTGGCCGCGGTACGGGCGGCCGTCACCGCCGTCGCCACGGCTTGCGCTGACCGCGACTAACTGACGCTACGACGCGAGGGCCCGGTCACCGGGCCCTTTTCTATTTCCAGGCTGACGGCGTCGACGTCCGCCACCGAGCCCAGCACATGGACGGCGGCGAAGCCCTCCAGGTCGAGCCGATCAATGTCGCGGGTCACCTGAGCAACCTGCCGGCGGATGACAGACGCGTGGACGGTCCTCGAACGCGTGGCGTTGCGTGCGAGGCACACCTCCAGCGGCAGGTTGAAGACGATGGCGATCGCCGGGCGTCCGTGCTTGTGGCTCAGCGCGATCAGCTCCCCGCGCTGCATCCAGTCGACGTTCGTGGCATCGACCACCGCCAGGCCGCCGGCCGTGAGGCGAGCGTCGAGCCATTCGCGAAGCCGAGCGAAGGCTGCATCGGTGGCCCGCTGGTCGCTCTCGTCCCCGGCCACCAGGCCGCGCAGACGGTCCGAGGAAACGACCGCGTCATGGTCGAAGTGCCGCGAGGCGAAGGTGGATTTCCCCGAGCCCGACGCACCGATCAAAAGCACCAGCGCGGCTGGCGGGAGGTGGATCATGAGGCGGCGATCAGCGACCGTTCGACCCCAGCGAGCCGTCGCAGCGCGGCGGACTTCTCGGTGTGGCCGGCCCGAGCCTCGGTGACGGCGCGGCGCAAAGACTCGATCGTCGCGTCGTAGGTCGGCCGGTCAACCGGGTACGGGGTGCCATCCTTGCCGCCGGGGGCGAACGAATATGAAACGGGATCGCGCACCGAGGCAGGCTCGCCATAAGTGAGCTCGGCCACCAGGGCGAGTGCCCGCAACGCCTTGGCACCGACACCGGGAACGGCCAGCAAGGCGGTGTAATCCTCGGGCTGATGCTCGTAGGCCGTTAGAAGGATCCGGGCGAGGCGATCCGGATGCAGGTCGCTGAGCCGAACGTCGTGGTGGCGTGGCATCTCCACCGTCCGCATGCGCGTCATCTCGCTGACCACCCCGGTCGGCGTCTCGCGGGCCAGCGCGACCGCCAGGCTCCGATTGCCCTCCCCCTCGGATGCCACGAGGTTGAGGACCTGCTGGGTCCGGTCGCCGGCGATGGCCGCATGGGGGTCGGAGTCGAAGCGTTCGGGCGGAAGCCAGTGATAGCGGCGCGCCATGCCGGTGCCCTCGTTCATGCCTTGTTGGACGACGGCCCAGGAGCCATCCGTCGCGAAAAAGAAACTGTGGTGGTACACCTGGAACCCATCCTGGACCGCCGCCGAGTCAACCTTGGCCGAAAGCCGGCTGGCGCGCACCAATGGGGCGGCCTCTTGTCCGGTCGTCCAGCAGGCGGCCTCGATCTCCTCGGGCGTCTTGCGGGAGGTCTTGCCCTTGCCGCCGGCGATGAAGAGGCCGGTCTCGTGCGAGAGATCGCGCAAGCCTTCCTTCAGGGCGCCGCAGGTCGTCGTGGTCAACCCGCTGCTGTGCCAGTCGAACCCAAGCACGCAGCCAAAGGCCTGGAACCACACCGGATCGGCGATCCGCCGCATCAGGCCGTGCGTACCCTCTTCGCCGAGAATGGCCAGCCCCATCTCGCGCGCGAGCAGGGTCATGCGCTCGAACAGCCAGCGCGGAGCGCGGCCTCCGTGGAGGGGCAGATCCGCGGTTCCCGTGCGCATCGCTTGAGTCTAAGGGCAAAGAAAAGAGCGGCCAGCGGGGGAGCCAACCGCTCAAAACCGACTGAGTCTTATCTAGCTGGTCGCGCTCTTTCGGGATGCGGCCTTATTGGGCGCCGGCGTGCCGTCGACGTGGAGCAGGTTCTCGACGCCGGCGACCCCGGGCACCTTGAGGACCGCCTTCTCGACGTTGGCAATCTGGAAGGCGCTGTCCACCTGGCCGCGGATCGTGACCACACCGGACTCGACCTCGAGATTGATCTGGCCCTTCGGCAGGTCGGGGTTGCGGAAGACTTCGCTCTCGACGCGGTCGCGTAAGGTCAGGTCATCGGCCGGGCGCGGTCGCGTCGAGCGCAGCGGCACCATGCGCTGGGGGAAGGCAGCGGCGCTGGAAGTCGTCCGCGTGCTGAGCTCGTTAACCGTGCGCCAGCTGCTACGAAGCCGGGCGCCCAGCCAATCGGCGAACAGGGCCCGCCGGGCGCGGCCGCGCTCCGGGTCGAAGAAATACGCCGCCGCGGCGCCAGCGATCGCACCCGTGAGGACCGACACCCGCGTCGACGTGCCTCGCCGGGGTAGCCGGTTGCGCGCGAGCTTCGCCTGCTTGCGGATTTGCGTCGAGGCGGATTCTTCAGCCGACGCCCCGAGCTCGCGAGCGGCGTTCCCCGCTCCGCCGCTCAGCTCTTTTGCAGCTCGTCCGATGCGGTCCGCAACCTCGTCGCGGACCTGCTTGAGGTCGACCTGTTTTAGATCACGCATCATGCTGGCACCTCCCCAGGGTGTGTTGGTATCTCTGGATTAACGTAAGCCCAGAATTATAGCAAAACTTGATATTGCGATTACCAGATCGGAATATGGCTGAGCCAGAGTCGACGTCGATCAGCGGCGGACTAGGCGAAGAGCGTCTTAAGCTCGACCGACGCTTCGGCCTTGAGTTGCGCGAGGGTGCAGGACTTCGGCGACTTGTCGGGCCGCCAGCGCTTAAAGCCCACCCCATGGCGGAAGCGCCCGTTTTCGAGTCGATCGAAGGCCACCTCGCAGACCAACTCGGGGCGCAACGGTTCCCAGGCGAGGTCGCGGTCCTGCGACCAGCGACTGGGCCCGCCGGGAGCGCGGCCCCCTTCGAAACTGGTCCCGCCGCGCAGCGGCTCCAGCATCCCGACCAGCTCGCGTCGCTGCGTGTCGTCGAAGCCTGAAGTATGGCCGATGTACTCCAGCGTTTTCCCGTCATAGACGCCCAGCAATAGCGACCCGACCCGCTTGCCGTCGTTGCCCCAGCGGAAGCCGCCGACCACGCAGTCGGCAGTTCGCTGTTCCTTGACTTTGATCATGGCGCGCTCGCCTGGTTTGTAGATGCTCTCGAGGCGTTTGGCGACGATGCCGTCCAGTCCGGTGCCACGATATTCCTTGAGCCAGTTGATCGCGACCTCGCGGTCGCGGGTTGCCGGGCTGAGATAGATCGACTCCGGCTTGGGCCCGAGCAGTTTCTCGAGACGCTGGCGCCGTTCCTTCAACGGCCGATCCAGCAGGTTCTCGTCGCCGTCGGCCAGCAGGTCGAAAGCGATATAGGTCGCGGGCTGCTCGGCGGCCAGCATGTTGACCCTCGATGCTGCCGGGTGGATCCGCAGCGTCATGGCATCGAAATCCGTCCCGAATCCCGTAAAGATCACGATCTCGCCGTCGAGGACGGCGCGCTTTGGCTTGATGCGCTGGATCGCCGGGACCAGCTCGGGGAAATATCGGGTCAACGGCTTCTGGTTGCGGCTGTGAATCACGACCTCATCGCCATCCTTGAAGGCGACCGCGCGGAAGCCGTCCCACTTCGGCTCGTACTGCCAGGCGTCGCCGCGGGGCAGCTCGGCCTGGACCTTGGCCTCCATCGGTGTGAACGGGGGCATGACGCCTAGTTGCACGCCCCATATACTAATTTCGTGCCCAGCCCCAAGCCTGTCGTCCATCTCCGCGACACCTTCGGGCGCATCGCCGATGACCTGCGGATCTCGGTCACGGACCGGTGCAACTTCCGCTGCGTTTACTGCATGCCGGCGGCCGGGCTGCCCTGGCTGGCCCGGGAGGAGGTGCTGACCTTCGAGGAGATCGTCCGGCTGACTCGCATCCTGGTCGAGCAGTCAGGCGTTCGAACCATCCGGCTGACGGGCGGCGAGCCGCTGGTGCGCAAGGGCATCGAGGACCTGACCGCCATGATCGCCGCCATCGATCCAACGCTCGACATTGCGATGACGACCAACGGCATCCTGCTCGAAGAGAAGGCCGCAGCCCTGCGAGCGGCGGGGCTGAAGCGGCTGAACGTCAGCCTCGACACGCTGCACTCCGACCGTTTCAAGGACCTGGCGCGGCGAGATGCACTCGACCGGGTGATGCGGGGCCTGACCGCGGCGCGCGCCGCGGGGTTCAGCCCGATCAAGCTCAACATGGTGGTGATGCGCGGGCGCAACGACGACGAGATCGTCGATTTCGCCAAACTCGCGCGCCGCGAGGGGTATGAAGTCCGCTTCATCGAGTTCATGCCGCTCGACGCGGATGGCATCTGGTCGATGGACGCGGTGGTCGCGAGCCGCGACATCATCGAAACCATCGATCGTGAGTTTCCGCTCGAGCCGGTCTCGGATCGTCGGCCGGCGCCCGCTACCCGATTCAAATTTCGCGATGGCAGCCAGGGCGGGATCGGCGTCATCCCGTCCGTTAGCGATGCCTTCTGCAAAGTTTGCAATCGGATCCGGCTCA
>VBHO01000242.1 GCA_005882045.1 Chloroflexota bacterium | reverse complement strand
GTCGAGGTGAACACCACCTTCTATCGGACGCAGCCCGACGACGTTGTCGCCGGCTGGGTCGCCTCCGTCCCGGCCGATTTCCGATTCGCCGTCAAGGCCCATCGCCGCATCACCCACAACCGGCGCATGCCCAACCTCGAGGAGGCGATTCGCGTCCTGGCGCACGAGGCGGATGGCTTCGGCGACCTCCTGGGCCCGGTGCTCTTCCAGCTGCCGCCCACGGCTCCCTTCGACGAGGGCCGGATCGAGCGGATCGCGGCGCTCCTTCCGAGCCACTGGCGGGTCGCCTTCCAGTTCCGGCACCGATCGTGGCACATGACGCAGGTCGCCGACCTGCTGGAGCGGATGGGGGCGGCCCTGGTTCACG
>VBHO01000241.1 GCA_005882045.1 Chloroflexota bacterium | reverse complement strand
CTGGGCCGGGGCGCGTTTATCTATCTCCGCCTTCGCCGCGAGACCTACTCACCGCAGCGGCTGAGCGCCTGGGCCCGGCGGATTGTCGCGTACCTGACGGGCGGCCGTGACGTCTACATCTATTTCAAGCACGAGAAGCTGGGGCCGCTTTATGCCCAGCGGCTCGCGGACCAGGTGCGAACATCTTTTCGTCCCTCCGTTCAAACGGCGGTATAATGCGGCGAAATGGCCCGGTCTATGTGGCGGGGCGCAATCAGCTTCGGGATGGTGGCGATCCCGGTCCGCATGTACCTCGCCACCGAGGCGCACAGCGCCGTTTCATTCCGTCAGCTCTGCCCCCATTGCCAGCTTCCGATCAAGCAGCAGCGGCACTGCCCGACGGACGATCATGTCGTCGCCTTCAACGACGTGCTCAAGGGCTACGAGGTCAGCAAGAACCAGTTCGTCCTCATCGACGAGGAGGACCTCGATAAGCTGCCGCTCAAGACCACCCGGACGATCGACATCGTCGAGTTCGTCGAACGGAACGAGGTGCCGCTCGGCCTCTACATCAAATCCGCCTACTACCTCGAGCCCGAAGAGGTCGGCGTCAAGCCCTTCTATCTGCTGAAGCGGGCCCTCGAGGACACCAACAAAGTGGCGGTCGCGAAGATCGCGCTGCGCGACCGCGAGCACCTGTCCCTTATCCAGGTCGAAGGCAACACGCTCCTCTGCAACACGCTGAACTGGCCCGACGAGATCCGATCGACCGAAGAGCTGAACCTGCCGCAGAACGTGAAGATCAGCGACAAAGAAGTGAGCATGGCGACCTCGCTGATCGACAACCTGACGGACACCTTCCAGCCGGAGCGCTACACCGATGACTACAAGGCGGCCTTCCAACAGATTGTCGATCAGAAGATGAAGGGCCTAAAGATCACGGCGCCGACGGCGACGCAGGAGCCGAAGGTGATGGACCTTATGGCGGCGCTGCGCGCCTCGGTCGAGGCGACCAAGCAAGGAAAGAAGAAGCCCGCGGAGAAGCCTGCGGCGCGGGCGGCAAAGGTCAAGGTGGCCGCCAAAACGTCAGCCGCGCGACCTTCCGCAAAACGGCGCACAGCCTAGCTACGCGTAGTACCCTCCGCTAGAGTGCCGGCGCGTTCGCGAACGGTTGAGCTCGACCTGCCATTTGAAGCCGCAGTCCCGGATCGGCTGCGGCCGATGCTGCCGATGCCGGCGGCGGAGCCCTTCGATTCGCACGAGTATGCCTTCGAAGTTGCGTGGCACGGCATCCGGGCGCTGGCGCGCATCGACCGCGGCCAGGTTCGTCTCTGGGGGCGCGACCTGCGCGACCTCACCGGTCGCTATCCCGAAGTCCAGGCGCTGGCGGCGATCGCCCCGGCCGAAACGATCCTCGACGGCGAGTTGATCGTGGCGGATGGCGAGGGACGTCCCGATAACGTAGCCCTCGAGAAGCGGCAGCAGGCGGCCAATCCGGAGGCGGTGGCGCGGGCCGTCGCCGCCCAGCCGGTGACTTATGTCGTCTACGACCTGCTGTATCTCGCCGGCCGCTCCATGCTCAAGCTGCCGTTGCTGCGGCGCCGCCCACGCCTGAGCGAGGCGATCCGCTCCTCGGCGCGGATCTACGTGGTGGAACCGGTCGCCGATGACGGCCTCGCGCTGTTCGATGCCGCCCAGGAGAGAGGGCTCGAGGGCATCGTGGCCAAGCGATACGACAGCCCCTACCGTCCCGGGCAGCGCCACCCCGATTGGCTTGCGGTCGAAGCGGTCCGCCGCCAAGACTTTGCCTTCATCGGGTTCATTCCGCAGGCGAGCGATCGTCTCCTCGAGGCGTTGATCATCGCCACCTACGACGGTCGCGGCTACCAGCCGGCGGGACGCGTCGGGGGAGGCTTCGATGTCAGCACCTCGAAGCGTTTGCGCAAGGCGCTGGATGCCCTGGCCAGCTCGCCGGCCCCAACCGATGCCCGCTGGGTCGACGAGCGGATCCGCTGGGTGGAGCCGCGCCTCGTCGTCGGGATCAGGTACAGCGAGTGGGATGGCGGCGGACAGGTCCGATTTCCGATCTTCAGCGGGCTGCGTCCGGAGGTGTCACCGCAAGAATGCGTGCGCGCCGCGATGGTCGAGCCGCGGCATGCCGCCGGACCGCGCCTCCTCGACATCCAGCTGCCTCGCCTCCCCATCTGAGTCACCGATAACCCAGCAGGTTGTACAGGAGGGATCACCGACGCTGCTTCCAGTAGTGTTCGGTTAATCGCACGCGGCGGACGCTAATCGATCAGCCGCATCACCGACTTCGCCGTGGCTGGTTAAGAAAGGCGTCCCATCCGGCGACCGCACCGGCGGTGACCTCGACCGTGACAGCGAAGATCAACACGTGACCA
>VBHO01000240.1 GCA_005882045.1 Chloroflexota bacterium | reverse complement strand
CTGGGCATCCGGATTGCCTTCGAGTTCCTCGGCTTTGGCGATTGCCCGATCAACACGCCGGCCATCGCCACGGAGACCGTCGACGGCATCGATGGCATCGAGCTGGTTCTTGATTCCTGTCACTGGCACGCGAGTGGTGCGCAGCCGCTCGACGGGTACCCGGTCCACCGGCTGGCGCTGGTGCATCTCAACGACGCCCCGGCAAAGCCGCCGAGGGAGATCGAAGATGCCGACCGGGTGCTCCCTGGGGACGGTGTCATCAATCTCAAGGCGCTGCTCTACGAGCTTCAAACCGGCAAATATGCAGGACCCTGGAGCCTCGAGACCTTTAATCCCGGTTACTGGAGGCAAGACCCCGAAGACATCGCCGGCCGCGGCCACGCCGCGATCGAGGCGCTGTTTGAGGTTAGCGGCCCCACCAGGGTATGACCCGTCGAGGTGCCGGCGTCACGCTGGGAATCGCCCACCAGCGAAGTCCCGACCCTGCCGCCCCGCAGCCCGCCGGCGCCATCTGCCACCAAGAGCGCGGCGATCCCGTTCCGTTCGACGCGCCCAGGGCGCATGACCTGGCTGCCGCGGAGTTGGGATCGATCATCAGCGACGACTCGTCGACCGCGTCGAACTGCGCGGCCGGAACGGTCTTCAACTCGGTGAGCAGACTGTCGGGCCAGGCCGCGTCCTGCGTGCCGCTGAAAAACCAGTTGCTGCCATTGTCCGCGAGGATCAGGCCGTAGTGCTGCATCGCCCGGAGGATGACCTGCGTCTGAGTGCTGAAGTGGGAAATGTCGTAGCTCGCCTTCAGCCGGAAGCGCGCTCCCATTGGCGGCAGCGATGGGTTGGCGGCGGTGCCGGCCTGGTGGCGCGCCGGCCACAAGAAGCTCTGGTCTGTCTGCTGGGCAGTAAAGCGAATGGCGTGCGTGATCGCTCCGGCCTGAACCTCGTCCCAGCGAACGAGGCCAGGAAAGATCGGTAGGCCCGCCGCATCGGCAGATGTCCAGCCCAGCGGACGAAGCGCGTCCGATCCGAGGGGGAAGATCGCGCCGGAACCGGCAGTCCAGGAGGACCCACTTCCCGCCAGGCCGAAAAGTTCGTATAGCGCGCAGGTGTCGCGGTTGACGATCAAGGCGTGGCGGTCGCTGCCACCTTCAATGCTCGTGTCCGCGCCGACCGGATACGGGCCCGGGTCGCTTTCGCTGGCGTACTGAAAGGTCACGGACACCGTCGCGTGGGTGTTGTCGACGATGTTGTAGGGGAAGCCGTAGGGCGGGGCGCCGAAGTCGGGGTGCAGATTGGTGGTCGAGGCCGCCATCGAGCTGAGCCACTGGGTGCTGCGGGTGTGGACGGGCATGCTCGAGATATCCGTGTTCCAGATGTTGTCGGCCGGAAACACCTGGCAACTGGTCGACGGGGGAAAGGCTGCGCTGGCCTGGACCGTGGCGAGTTGCGCGAGCACGAGCACCGTCGCGGATAGAAGGGGTAACCGGACCCTGACTGTGGACATCCACTATTGAGTAAGAGGCGCAGCCCACTCGGCGGCAACGTCCATCGTGTCACCAGTCGATGACGACATCGTTTGGAACGGGGTCCTACGTCGACTTCCGTAGGCCTGGGCTGGTCGCGGAACTAAATCCGCCCGCTCCGCGTCTATGCTCTGGATGCTGAGCAAGGCGCAGCGATTGTCTGTCCCGGGGCCGAGCCTCACCATCGGGCTGGTGACTATGGTCGCGGCCTCGCTCCTCCAAGGCTGCGGACCAAGTCCAGTTGGATCCTGTGCCACTCAGCCGACGCTGCCATCGTCAGCGGTTCACACGGGAGCCCCGCCTCCGCGCTCGTATGAGGCATTCGCCCAGGGGAGTGATGGCGGGCCCTTGATTCTGTACGGCGGTGAAGGCGTTCAAGGCCCCGTTCTATTTGACACCTGGCTCTGGGACGGCCGGACCTGGTCCGAGCATCCTCAGCCATCCGGGCCGCGCGTTTATTGGCCCTTGATGACATTCGACCGCGCGCATGACGAGATCGTCTTGACCGGGGCGACGATATACGACCCAACCCGGGCCACCACCTCGACGCAGACGTGGCTCTGGCACGGCGGGTCATGGCAGCAGGCGCATCCGTCGACTGCACCCAACATCTATTCACTCGACTCGTCCATTGCCTATGACGCTGCAAACCGCCGAGTGGTCCTCTACGCGGACATCCTCAAGGGATACGTGGCCACCCATGAGATGTGGTCGTGGGATGGCACAAACTGGACCAGGGTCTCGCTGCCACGCGTTGTGTATTACGCTGCTCCGCGCTGGATCGCGCCAGGGCCGGACGGGGATATCCTCGGCCTCGGCAAAAACGGGCAACCTGACCAGAAGGGCGTGCTCTACAAATGGACCGGCCAGGATTGGAAAGTGTTGGACGTCACCGGAACACCCGGGGCGGTCAGGGCGGATGCCTACGACCCCGTCCACCATCACCTGGTGGTACTCGGCAGCAGTGATGCTGAGATTCCAGATCTGCCGCCCCCCTCGGATTCGATCTTTACCTTCGATGGGCGTGCCTGGTCGGCCACCCTCCTGCCGGCGGCGCTTCGTGGTCGCGTTAATCCAGCACTGACCTGGTACGGGGGCGCCTGCACGCTCGTGCTGTGGGGCGGCAGCCAGGGGCATGGCAATGCAAAACAATCGCCGCCGCAGAATTACACCGATACCTGGTACGCGAGCGAAC
>VBHO01000228.1:6283-6765 GCA_005882045.1 Chloroflexota bacterium | reverse complement strand
TAAACTCAAACATCCGTATGCGCGGTGCTTGAGCGCCCATCGAATGCCACCGCTCGAAGGCCGCGAGGAGGAAACGACGGTAGGGCTCCACTCCTGACCACTCCTGGGGCAGGTTCACTCTATTCCCGTCCGGCAGAAGGAAGTCGAAGGTGTAGATGCCCTGATCCACAAACCACTCAACGAGTCGCCCACCGTCAAGGCTCGGATCTACGACGCATAGGCATCCTCCGAAACACTCCTCGAAGAGTTCGGAATTGTATGCCCGGAGCCGTGCGATGTTCGTGAGGACCTTTTGCGTTGACCCTCGCCCGTCGTGACGGATGCGCCGGCGATCGGCAGACTCCGGCGGACCATCGAGGCTGACGCCGAAAGAAACCCGATTTCGACCAAAGAGGTCCAGCCACTCCTCGTCTAGGAGGGTTCCATTCGTTTGCAGAATGATCCGCAGCTTTGCTGGGCCCGACTGTGAACTGAGAGTATCG
>VBHO01000228.1:4420-6198 GCA_005882045.1 Chloroflexota bacterium | reverse complement strand
ATCACGCGCCTACTTATCACTGCGGGTCGTGTTCGCCACGATTCGTCTCCGCGGTTGTAGACGTAGCAATATGTGCAGTTGAGATTGCACAGTTGCTCGACTTTGAGGACGACCTGAGTCACACAAGCTCCGCGCGCCGACGGAGCTTGCGGGCTTAGACCTAATCGCCGTGGATCCCCGCTGACCCCCTTCGTTAGCACAGTGAACAGCGCTTTAGGCGCCGGCCTATACCCTTCTAGCTGACCTTACCCCTACGGGCGCTGCGCTCCAGGGCAGAAAGCGCAACGCTGTTCTTTGAATGGCTACTGCTGTGAGAGTCGTATTCGGCCAGCTGGTCCGCCCGCGAAAGCGCCCGCTGCGCGAGCGTCCTGACAACGTCACTTTGGATCCGCTCTAGGTCCTCGAGATCGAGTGTGGAAACATCAATACGGTCAGCCATATCTTTCTCACGCCTCCCCATGCCACGTGGCAAACCGGCCCGGACACCAACAAAGTCATTGTCGCGCGCGTCGCCAGCGGCGTCAAGCGGCTGGCCGACGTTCCCTGCGACCTGACTAGCGGCCGGCAAAATTTTCGGAGCCTGGACTGCTGGCTGCACGCCGGAACTCGGTGAGGTACGGCTTCCTCGGCCTGGCGAAGTCGGCGCCTCAGCTTGAATGCCCTCGGGTGTAAGCCCTCTACATCCAGACTGCGCCGCGCCCTTGGCTTGGGCACGACTGCCAGCGCCTGCCACGTCGAATGCGATAACTGCGGACGGCATGTGGGCCAACGGTTGCACGGAGAAGATTCGAGCCCAGAAGCGAGACCCTCCACTGCTTAGGAGGGCCGTCCAGTCTTCTTCAGCAACCTGGAATAGAAGTTGGCCTGAATCGTCCAGGACGATGGGACGGCCGCGCACGGCAGAAGACAGGAAGTTCTCCGGTCGCCGATTTGCCCATCGGTCGTCAAAGAAATGGGCCTCCGTTGCGATTTCAACCACTGTCCGTTGTCGGGAAGACCCATGGATGACGAAGCGTGGCGGGTTATCGGCATCAAGCACGTCGCTGACAATGTCAAGCAGCAACGCTCCAATCACGATTTGATCTCCTCGCAGCCAAACTACTCTCATCGCCGATCAAGGCCGAGCCCAGAGCCCAGACTGAGAAGGTCTTGGTGGAAGTAACTTTGCTGCAGGTTGCTGCCGCGGCGTAGTCGTGTCGAGTTCAGATTCGAACGTCAGTTTGTATAGGTTTCGGCAGCGATGAAGACCGCTGATGCTCCGCCCGTTTCCGATCGGCAATTTGCAATACATCCGCGCTGTCGGTAGCTCGGAGGCGAGCGGCGTCGAGGATGGACTGGGTGAGCTCACCGTGCTCTTTGGCGTCGGAGTTGCGGAGGCTGCTGGACCGCACGAGGTAAAGAGGACGAGAACAGACGCAGCTACGACTGCCGCACCAGCCGAACGCAATTATTCCCTGAATCGCAACGCGCCGGTTGCGCCCATCCCAGGGCCCGAGCAAAGTGCCCGCATCAGCGCGAGGCGCACAGTGAGCAGGGCAAGGATCGTGAAAACGAGTAGGGCGCTATCGGGGTGACGGCCTATCGAGGAAGGATTCCGGTGCCGGCTTCGCAGCCGGCGACCAAGGTAATCGGAAGCAGCAAGAGGGCGGCGATGGACCAGAGCGGCGGGCCGCGACGCTCGGGATCAGGTGCCGGAATCAGGGCCGCCACGATAGCGCTCCCGAGAAGCCAGCCATACAGCACGAAGCCGAAGAAGAGCGACGCCGCGGCCCCCACAT
>VBHO01000228.1:0-4333 GCA_005882045.1 Chloroflexota bacterium | reverse complement strand
CGCATGCGCAGGATGGTGCCCGCCCAGCCACCGGCCACGAGTGGCGGACCAAGGCCGAAAGGAACGACCAGGGCAGCGTTGCCGGGAAGGGACCAGCCATTTCCGGAGATGTGGCCGCGGCTGACGGCGATCGTCAACGCCCAGAGACAAAGGCCGGCGACCACTCCAATGAATGACAGCAGGCCAGCGAACCACGAATCCTTCACCAGGGCATGGTAGCGTCGCCCCCACCCCCACGCGGGAGAGGGAGATCGTATCCGCAAGAGTGGAGGGAGATTAGGGAAAGCCCTGATTGCTGCTGAGCCCGCTACGGAATCGTGCGTAGGGACCCTCGATCTAATGGCCGAAGGTCCAGTTGCGGCCGTAACCCGATCCATTAGCTCCGCGTCGCAGACTGGGCTTCATGGTCGCGCTGGCTCGGCTCTTGAGGCTGCGCAACGAGGATGGTCAGGCGCTGATCGAGTATGCGCTGATCGTGACCTTGATTGTGGTCGTGGTTCTCATCGTGATTATCGCGATGGGCAACCAGGTGCACAACATGTACTGCAATATCAGTGGCAGCCTGGCAAGCTAGAGGCTCAGCATCGCCGCTGAAGGTCGACCACCTGGGGACGGTGCATCGCATGGTAGGAGCGGCCGGCATAGACCGTCCGCTCGACTGATCGGCCAAAATATGCGCCGCACCGGGCGCATTTGAGCGCCATCGTAGATCCGCCACCGTCCAGCCTTCAACTGTCGCGCTTCGGCCATCGCATAGATTGATACGTTCCGGATGGCAATTAGTTGACGATACGCGCGGCGAGCGCACGGCCGTTCGCCGCCCCGGGTGGAATCGCGATCGGCTCGGCCGGCCAGAGGCGACGCTGCTACGACTTCCTCGACCTCGGCGGTTTCGCCCAACGAGGCGCCCGGCAGACTCGACCTTCAGGGGACATACCGTCCATCACGAGCGGCTGACCGCGTCGACGCGATCGGCGATCGCCTCGGCAATCGCGAGGCACGCGGTCGCGGCCGGCGAGGGAGCATTGCGAACGTGCAGGATCCCTTCTTCCTCGGAGAAGACGAAGTCGTCGATCAGCCGGCCGTCGCCTGACACGGCCTGGGCCCGCACGCCGGCGCCCGCCGGGCTCAGGTCGCTCGCCTGCACCGCCGGCACGTAGCGTTGGAGCTCGCCGGCGAAGGCCCGCTTGTTCAGCGCCAGGCTCAACTCCGACGCGCCCATGCGCCAGTAGCGGCGGCCCATCCGATAGAAGCCGGGCCAGCGCAAGAGCGATGCCAGCTCGCCAACATTGACGCGGCGCCGGCGGTAGCCTTCCTTCGCCAGCGCCAGGATGGCGTTGGGCCCAACCCAGACCTCCCCGCTGACGCGTCGCGTGAAGTGGACGCCGAGAAACGGAAATGCTGGGTCGGGTGAGAATACTCACCGCGAAACGGAACGATGCGCGGGTCCCGGGCGGCGCCGGTCATGGCCGCGAGGCGGTCGGACTGCAAGCCGGCGCAGCTGACGACGATCCGGGCGGCGAAGGTCGAAGCAAGCGTCGTGATCCGCCAGCCGGCGGGTGACCGCTGCAGCCCGGTCACGCGGTTGCTGCTCAGGATCACGCCGCCGGCGGCGGTCACGTCGCTGGCCAGTGCGCCGGCCACCTGGCCGTAATCGACGATGCCGGTCGCCGGCGAAAAGATGGCGCGCAAACCGCGCGCGGCCGGCTCGACCTGGCGGATCCCATCCGCATCCACCATCTGCAGGCCGAGCAGTCCGTTCGCGTTGCCGCGCTGCTTGAGGTTGTCCAGGCGGCCGAGCTCACTCTCGCGCACGGCCACGATCAGCTTCCCGGGCTCCGGATGGGCGATGCCGTGCTTGTCGCAGTAGGCGCGTAAGAGGGAGGCGCCACGGATGCAGAGGCGCGCCTTCAGCGAGCCCGGCGCGTAGTAGATGCCCGAGTGGATGACGCCGCTGTTGTGGCCGCTCTGGTGGGAGGCGATCTGCGCCTCTTTTTCGAGCCCCACCAGCTTGATGCCGGGGCGGCGGCCGAGGATCTGCCTGGCGGTCGCCAGCCCGATCAGGCCGGCACCGACAATCGCTACGTCAGCGTCGCGCGCTTCGGTCAGAAGCCAGCAGCCCGACGACGTCGACCCACCGACAACAGGGTAAGCACCCGAAGGACGACCCAGAAGAGCGCGCCCAGCGATACCCAGAGGATGACCATCATGCCGGCGGACCCGATCGCGTTCGGGATCACGGCCATCAGGTGGCCGAAGCTCAGCGGCCCAGGATTCTTCATCTCAGCCGGGAAGGTGGTGGCCGCGTTGAGGGTGCCCGGGCTCGAAGGCCGCAGGGCGGTCGCATTGCTGGACGTACCTGGCTTGACCGAAGGCGGTGGGGTCGTGCCGTTGTGCGACGCGGCAGGATTGGATGTTGGCGACGCGGTCGCCGCATGCGTGGGGGCGGGCGTCGCTCCGGCGGTCGGTGCCGGGCTCGGGGTTGGCGCATACGTCGGGGCCGGTGTTGGCGTCGGCGCGGCTGTTGGCGTCGGCGCGGGCGTGGGCGCGGGTGTTGGCGCCGGTGTTGGCGTTGGGATCGGCGTCGGGGCCGGGGCCGCCGCGCCCCACGTCGGGTACTGCGTGATATAAGCGGCCAGCATGTTGTAGGCGGGCAGCGGCCCGGTCGGTGGCCAGATGTTCATGCCGTCCGTGTTGTCCATGAGCGTATAGATGAAGACCTTCTGCACCACGTGCGACGCCCGCGAACTATCGAGCACGTACTGCAAGTATTGCGACTGCTGTGCCAGGCTAACGATGGGGTTGCCCCCTTGACCGACGGAGCTCACGGCAAAGCCGACTTCGGTGCACCAGATCGGCTTGGCACCGTCGCCATGGGCCGCCATCACGTTGTGAATCGTCTGCCACTCCAGATCGTAGGAGGGCACGCCTCCACTGGTGACCGAGGGGTTGCCGGTGTAGTAATGGAAGTTGGCGAAGTCGAGGTACGGCCCGTAACCGTTCTGGTAAAGCCAGGCCATGTAGGTCTGGATGTGATTGGTGTCTTCCCACCAGAGCCCGGTCATGCCGACCAGCGCGTTCGGTGAATGGGCTTTGATCGCCTGATAGCCGGCTTTCAGGACAGGCCCGTAGTAGCTGGCGGACCGGCAGGGCAGGGTGTTGGCCCAGCTGCCGCCCCAGTAGCCGTCCCATTCCTCGTTGCCGATCTCGAAGCTATTGGCATAGCCATGCCCACTGTTGCCGTTGTAGCGGGTCGCCAGGACGGTGGCGAAGGTGCTCATTTCAGCCGGCCCGGGAAACAGATTGACCCCGTTGCACACCTGGGTTTTGCGGAAGCTGGGTGCGTCCTGGATGACGACCGAAATCTGGATACCGTTTCCGTTCGCCTGCGCCACCGCCTGGTCGAGCGTGCCGAAGTTGTAGACGCCCGGGGCGGTCTCCATGTACGACCAGTCGAGTCCCTGTCGGACCCAGCCCACGTGCGAGGCGTTGACCTTGGCCTGGTCGGGTGGCACCGGCAGGGTGAACCCATAGGGGCTTGCGGCGCCGGCACTGGCCGGACGCGCGGAGGCAACCGTGCCCAGTCCGAGCGCGAGCACGGCGATGACTCCAATAAAGCCCCGTTTGATGTCGATCCCTCCTCCGGATGCCCCACGGGCATACCGTTGGGTCCACTATGGAGAGGGATCGCTACGATCGAAGCGGCGCGCACGCCACGGATCGGTGGGGGCCCCGTAACGAAACTTGTAAGGTGAATTCGCGCCGCCGGTTACGAACTCGAGACGATCTCGGAGAGCACAGCGTAGGTTCGCTCGGCGAAGGCTTTCATCGTGTAGCGCGTCTCATACCGGCGTCTCGCCTCGCGGCCCATGCTGGTGGCGAGCGCAGGATCGTTCAACAGCCGCTCGACGCTCCTTCGCATGGCGCCAACATTGCCGGGTGGGACCAGCAGCCCGGTCACGCCTTCCTCGACGTAATCCACCGTGCCAACCGTCCTCGTCGCCACGATCGCCTTGCCGGCCGCCATCGCATAGATCAGGTGTCCAACTCCCGCCGCGTGAGGAGTATCGACGAGAGGCACGATGACGAACTGCGCCCCGACCATCGCCGCGATGAAGTCACGACGGGGCATGAAGTCGTTGAACTCGACGTTGGGCGGCCGGCTGACACCCTTCAGATTGAAGGGTCGCGCGTTGATCACAAGACGGCCGCTGAGGCCGCTGAAGGCATCGACGAGTGTCCGGTAGTCGCGCTCAGAGCGACCGGCGGCAAACGCGTAGGGCCCGCCGCCGATTGTTGTGCCACCCTCCAGCTCGCCAACGTCGTAGCCACC
>VBHO01000227.1:2982-3374 GCA_005882045.1 Chloroflexota bacterium | reverse complement strand
GGCGCGCACTCCTTGCAGCGCGGCTTGGTTCCAACGCACCACCACACTGTCGTCTGCATGAGGATTCGGCTGGAGGACTTCGCCGAGTAAACCCGAGAGCGGCGCAGGCGAAACGACTAGGGCGGCTGCACCAACGCCGGCGCGCACAAGAAATTCGCGCCGGGATAGTGCCGTCGCCGCCGGGGGCCGCGCTGGGCGGCCCCCAAGTTGCAATTTGCTCAGCGGAGCTCGAAATGGCCGGTCAGCATCGTCTCGACCGGCATCGCCCCGACCTCGACCACGGTGAGCTGGAATGTCTGGAGGCCCACGTCGGCCAAGACCATGACGTTGACCGGCTTCTTCGCGTTGCCGTCCATGATCAGGAAGCCGGGGCCTGAGAAGTGGACGATGGT
>VBHO01000227.1:0-2895 GCA_005882045.1 Chloroflexota bacterium | reverse complement strand
ACCCGACCCCTCGATGGTCACGTTGAAAGCGACTTGAGAGATCGTGGCGGTGCCGCCGCCGCTGAGATGGCGGCTAGACGCGGCCGCGACCGGCGCCGCCGCAATCAGTAGAAGTACCGCGAGACCGCTCGCGAGAACCGCCTTAGTCATCGCTTTCGCCATTCCTGCGGATGTGGAAGACGGTCCGGTTCCCCGGGACCAGCGGATTGGCATCTGCCGCCTCGTTCTGCCAGAAGTCCTCGTGCTCCATGGAGGCCGTGATCCCTTCGAACATGCAGGCTGGAGCGTTCGCGGGTAGGTGGCAGCTCACCGTGAGCGTTCCCCGTCGCCCGTTGCTGTACAGGACTCGCAGCACCGCCAAACCGGAGCTCGGCGTGCCCGCCTCACCGGTGCAGTCGCCGATTGGTAGCGTGCCCACCGCAGGTCGCCAGGAAAGGAGCTCGGTCACGTGATAGTTGCCGCTCCCCGAGAAGCAGCGCGGGTCGTCACTACTATCCACGATGCTCCAGGTCCCGCCCCCGGTCACATTCTTAGAGCACTTGTCGGCGTTCGGGAAAGTTCCGTGTCCCGTCACTGTGATGCGGCCTTCTGCCTTGTGCGGGCCATTGGTGGCTGTGGCCGACGCGCTGCCGCCCTTCACGATGCAGAGCCCATTCGGTTTGGTCGCATCGGCGACCACGTTGATGATGTCCCAGCTCACCCGACCACTGCCTTCGTCGTCGTCGGCGAAGGCCTTGATGGGGTCGAGTGCCGCAGCGGCAACTCCAAGCGCGCCTGCGGCCTTGAGGAGTTGCCTGCGGCTCAGTTTTCGGTCGTCCATCTTGATCCCCCTTTTCAGCTCAAGGTCCGAGCCCGCGGTGAATCGCGCGCGGGCCGATGACAGATGTAAACCCCTGGCGTCACCCCCTCTGGTGGATTGCCTTCTGGCGGGTCGGCAACTCCCTTCTTGAACCAGGGCCGCCCTTGTGCCCTGTCAATCGCTCAAGGCGAATTCATCGTGCTCCTGCGCAAACGTGAAGTCAACGGCTCCGACTACTGCTGGGACTTGGAGCGGTGATCAGGAGGGCTGCCGCGAGGGCACCGACCAGGAGGATCGCGGTACCCCATCCCGTCGCGACAGAGAATCCGTGCACCAAGGCCGCGGCTCGAGGTCCGACGAAGCCAGCCGTCGCGCTGATTGCGATCGTGTTGAGCAGCGCGGTGCCGAGCGAACCGCCGATCTGCGACGCGGTGTTGACGATCGCCGAGGCGACGCCTGCCTCGCGTGGGTCGATGCGCTGGGTCGCGGTGCTGAAGGCGGGCACCATCACGCAAGAGATCCCGAGGCCGAGGAGCACCTCCGCCGGCAGCACGAGCGTCAGGTAGTTGCTGTCTACGTGCAGCTGGGTCAAAAGCGCCATGCCCGCGGCCGCCACCACAGCCCCAGGGGCCATCAACGCACGCGGTGGCACGTGCGGCATCAGGCGGCTCGCGATGAGCCACGAGCCTGCCTGCGAGGCAACGGTCATCGGGAGAAAGGCCAGGCCTGCCTGTAGCGGCGTAAACCGCAGCACGACCTGCAGGTAATAGGTCAGGAAGAGAAACGCGCCGAACATGCCGGCGATTGCAAGCGCCACAGTGATGTAGGCGCCAGCGCGATTGCGCTCGGCAAATATCCGGAGCGGCAGCAGAGGGTTGGGCGTCCGCGCCTCTCGCAAGACGAACATCGCGAGAAGCACGGCACTCACCGCGAGAAGAGCCATGTTGGTCGTGCTCGCGTAGACCAGGGCCACCATGCCGCCGGCCGCGATCGCTGCCCCCGGCAGGTCGAACCCCCTTCCCGCGCGGCCGCGGGAGGTGGGAAGCGCAATCCAGCCGCCGACTGCGGCGATGACTGCGATAGGCACATTCACGAAGAGGCACCATGGCCGGCGCGCTGATGACGACGCATCGAGCGCTGGTCAGCCATGTCCGCGGCCGCGTTCTCGCCGGGCTGCGTGGCGAACGCCTGGCCGAGGAATACCGGGCGCAGGCACGGCGAGCTTTCGCCCGCCTCGAACGCGGCCTAGGGGACTACGCCGTCAAACGCTAGCCTTCAGCGGGCGGCTTTCAATGCGGCCTTGATGTCCGCGACACCGAAGTAGGCGGTCAGCTTCCGAGCACTGCCGGCCGACCCACCGTAGACGTACTGGATGTTCACTCCGGCCCTGCCCAGCTTCGCGGCCACCTTGCCGAGGGTGCCAGGCGAGTCCGACAGCACGACGGCGAGCACCTCCTCCTCGGTCGTCTGCCAGCCCCGCGCGGCAAAAACCTTCTTCGCCGTGGCCGGCTTGTCGACGATCAGGCGGACGGCCCCGCGGCCACCCTCGGTCGCGCCCATCAGGGCCCCGATGTTCGTCTTCTTCTCACCCAGCGCCGACGCGATCTCGCCGAGCGTTCCCGGCTGGTCCGGAACCCACACTGTCAACTGTTTTGCCCGTGGCATGCCCCCAATCCTCCTGAAGAAACTGCTGAATTCGAGGCAAGTGTAGGCGGCCTTTGCGATTTTGCGCCGCTGGCGCCACCGGAGCGTAGTCCGATGCATCCAGACGCTTCGCTGGCGCCAACGGTGCGGAACGCCATATTAAGAAGACGCGAGGGCTTCCGAGCTCACGCGGAGGCCGAGGCCGACGAGCACCGCGCCCAGCAATCCGTCGACGGCCCGTCGCACGGCTGACCGCCTCAACCAGCGGCTCATCCGTTCCACCGCCAACGTGTACCCGACCAACCACGCCAGTGTGATCAGGCTGAAGTTGATGCCCAGCGCCAGGAGTAACAGAAAGCTAGGGTGTGGTCCGGCGAACGGGGGCAGGAGGCTGATGAAGAACGCGACCATCTTGGCGTTCGAGAGGTTGCTGAGAAAGCCCTGGGCGAATG
>VBHO01000226.1:2549-9524 GCA_005882045.1 Chloroflexota bacterium | reverse complement strand
GGCCTCAATCGGGCTCTCCGATGACGAAATCGGGGCCCGGCTGAAGATCTCACCGCGAAGTATCCGTTTCCAGCTCGAGAAGATATTCCGGATGTTCGGAGTGCGCAGCCGATCGGAGGCCATCGCACTGTGGATGGATTCGAAGCGTCAGGTGCAGCGACCCGTCGATGAGTGTCCATATCCAAAGCCATTTCCCGACGAGTTCGAGGAATGTCCTGGTTACGCGTCCCTCCAGGTCGTCACTCCCGACGAGAGGTCTCGGCCGACAGGAAGGATCTGGACGTGTCGACACCTCGAAGGTCGGCTCATGGCGAAGACGGAACACCGCTGGTACGGCGCCTGTGTCCTTGGCGATACCGTCGGTCGGAAGCGTTGGGCGGAGCGTGCCGGACCTAACCGGCTGCGTACCGTCAACCACCTGCTGCACGAGCTGGCCCCGGTGAGTGGTCTATTTGCTCATCGCCTCTGGGAGCTTAAGGGCGACCAGGTGCGGGCGCTGGAGCAGAAGCAGGATCCCAAGCCGGCAACGCGATTAATGGGGGCGCTTGCCGCTCGGTTCATGGGTGACATCGAGACATTCCTCGACCGGCGTCGGCGTCTGCTGGAGCAGAACCAACTCGCGATCGATGAGTGCCTCAACCTCGCCCGGCGGCAGATCGATCGCGTGCTGGAGCAAGACTCGCCGGCGGCGTGGGACAACCGATTCGACGTCCTCATGCGCCTCCCTGAAGATGTGTGGTCAGCGTCGCTGTCAAATTCGCGGGAAAGCGCGATTCAGGCTACGAGATAACGTGGCACGGGTTTGGGCCCGAGCACGACCGAATGGTCGGGCGGCGCGGCGGTTTTCGGGCGACCTGCCTTGGGGTCGAACGCATCCAGGCGGCGGGGCTCGAAGTTGGGTGCAACGGCTTCGTGACCAGCACAAATGCCGCCCAGATCCCTGAGCTGTGTCAGACCATCTGAGCCGACGGTCGGATTCGAACCGACGATCCGCTGTTTACAAATCAGGATTTAAGCCGTCCGCTACGTATCGACAGGTGCCGACACGTGTCATTCTGTATTCGGCCGTCGAAAAGTTCGTGCCAACAAGTACCGACAAGTGCTGACAGGTGGTCATAAGTCTGGTGGTATTTTGGTGGTACGGCGCGCAATTCGTTTCACATATAGATGTAGGTGTTCCAGGACCAGCTGGGTTAGAGCATCGAGCCGAGGTCTGATGCGCTGGTCGGGTAGGAAAACACCGCGTGCTTGAGGTCGCTCGCGCGGATCCCGGTGCGGATAGCGAGCCCAAAGAGGTTGATCACCTCCTCCGCGTGTTGACCCAACACGTGGGCACCCAAAATCCACCCCGTCCCTTTCTCGACAAGCGTCTTGAACCCCGTATACCGCAGTCCGACCCGTCGCGAGATATACCAATCCGAGGTGTCTCCGTAGTTGGTCGCAAAGCGCAGGCCCTCGGCGTGGGCCGCCTCTTCGGTGAGACCCACCCGCGCCAGGGGAGGAGTAGTGAAGACCACGCTGGGGATGCCGGCGTAGTTCGGGGTTCCGTGGTTGCCCTTGAGCAGGTTGCTGGCCGCGATAGCGCCCTGCATAGCGGCCACGGGCGTCAGGGGAAACCCGCCACTGTCGACTGCGTCACCCGCCGCATAGACGGCCGGGTTGCTCACGCTTTGCAGGTAGTCGTTGACCGAGACGCCAGCTGGCGTCCGCGCCACGCCCGCCGCTTCGAGGTCGAGGTCGTCGATCTCTGGAACCCGGCCGGCAGCATGGACGACCATGTCGGCCTCAAAGGATTGCTCCTGCCCGCTTGTGCGAGCACGCACGAGAAGGCCGTCAGCCTGACGCTCGATCGCCACGACCTCCGCATTCAGGCCAACCTCGACGCCCAGCTCTTTGGTTGTCTCCACCAGCATCGCTACCAGGTCGGGGTCAAACTTCTGGAGCGGTCGGGTGCCGCGGTGCAACACCCGGACCTCGGCACCGGCGCGGGCCGCGACGTGTGCAAACTCGAACGCGATGTATCCGCCGCCGACGAAGAGGACCCGACTCGGCAGGCGGTCCAACTCCAAGAACGCCGTGCTGCTGGTCAGGAGATCCTCACCGGGAATTCCTAACGTCGCGCGGCGCGCGCCTCCCGCGATCACCACGTGGCGACCGACCGTCGTCTCGCCCTCCACCTCGACCGTCGTCCGATCGACGAAGTGGACGCGGCCATGCCTAGTGAGGATGCCTGCCTGGGCAAAGGCCTGCTCGTTCTCGTGGGGCGCGGGGTCAGTGAAGGTGCGCTTGAAGCGAATCAGGTCGGGCCAGTCGATCGACAGGGCCGGCGCGCTCACGCCCTTGCCCTGCATGCGCTGACTCCAATCCGCCAGTTCGGAGACGCCCACGAGCACTTTCTTGGGATCGCAGCCGCGTAGCTGGCAGGTGCCCCCGAAGGGACGCGAATCGATCACGGCCACACTCTGGCCGGCCTCCCGGACCTTGTACGCCACCGATTGGGCCGCCGAACCGGTTCCGATCACAATCACGTCAACCGTTGTCGCCATCGTCTTCCCTCGATTCGATGCCACGATTGGCCGACAGTAGGGGGCGCCAGTTCGCCAGGCCCCGGCGGCGTGCCTCGTTGAGTTCGATGACCTCTCCCTCCACCTTGCGCTGGGCCGACCAGGAGAGTGCGGTTTCCTGGTTCTCGAAGAAGTTCGCGTTGGAGCACCAGTCATCAATGGTCCTGGTGGCCCCTCGGTCATCGGGAAAGAAAACGACGACTGGCGTCACAGGTGGTTGGCCCGCCGCAAACTGCAGGCGGATCGGCGCCCCTGTTGCTGGGCTGCGGGAGAGGCTGTGCGCGTCGGCGCCGAGCGTCCCGACAATTCCGACGACGTCGTACGCGCACCAGGTCCAGAACCGGCGCGAGCCGAGCCAGAGTTCATGCGCGGCCGGCGCCGCACTCAGCCCGGCCGATCCGAGGACGTTCCCCTCCGCGCTCAAGCGGATCCGCCCGGCTGCGTCGAGCCGGCGAAGATCTGCGTTGACGGCTGAGCGCGCGGCCTTGGTCGCGGCAGCAATCTGCGCCGCCGACACTGCTCCGCCGGTCTCGAGCAGCAGGCGGAAGGCTGCCCCTCTGGTTTGCAGCCCTCCGTCATCCGTTCCGAGCGCCTCGGCAGTCATCTATGCCGTCGCCTGCCCCTCCGTACTCGCGGGAGTGTGAAATTTGCTCCAGGCACGAAGCCCGACCTCGAATGCCTCGGCTGCCGGGAGCAGGACGATGCCGTCGCGCTCTGCTGCCCAGCGTTCGGCCGACTCGTGCGACGCGAAGTTCAGCACGAAGTTACAGAAGCTCTCAATCACGTCGAAGTCGAAGGGTTTGTTCGGTGCGAGGAACGACACCACGGCGCTGGCGGGGGACAGATCGTTGATGCCCCGGGGCGTGACGGTCATCGTGATGGGCTCACCGGTGACCGGATCCTTCGATTCGACGCGCGTCGAGCGGCCGATCACCGGGACGATAAGGAAAGGGTCCAGTGCGCACCAGGCGTACATCGGCTTGCCATTTTCGGTGTGGAAACGATGATCCATCTCCGGGATGGCGAGACCCCAAAAACCGACGACCCGATCCTGGTCGTCCCAGAAAACGCCGGGCCAACCCTTGAGCGTCGCCACGACGAGCGCCTCGGGCTCGTGTGCATGAGAAGCGATTTCCGCCGGGATGATCGGATCACCTTGAGCGAGCAAGTCATAGACCGCGGCTGCGATCCGGCGGCCCTGCTCGTCGATGTCGATGGTTGCGGCGGCGATCGCGCGCGCCAGGTCCTGAACGGTCGTCTCGATCTCGGTTGGGCTCATTCCGATCAACTCCTCTTTATGTTCTGTCGTTCCGTGAGCGCCGGCGTCAATGTCATCCGCAGCACATAGATTCGGCACACGTCCCGAGCCAGGACGGGATGCCGGCGGCGGTCGATTGCCAGACCGGCCGATGGAGGACCATCGGCCGCCGCGAATGGATCGCGCCCCTCTAACAGTACGGTCGGAGACCCAGCCCATTCGGATGGGAGGTGTGACGTCTGGTGGACGTCCTCACACTCCACCGCTACATCCGCTCGATCGAGTTCGGCCAAGACGGTGCGGACCCGGGCCGCCGCCATCTCCCAGTTCGGACAGCCATTGAAGTGGAGGATCTTGATCTTCATTCCTTCATCTCGCATGCCGATCGTAAACCTTCCCCTATAGGAGAAGGTCAAGCACTATACTCAATTTGATGCGGATCAGCGAGTTGGCCAATCGGGCCAGAGTTACGAGCAAGACGTTGCGCTACTACGAACGCATCGGCGTCCTACCTGCGCCGTCACGCTCCGCCTCTGGTTATCGGGATTACCGCCCCGACGCCCTTGACCGGCTTGGCTTTATCCGGGCGAGTCAGGCCGTCGGGCTGAGCCTCGGCGAAATCCGGCAGGTGGTTGCGCTTCGGGACCGGGGCGAAGCACCCTGTGATCACGTCTACCAGCTACTGCAGCGACGGACCTCAGAGCTCGATGAACGGATTGATGAACTACAGGCGCTGCGGCGCGATCTTCGGGCGCTGACGAAGCGCGCCCGCCAGCTCGATCCGACTGATTGCAACCCCCGAGGCGTTTGCCACCTGATCCAGTCTTCGGTCGACACACCTGGAAGGGTCGAGGGCTAGCGGGAGTCGACTACGAAGCGGTCGCAGCCAGCGGCCGCTCGTCCTCGCCGTTGCCGACGAGGAACTGGCGCTCGTAGAGGGTCGCATAGAGGCCGCGGAGCTTGACCAGCTCGGCGTGGGTGCCACGCTCGACCAAGCGCCCCTGATCAAAGACCAGGATCAGGTCAGCGGCGAGCACGGTCGACAACCGATGGGCGATGACGAAGGACGTTCGGCCCGCAAACAACGGTCGCAATGCTGCCTGGATCAACTGCTCCGAGAGCGTGTCCAGGTTCGATGTCGCCTCGTCAAGGATGACGATGCGCGGGTCTTTCAGGATGACGCGGGCGATAGCGATGCGCTGTTTCTCGCCGCCGCTCAGCCGATGGCCACGCTCCCCGACGATGGTGTCGTAGCCGTCGGGTAGCGACTCGATGAAATCGCGGATGTGCGCCGCGCTCGTTGCCGCCTCGATCTGCTCCGGTGTCGCGCCCGGGCGAGCGTAGAGCAAGTTCTCTCGGACGCTGGCATGGAAGAGAAAGGAGTCCTGGAAGACCATGCCGATGTTCCGGCTCAGCGACTCGAGGGTTACATCCCGCAGGTCGACACCATCGAGCAGGATGTCGCCCTCCTGTGGGTCGTAGAAGCGCGCCAGCAGATAGGTAAGGCTGGTCTTGCCCGCTCCGCTTGGGCCAACGAGCGCCACTAGCGAACCCGGCTCCACCTGAAAGGATACGTGCTCGAGCGCCGGCCGAACCTGCGGGGCGTAGCCGAAACTGACGTCCTGGAGGGCGATGGCGCCGCGCACCGCAGTCAATTCCTTGGCGTTCGGGCTGTCAGCCACATCGGCCGGAAGATCAAGGTAGAGGAAGATCCGGTGGAAGAGGGCGAACGACCCCATGATGTTGACCTGCAGGTTACCGAGCGACCCGGCCGAGCCGGCGAGCCGGCTGGCCAGCACTACGACAAGACCGACTACCGTGCCGACGGTGGTTCGTCCGGTCAGCACCAGATAGCCACCGAAGAATAGCAACAGGCCCGGCGCCAGCATCGTGACGATACTGAGCAACATGCCGAACCAACGGCCGATCATGGCCTGCCGCACCTTGAGCCGGCGCAGGTCCTGGTTGATGTCCCCAAAGCGCACGCGCTCTGATCGTTCCTTGGTGAATGCCTTGACGAGCAGGATGCCGGAGATACCGAGCACCTCCTGCATGTAAGCGCTCATCTCTGAGAGCTTTTCCTGGGTGCGCTTGCGAGCCCGATAGGTGGCGCGCCCGACATAGCGACCTGGAATCAAGACCAGCGGCAGCATCACCAGGGCGGCCAGCGTGATCCGCCAGTCGAGGATAAACATCAGTACCAGGGTGCTGCTCACGACGAACAGGTTGTTGGCCAGCCCGAACACGGTATCGGAGACCACGTCTTCAATGCCGCCCACGTCATTGTTCATCCGGGAGAGCAGGTCGCCGGTGCGGCTCGCGGTGTAGAAGCCCATCGACTGCTGCAGCAGCCGGTCGAAAAGCTGCTTCCGCAGGTCGTATTCGATGCCCTCGCTGATCGTCGTCCGCAGGAAGGCTTGCAACACGCTGATCAGCCCGCCAAGGAGGGCGGCCGCCACCCCGGCGCCCAGGATCAAGCCGAGCCCGGTGAGGGTGCCGTGATGTCCCAGTGTCAGGTAATCGATGAGCGCTTTGGTGACGAGCGCGGGCACCAGGCCCAGGCCAGCCCCTGCAGCAATGCAGGCGATGGCGATGAGGGCGTGGCGCCAGTAGGGCGCGAAGTAGCTGAAAACGCGCCGCAGCAGCGGCCAAGTGATCTCCGGCTTGCGATCATCGCCCCAGTCCAGGGCCATGCTCGGCCCGACGCAGTAACGATCGGCCATGGCTGTGGTACGAATGCTACGCGGTCCCAGCCCCCTGCCGGCCGCTACTCGGTGGCGATGATCGAGCGGAAACCCCGGGCCTTCTTAAATCGCCAAACGAGCAGGCCCGTTGAGGCAAGCGAATCCGACCGCGCCGGCTAGGATAAGTAAGGCGCCTCCAACGATAAAGAGGGCACGAATGCCGATGCTCGCGGCTTGGCCCGCACCGACGGCGATGGAGGCAAGGCGTCCCGTTTGCCAGACGATGTCAAGTAGCGCGAACACCCGCCCACTGATGTCGCTGGGAACCTCTCGCTGCACCATGGTCTGAAAGGCCACCATGCCCGACGAGGTATTGACGCCGTAAAGGCCGAGCAGGGCCGCACCACCAACGCCACTCCTCAGAAGACCGAGGCCTACGTCGCCCACGCCACGAATGACATAGGCGCCA
>VBHO01000226.1:626-2512 GCA_005882045.1 Chloroflexota bacterium | reverse complement strand
AGAGGAACGAGGAGCGGGCCGACCAAAGCGCCAGCCGCAATCGCGCTCAACCAGAGGCCATACCCCGTCCCGCTGAGGCCGTAAGCATTGCGGGCGAGTACGACCAGCAACGCCGAGGTGGCCCCGACCGCGAGGGCGGCAAGCCCTTGCATTGCCAGAAGGGGCGGCAGGACTGGGAGTCGCGGGACCGCTGCGAGTAGCTCGGGAAGTTGTTGCCATGCCGACGTGGGCCTCTTGTTAACCCGTGGTAGATAAGGCAATCCGAGGAGGACGATGCCAGAGGTGACAAAGCTGGCGGCGTTGAGGGCGAAGGCCAGCCTGGCGTCGCCTGCGGTCACGAGCAGTCCTGCAAGCGGCGCGGCCACCAACTGTAGAAGGACGCCGGCCGTCCACTGCAGGCCATTGGCCGCAACCAGCGCTCGATCCGAGACCAGCCGCGGGACCACTGCGTTCGAGAGGGGAGAGAACGATGCCGTGCCGAGCCCAAGTAGGAGACTGACCGCAACCCCCGTGGGAAACGTCGGGAAGATCACCAACAAGACGGCGGCCGCCGCTCGAAGCAGATCGAGGGTCACCAGGAGCCGTCGGGCTGGCAACCGGTCAACGATCGACTGAGCCAGGATCCCGCCGCCGATCAACCCGATGCCTTCCGCAAACACCACGGTCCCGACAGCGGCTGGGGAATGGGTGAGTCCGAAGACAAACAGAGGCAGCGCGGTGAAGTTCAGGGTGTCGCCGGTCCGGCTGATCACGGCTGCCAGCCAGAGGCGGCGGTATCCCTTACTCGCTAAGGCTAGGCGGTAGTCTGCAAGGGCTGCCAGTAGCGGATGTGATGACTCGGTTCGCACAACACCATTAGGTCAAATCTCGACAGGGTTAGCGCACGCTGGTCGGCCGCCAATGAGTCGTCTCCTGTCAGAACGGTGCTACTATTTGCCGATAGTACTTCGATGAAGGGAAGCCGCCGATCCAACGGAACGGTATCGAGCACGTCAACGCGTTCATCGCGCGTTCTTCCGTGGCTTGGTGCTGGGGCCGTTATCGCGGTCGCGATCCTAGTTGCGGCCTTTGCCCTCTTCAATCATTTGGGTGCATCCAACGCGTCATCAGGTGCCGCCCTCGGCGCCACGGCTCCTTCGAGCGGGCAGCCGGCTACGACCGGCCAAATACTCTCGCTGGCGCAGCTTCGCGGCTCGAAGGTAGTCGTGTACTTCTATGAAGAGTCGGGTTGAGGGGCCTGCCAGCAGCAGCTCGTGGAGTTGCAAGCCCGGATGGCGGAGATCAAGGACCTTGGTGGCCAGGTGGTCGCCGTGAGTGTGGATCCGCTTGCGCAGTCTCAGTCGCTCGCCAGCCAGCTGAAGCTGGCATTCCCGATTGTTGAGGACCGCGATCATGCCTGGGGTTCTGCGTTCGGCGTCTTTCATCTTCCCGGCGGGATGGACATGGGACCGGTCGACAGTCATTCCATCTTCGTGGTGGACACCGCAGGGCGCATCCGCTGGAAGGAACTCGCGCCCGACACGATGCACGTCCCGGTTGACGATGTCATCAGCGCATTGAAGCAGGCCTAACTTGGCTCCCGTGCCGCTCAACGTCACGTTGCTGACCCTCCACGGCTGCCACCTATGCGACCATGCGCGGGACGTTCTTTCTCGACTTGGTCGCGAGCGGCCGCTAGTGGTGGAGGAGGCGTCCTGGGACAGCGATGAGGGTCAGCGGCTCGTGCAACGAGACGGCATCCCCTTCGCGCCAGCAGTGTATATCGACGGTAGCTTCGCTGCCTATGGGCGGATTTCCGAAGGTGCGTTGCGGCGCAGGCTCGGTGATTGCAAGCCAAGCCGATGGCCGCCCTGGCGTCGGCTTCCATGAACGCCCTCGTCTACTCG
>VBHO01000226.1:0-514 GCA_005882045.1 Chloroflexota bacterium | reverse complement strand
GAGGCTCCCGACCACCGCCCTCATCTTCTCGGCGGGCGTGGCCACAGTGCTGCTTCCCATCGTCCTTGGCGTCGGCGCGCTCGGCCAGCTCGTCGCGCGCTATCAGCGGGTGGTGTTTCTCGTGATCGGTGTCTTCCTCGCGTCCCTTGGTGTCAGCATCCTGTCGGGTCGCCACTGGGCGCTGCCCCTCCTTGCTCTTCGCCTCCGGACACGCGGCAGCGGACCGGCCCGGGTCTTCAGCCTCGGTCTTGCCTCCGGGGTTGCAAGTTCGTGCTGTGCGCCGGTGGTCGTCGGGGTGGTGGCCATGTCAGCGCTGGCCGCATCGCCACTCGGCGCCCTGGGTCTCGCGGCTGCCTACGTGCTTGGCATGGTCTTCCCGTTGTTCCTCGCCGCTCTCTTCTCAGACCGATTGCCGCAGCGATGGGTGCGAGCAGCAGCGGGCTCCGGTGGCTTTGTGTTCCGTAATCGGCGTATTGCCTGGCAGGACCTGGTGGCCGCAGGCATGTTTCTTGCG
>VBHO01000183.1 GCA_005882045.1 Chloroflexota bacterium | reverse complement strand
CGGTCGAGAAGACCTCGGCGCCGACCTGCTCGGCCAGGTAGAGGGACAGGAGCTTCGGGCTCCCGATGTCGAGAACTCGGTCGCTGGGCTGAAAGCCCGCCGCGTTCCAGACCAGGCGGTATTCGATGCTTCGCCAGTACGCCACGGGTTGGAACATGCAGCGAAGTCCCCGCCGGAAGCGGCGCGTCCGGAGCAGGTTCATGGCCACCGCCCGACCATAGGCAGGGAGCGGCGGCCCCTTCAACTCGGCCGTCACGCCACGTCGTGGCAGTGCATCGGACAGCATGCTCACCTGACGCCCAGGCTTTGCGTTTGGGTCACCGGCCGGCTGACGCTCTGTACCGTTTTGCGCGCGACCTCGCCGCACAGGCGAATGAAGTTCGTGTTGAAGACCTCGGGCGCGTGCTGGTCTAAGACCCAGCGGCGCGCGCCGGCGACCAGGTTCTCGGCGAAGGCCGGCTCCTCGATCAGCCGCTGCGCCGCCGCGACATACTCCTGCGGGGAATCGGCGACCAGCAGATGCTCCCCAGGGGCGGCATCGATACCGGCGTTGGCGAAACCGCTGCAGATCACCGGCACGCCCGACGCCATCGCCTCGAGCACCTTGGTTTGCACGCCCGTGCCGAGCCGCATGGGCACCATCAGGGCGGTCGCTTCCTCGAGCTCCTTGCGGACGTCCTCGACGTCCGCGGCCAGCTCGACGTTACGGCTCGCGAGCAGCTGGCGCAGGTCGCGGCTGGGTCCAGCTCCCACCACCCGCAGCCGTGCACGCGGCCACCGCGTGCGAATCGCCGGCCAGACGCGCGTGACCAGCTGTCGCACGGCGTCGTGGTTGGGGATGTAGCCGAGCCGGCCGACGAACATGAACAGCGGTGGATCAGCGACCGGACGACGGACCGTCTGCGAAAAATACGCGAGGTCAACGGCGTATGGGACCCGGACGATTGGCGCGGTCAGCGAGCTCAGCGCTTCCAGGTAGCGCCGGTCCGGGTGGGCGAGGACGGCAACCCGACCAAACTCGGCAAGGATGGCTCGCTCGACGCTCATCATCCGCCGCTGCTCGAGGCGAAAGACCGCGTCGGTCCAGTAGGGCAGCCGTCCGGCGTAGGTCGCGTAGCCGAGGGCGCACGAATCGTAGAGAAAGGCGATCGAGCGGACGCGTCGTTCCTTCGGCACGTAATGCGCCGTGCGCGTATGCACCGCGACGATCAGATCGATGTCGTTGCTCCGAAGGATCTGGTCGATGTCATCGCCCAGGCGGCGTGACCGGGTGACACCGACTTGTAGCGGCGCGCCCGAAACCAGCGCCGCAGCGGCGCCGATCGTTTTGCTGACGGGGCTCACCGCTGGTGGAACCGCAAGGAAAACCGTATGCCCGTCGGCGAGGAGCGCGTCCTTGGCCAGCCAGGCGATCTTGGCGTCACCCTTACCTCTCGGGTCGGGCTGGCGATTGGCGATCAAGAGAACGTTCACGGCGCGATCACGCCCTCCATCGCGCCGAGAATGCGGTCGAGATGCGCCTCGGTCCAGCGCCGATCGCCGCTCAGGGTTGGATCGCGGCTGAGGCTATGCGCGACCTGGCCGGCCCACCAGGCGATCCCGATCGCCTCCAGCGTGTGCGCGCCAGGACGAAGGTCGAGCCGGCGCCAGTATTCGTAACTGATCCTCGCGAAGTCCTGGGAATCCCAGGGACGCTGGAGCCATAGCTCGCCAACGTGGCGGCGTGTTCTGAGGGCCGCGTCCATGGCGAGCAGGTGGAGCAGGTCCGCGCCTGGCGTGGCAGACGGATGCCAGCCGTCCCAGTCCACAACGCCCGTCAGCGTCATTCGGACGGCGAGGAGGTTCCCCGTCCACAGGTCACCATGGCGCATCACGGCCGGAAGCGGGAACAGCCGCGAGTCGAGGCTACGCGCGATCTTTCGCAGCCGCGGCTCGTGTCGCGGGTAGATCGCGGCGATCCGGTGGATGTCGTCGTGGTGCGCGCTCGGTGGCCCGGCCGTCCGGGGCAGCGCGGCGCAGAAGCGCGCGACGCCCAGGGCGATCGCGGGCGTCAGACGATCGGGCCGACGGCCGGGGAGGCTCGACTCGAGGCTCCACGAGCCACCGGCCGTGATCCCGCGGGCCAGGAGCCGCGGAACGAGGCCGGTCTCATCGCCGGCCAGATGCTCCAGCCCGCCGGCAGCGTGCGACGGATCGCCGGCACCGCCGGCCGGGGCGACCCGCAGGATCGCTTGCTGGTCGTTGGCCAATCGGAGTCGAATCAGCGCGGACCCACCGGAGCCCGCCAGGAAGCCCTGCACCGTTTCCCGCCCCGCGGCCATCCGCGACGCGGCGTCGATGACGCGCGTGGGCCGGCGGGCGGCGGCCAGCTCGACCAGGGCTCCACTCAAAAATGCCTCCCGTATCTTGTTGCGCCCGCGTTTGGGGCTCAGGTCCGGAGGCCGCCAGCGGTGGATGGCGATCACCTGCAACGGCCTGGGCGGCCTGGTGCGCAGTCGGGTCAAGGCCCGTTCACGGGCGATCGCGGCGCGGGCCAGCGTTCTGAGGCTGGTGCCCGACGGCCAGGGTGGCCGGCCCCACACGATCAGATCGGCGCCGGCCGCCGCCATTGGATCGAACTGCCACCCCTCGTTCGCCTCGAGAGCCAAAGCGCGCTGCCCGGGCTCGGTCGGCATCAGCAGGGACGCGAGAGCCTGAAAGCTCACCAGCGTCGCCGGGCCCCGAGCACCCGCCACACCGCGGCGGACGCCTCGGCGGCCGAGAATTCCAGCGGTGCCTCGGTGGATATCACGATGGCCCCGCGCTCCGCGAATACTTCCCGGTAGCGGCGGCGCCACACCTCGAGCCGCTCGAGCGACTGCTCTCGCTTTCTGGCGTAGATCGTCTTGGCCGAGGCGTCGAGCACCAGGATGGCATCGGGCCAGGGCATGAAATGGCGGTAGAGGATCCGCTCCAGCGCAGCCGCCAGCCGAGTCGCTCGCGGCTGAATCGCCAGGTTCTCGATCGGGTGGCGGTCGCAGAGGACGATGTGTCCGCTCCAGGCCGCGATATACCCGGGAAGCAGCAGCCACCAGTACCGCAGCGCCCAATAGCAGACGTAGGCGGCTTCCTTGATCGGGTTCACACGACGATGCGGCTCCGCCCCGTCGGCGTGGTCCCCGGAGCGCGGCCGCCAGCCCAGGTACAGGTAGGCCAGACCGACCGGGACCTGGTCCTTCAGGCTCGCAATGATGGTCCCCTTCCCAGCCCCGTCCGGACCGAGTACCGCGATCAGGGGTCCGATTCGCCGTGCCGAAAGCGGCCGCCGCAAAGCCAGTCCCCGGATGACGCGTCGAGCGCGGACGCCGAGCCACTGGCGCGGCAGCGCGGGGAGGGCCAGCCGCGGGGCAAGTTTGGCATCGATCTTGAGCCAGCGGCGACCGTTGAACGCGACATAGAACCGGTGCCCGCCATGACCCGCGGACCTCAGGTGGCGGAAGCCGACCTCGCGCAGAGCTCGCTGAATGGCCGGCAACGCCGACCGCCTTACCAGGATGTCGACCTCGGCTCCGGCGGCGAGGGGCTCAGGGGGCCAGGAGTTCTTTCGAACGCGGTACGCGATGCCGGCGCGATCGAGAGCGTCGAAGGCATCATCGATCGCCGGCACCGTCGGGCTCGCGTTTCCGCTCCCCCCGTGCCGGGGAGGGCCGGGTGGGGGGTTGGTTGGGAGGATCACGCGCCCCTGGCTTGCGCGTTGCCGGCGGTCAGCAAATGTTCGGCTCCGATCTCCACCAGGCATTGACCCAGCTCCTCGGGATCATGGCGGGCCAGGTCGCCCGCTGCTGCCAGCGGCTCGGCGAGGATGCTGAAGGTACTAGGCGTCGTCTCCTCGAGGTCGAGCCCGACCGGATGGGCGCCGGCCGCGGCGTATGCCCGCAACTGCCCTGGAGAAAATGGTCGCGAGTTGGCCAGCACGACATCGAATTTCGTGCCGATCAGCGCCCGGAGCGGACCGACGTAGTGGGACGTACGAGGGACTTCGTCGGAGTCCTCGGCGGTCATGATCTTCGTGACGACGACCTTGAGCGCCTGGCTGTCGCGCACGGCGGCGATGATCCCGGGGCAGCACAGCACGGGAATGAGATCGAGTTCGAGATGCCCTGGCGCGATCACGATCATGTCGGCATCGGAGAGAGCCGCAACGGCACCACCGTCGGCCCGGCTGCCGGCCTCGCCTACGGCTCCGCCGAGCGCCAGCACGATGCGACCGTGGATGCCGAGCAGCTCGGCCGCCCGATCGAACGCCACCTGGCGGGAGCCGCCGATTTCTTCCAGCGCCGTCAGCAGCGCCGTACCAAAATGCGCGCGACGCCAGCCGGTGGTCTCCATGCGATGAGTGAGCAGGCTGCGTAGTACGACGTTTTCCGCGACACTCGGGGTGAGTGAGACCAGGCAGAGGCCGGCATCGTCGCTGGGGAGTGCACCCAGGTCGTCTTTGGGCGCAAGCGCGGCAGGATTGCGCGGTAATCCGCTGATCACCGCCGTCAGGCTCCAGCTTCGATCGCGCAAGCCCAGCAGCGTGGTATAGAGTCCCGTCCCTCCGCCGACGACGGCAATCTTCAGGCTGGCGATGTGCGGCAGCAGCTCAAGCCCGCGGCCCAGCTGCCGATCGACCGCAGAGCCGCGCCGTCCCAGGTTGGTCAGCCGCGCGATCCCAGGAGGCCGGCTGATGGTGAGCTGCGTGCCGGTTGCGACCCGAGTCAGGGTCCACCGCAGGCGAGGCGCGACGCTGTCGTCCAGCTCCAGGAGAAATTCCCGACGGTTGAGATTGTCCGACCTGGTAAGCCGGATCGTGCCGAAGTGGCTCGCCAGTGCGATGCACCGATGGAGCGCCTGGTCGAGACTCGCCGGCAGAACGGCACCGGTTCTTGTCAGGCCGCCCCGCTTCACCGGGAGCATAACTTCAGCCTAATCAGCGTCGACCGCGCCGGAAATGGGAAAAGGACGCCTGCCCTATGGGCACGGCGCGCGCGAGCGATCACGTAGTCAGGGGGCATCGGGACACGAGTCCCAGGCTGGGATGACAACACCCCGCACGTCAGGGATGGGCATCGACCGCGACTGGGTGCATCCGGAGGGACCACATCATCGCCTCGGCCCGGTTGCGCACCTCGAGTTTCCGGTAGATGCTGGCCATATGGTTGCGGACGGTCTTGTCGCTGATGCCGCGCGCGGCGGCGATCGAACGCGTGGTCTGCGCCTGCCCGATCAACACCAGGATGCGCCGCTCCGCCGGCGAAAGCCGGCCATATCGCCCATCCGCAGCCGGCTGACGCCCGGAAAGTCGAGCGAGCGCCTCCCGCGCCAGCCGCCGTCCGATGGCGTAATGGCCGGCCGCGACCGCCTGCACGCCGTCGATGAACTCGTCCGCGGAGGCGTCCTTGGTGAAGAAACCGGCGGCACCGCAATCGAGAGCGGCCAGCATCTGGCCGGCATCCTCCTGGTCCGCCAGGATGATTACCCGGGTTGCCGCGTGGCGTTCGGTAAGCCGCTTGGCCATTTCGGTGCCGGGGATCGGCGGGGACCGAAGGTCGCAAAAGAGCAGCTCGTGGCCCTCCTCGGCGATACGGCCGAGCGCCTCATCGGTCCGCGTCATCAGCTCCACACGCACATTTAGTGGTGGGCCGGAAATCAGGCGGGCCAGCGCCGCCATGACCAGGGGATGCGGACCAACCATGACGGCCTGTGGCCGGGCGGGAATGGGGGGCAGATCGAGCAGACGGGGCACGACGATCATGCTCGAAATGTATGGTGCGACTACGGAGTTCCGGAATGGGAAAGCCGTCCCAGCGTCCCGGGACAAGGCGGTCTAGATCGTCGTCAACCCCTGTTCCGCGGCAAAAAGAACCAGCTGTCCGCGATTGCGGGCGTGCAGCTTATGGGACAGATTGTTCACGTGGTTGGCAACTGTCTTGGGCGTGATCGCGTACTCGCGCCCAATCTCTTTGGTGCTGCGGCCGCCGGCGATCCGGATCAGGATGCCCCGTTCCCGCTCGCTCAGCCCGGCTCGCGGCGCGACCGTGTTGCCCGATTGGCTCATCGCTGCGAGCATCCGTCCCGCGATCGCGCCATCCAGGTAGTCGTCGCCGGAACGTAGTCGCTCGATGGCGTTATGCAGCGCCTCCCGTTTGGCCGTTCGGGAAAGATAGCCGCGCGCGTGGGCGGCGGCGGCCTCGATGAACACGCCGGGATTGTCTTCGGGGTCGAGCAGAATCAGGACGTTCTCCTTGCAGCCAAGGGCGTCGACCGGACTTAAGCCTTTCAACCAGGCAGCCTCGATGATGATCACCGCCGGCTGGAAGTCGCTGAGTGCCTGGCGGATGGCGCCGACGCCTCGTGCCTGGTGGACGAGGTGGTAGCGGGATGGCTCGACCACGAGGGCGGCGAGCGCGGCAACCGACAGCTGACGATCAGCGACGATGGCCAGGTGGTGGCCGGCCGCGCCCACGCCGCTGGCGGCAAGTATGGCGGCGCTCGCCCGGCGCATCAGCGCTTGCCGTTCTTGCTGTTGAGCGAAACCGGCGCCTCGGCGACGACGTCAGTGCCACCCATCTTCGAGCGCCGTATGCCGAAGCTGCCACTGATCCGTTCGAGCCGCTCGCGGTTGCCCAGCAGCCCAAGGCCCCGGCCCTCGCGGGTGAGGCTGACTTCCTTGCGGGAAAAGCCGACGCCGTTGTCATGAATCATGACCCGAATCCGGCCCGGCGGGTACTGGATCCGAATTCGGACGGCGTTCGCGTTGGCGTGCCGGACGATGTTGTTCACCGATTCCTTGAGGACCCGGGCGATTTCACGCAACACCTTGTTGGCCACCCGCACATCGGATCGCTCCTCGCTCCACAAGAGGGTGCAGTGCACAGCCCGCAGCATTGTCTCTGCGTAGCTGCGGGCATTCTCGAGCGGACCGATCCCGCGCTCCAGGTTGCGAAGGCCGTAGGCGAGGGAGCGAGCTCCCTGGATGGTGCTGCGCGCTGCGTCCTCCATCACCTTCAGGTCGTCTGGTCCGGCCTGACCTTTCGTCATTGCGTAGCGGATCTGCACGAGGAGGCCACTGAGGGACTGGCCAATCTGGTCATGGACCTCGCGAGCAACGTGCTGACGCTCCTTGGTCAGCCGGCGCTCGCGCCGCCGTTCCGCCATCCGTTCATATTCGAGCCGGCGCGACATCCGGAGGATGTGCCCGATCCGGCTGGCAACGAGCTCCAGGATGGCGACACGTTCTGGCGACATGGCCTGGCACCGAGACCGCCGTTCCTCGCCAATGATCAGGAGACACTGCGTCCGGGGTCCGGCGAAGAACGGCAGGATGAGGCCGACTTTGGTCGTCGGCGAAAACAGCGCAAGACGCTCGGGCTCGAACGCCGGGGCGTATTCGCTGAGCTTCAGCACCACGCCGTGCCGCTCGCCGAGCGCCCTGGCACAATGCTTGAGCGTGGTGAGCGGCCAGGCAACGATGCCGGCCTTTCGCGGTGGACGGCGCCCGCCCAGGCCGCGGATGGTGAGGGCATCGTTGGCGTCGTGGACGGCAATCTGGCAATAGGTGACGTCCAGCGACTCGCCGACCGAGCGAGCGATCTCACGATACGTGGGCGGGACGCGTAGCGCCCGATCGAGGGTAAGGGCGCTCTCCATGGTGCGACTGACTTCGTCGAACATTCGCCGTGCTCCCGCGAGGCGGGCTTCGTAAGTACGGGCGTGGACCGCCAGGGTCGCTGCCAGCTGCAGCCGGTCGATGTCAAAATCCGCGAGGCCGCCGCCGTGGACGCTGGCGAGGCCGACGACGCCGACGAGGGTGCCATGGGCGGAGATCGGGCTGATCGCGCAGGACAGGATGCCGCGCGCCCGGCACCAGAGGGCCCATGGCCCGCTTCCCATCCCATGATCGATCACGAGTGTCGACGGTGGCGGGTCCGGAAACTCCCCGATCGCGGCCGGGTTGAGGAAGGATCTCGCCACCCCCGGAACGACCACGGCGTCCTTTCCGTCACCCCAGGCCAACCATCCTACGTCGGCGGTGGATCGTTCGAGGATCGTGCTGACGAGGATCTCATCGGGCGACCAGTCGCGCTCGGCCTCGCCGTCGGGGACACTCGCGTACGGCGCTACCGCCATACGTGGCCCAGGCCCCCACCAGCTCTCCCTCGCCGCAACGATCGCTCCTTCCCTGTCGGTGCCGAAACTGTGGCGTTCGCCCAGAGGAATCAGGACGTGTCACGTTGTACGATAAGTTGAGTCCCATACTGGTGTCAAGCGGTAAAGTTACCGATGGTGCAAATTCACCATTAACGCTCCGGCAAAAATTGCTCGGCTCGCTTCCCGAAAGCCCGGGTCTGGGCTTAGGGAATCGCTGGCGGCGACGGGAGCGCCGAGACCGACGGCAGTGGCACGGGGGTACTGAGCACCGGCGGGACCGACGGCACCGACCTCAGCAGTTGGCGGACCGCGTCCGTCGCCGCGTTCAGCGTAGCCGTGGAGCCGGGTAGTAGCGACTCTGGATTCGGCGCCACACCAGGCAGCGGTTGGCCGAGAGGCACGCCGGCCAGCTCGCCTGCGCCGCCCAAAGCGCCCCGGGCGCTCCCCGACCCACCCGCCACGGCCGGCGTGGACACCGTGGCCGGACCGAGTGCGGCCGGATGCCGCGCCGCACTCGAGCTCTGCACTGAGATCAGGATCAACGGCACCGCGGCCGCGGCGGCAAGGCGGGTGGCGGCTAGAACCGACCCGCCACCGGGTCGCTGACGGCCGAGGTTGAAGATGCCGAAGACCACGGCGACCCGCGCCGCCACCTGAAGAGCGTGCCGGCGTGCTCGGTGAAGCACCTGCGCGGCCGCCATATAGCTGAGTCGGAGGCGGCCGGCGATGTCGGCGAGCGGACGGCTCTCCACGGCTGACTGCCACAGCGCCAGCCGTTCGCGTTCCGAGAGATGTTTGAATACGGTATCGACGAAATCTCGATCGGCGACGGCGGTCTCCATGTCCACCCCTCGGCCGGCATCGTGCCCTAGCGTGACCAGTGCCTTTCCCAGACGCTTCCGGCGCCGCAGCAGATCGAGGCAGTGGTTGCGGGTCACCGTCAGTAGCCAGGCACGGGCGGCGCTCCTCGGCGCGTTGGGGTCGAGGGACTCGAGCGCAATCAGAAAGACTTCCTGGGCGGCGTCGGCCGCATCATCCGGATTGCGCAGGATGCTCGAACACACCCTGAAGACAGCAGGGTAATTGGCGCGATAAAGCTCGTCGATCAAGCCGGCGCGGCTCGCCTTTTGCACTGGTTCCCCTAACTCGAGCTGATCGGTACGGAACTCTGCAACAAGGTTAGTTTGCGACAAATCCATTGTCAAATAATCGGCACCCTGGACGTCGGTACTAATGACGATCGCGGGATTCTCAGGGAAGGAGGCGTCAGGTGAGGGTGGCGAATCGATCCGACGAATTCAAAACGGTGCTGCTCGAAAGCATGCAGGTGGTGGTCGAACTGCGGAAGGCTCTTGCCTCAGTGTGCCGGGCGGAAGCTCCTTCCCCCCTCCAGGGAGGCTTGCCCAGGTCTCCCTCCCCCCTAAGGGGGGCATTTGTCCCATGCCGAGCGGGAATCGTGCCCTATGTTATGGGCGCTGCTTCGGTTTCAGATAGGCGCAACTCAAGGTTGCCCTGATATTTTCGAGACAGCGGGTGATGAAACGGTGCGTGATCTCGGTGGCGGCGGCCCGCCCAGTGGGAATGGCGGGGTCGACCGCTTGGCCGGCCAGCTAACCCGTCGCCAGGCTCAGATCCTTGCCCTTGCCGCTAACGGTCTGTCCGACAAGGAGATCGCGAAACGCCTCGGCATCACGTTTCGGACGGTGCGTACCCACTTCGAGAAACTCTTCCGCGATCGGGGAATCCGTAACCGGGCGCAGGCAATCGCCCTGTGGGCAGGGGGCAACATGTTAGGTCGCCCTCAGAGACCGGCCGACGAGTGCCCGTACCCCAAGCCGTTTCCGCCCGATTTCGTTGATTGTCCCGCGTACCAGGCGACCCAGATGGTCACGCTGGACCTCTCCCACCGGCCACTGGGATCCGTCATGACCTGCCGGCATCTGGAGGGCCGGCTGATGGCGAACACGAACTACCGGTGGTACGGCGCCTGCGTTCTGGGCGACGTGCAAGCGCGCCGCCGCTGGAGCAATGCCGTCGGAATCGACCGCCTCCATGACATCAGCACGCTGCGGCAGGAAGTGTCGGCACTCAGCATGCCGTACGTTCAGCAGCTGCTCGACCTGAAGAACGCTCCCCTGGGGGAAAGCCCCCTGGCGCATACCCGGCAGGTGCGGGGTGTGGTCGATGAGCTCATGACCAAGATGACGGCCCTCCTGCGGGAGCGCAAGCCGGTGCTCGATGCGCTCCATCTCCCGCTGGATGCGTGTCTGCGACTGCTTGGGATTGCGATTGACCGCTTTGTGCAGCAGGGGATGAGCGAGGCGCAGTGGGAGGTGCCGGACGAGGTCCTCGCCCTCTTCCCGGACGACGTCCAAGCCTATTTCCGGCCTCGGCAGGCAACCGGTGGCGCGACGGACTCCTCGCTCGCAGGCTTGAATCCCGCCGCCGCAAATCGGCAGCGCTTCCCACATATATAGGATGCGCGGGCCGCCCCGCTTCTCGAATGCGCCATGATAGGACCCGTATCGTGAACTGTCCGCGCCTGACGATCAGTTTGGCGTGAAAGCGCAGCGCGCAGTCATCGTGGCGTCGTTTCTGATCGTGGCTGCGGTATGGGTCTCCGTCATTTGGAACGGCCCCCAGATGCAAGCGAACCGGCCGCAACTGCCCTTCCTTGGATCTCCGTCTCCCAGCACGACGCCGGCCGCATCGTCGGTCCCCTCCGCCGGGCCGGGGCCAGTACAAGCCGGACGCCCCGCGCCAGCCGCCGGCGGCGGCAACGCCGGGACGGCCACGGTGGATGCAGAAGACCTTCGAGAGGGCGACGTTGAGGATGAGGCCCAGCCAGCGAGTAACGGCCCGGCAAGCCCTCAACGCGGGACGCTGGCCGCGATTCCCAGCGTCGCGCCCATCGTTCCACTCGCGTCGCTTCCCGTCCCACTCCCTGGGCGAATTCAGTAACGACGGAGCCCGCGCTGGACCTCAGGACAGGCGGGCGGCGGCGCGCCTCGACTTGTACGCCTGGCGATAGCGCAGCAGGGCCTGGGTGGGATCACCTTGCTCTTCGAGGACCTGGGCATAGTCAAAGGCGACCCGGCTGAGGTCGTTCGGACTGTCCAGCCCGGAGGCGATTTCGAGCGCCCGCTCGAAGTGGACGCGAGCCTGGCTGGCCTCGCCGGTAGCGGCGGTGACCCGACCGGCCACCCGCTCG
>VBHO01000221.1:9400-10000 GCA_005882045.1 Chloroflexota bacterium | reverse complement strand
TCTTGGCTTCGAGGTCGGCCTTCATCGCCTCGATCGCCGCCCGTTCCTTCTGCAGCTCGGCGACCTGGCGCCGGTCTTCGCGAACGATGACATTGAAGAAGACCACGCGGTTCATCAGGTCGGTAAAGTTCGCGGCCGAGAAGATGAGCTCGAGGCCACTGATCTGGCCGCTCTTGTACATGATTCGCATCCGGCGGCCGAAGTCGGCGATGTGCTGCGCCAGTTCCGCTTCCTTGAGCGCCAGCTGCTCCTTGGCCTGGTCGACCTGCTGCGCGAGCAGGACCAGCTTGGCCGTCTCCTGGTCGATCTGCGCTTGCACCGCTCGCAGCTGGGCGTCGAAGGCCGCGATCTCGCCCTGCAGCTGCCGTTCCTGCGCGAGCAGTTGCGCGATCTGGGTTTTGGTCGCCACGATCTGACCATTGAGCCCTTGCAGCTGGTGCTGCTTGTCGTAGATCGTGTCCGAGACCGTCGTCAGCAGGGCCGCGGTCAGGACCACGACGGCCAGCGCCGCGCGGATGCGCGCCCGCCTCACTGCTTGAGGAACCGCCTGACGCCTAGATAACTCCCGACGCTTCCAAGGAGGAGCCCGAAGCCGAGCAT
>VBHO01000221.1:0-9388 GCA_005882045.1 Chloroflexota bacterium | reverse complement strand
CACGAAGATCAGGACGCTCTGCAGGTTGACGACCGCCGGGTGGTAGCCGAAGCCGACGATCAGCACCGCCACCACGGCGCCGACCACACCGACGAAGAGCCCTTCGACGATGAACGGCCAGCGCACGAACCAATCGGTGGCTCCGACCAGCTTCATCACCTCGATCTCCTTGCGCCGGAGGTAGATGGCGGTGCGGATGGTCAGCATAATGATGAAGACCGACAGCCCCGTCAGCCCGATGATCAGGACGAGTCCGGCGATGCCGGCGACGCGGGCCAGCAGAATGATCTTGTCGATCACATTCGGCTCGTAGTTCGTGGCCGGCGACCGGTCGACCAGCGGCGAGAGCCGCACCGCCTGATCGATCGCGCCCAGGTCACGGATATCCTTGACCGTGACGTCGAGGCTGGCGGGCAGTGGGTTGGTGCCGAGGGTGTCGATCACGCTCGGGTCCAACGCCGGCAGCTGGCGGAACCTTGCCATTGCCTGATCCTTGGACACGTAGGTGACGGCGGTCACCCGCGGGTCACTCTCCAGGTGCAGCTTGAAATCCATCGCGCTGCTGAGCGGCGTCGTATCCGCAAGGTAAACCGAGATGGCGCTCGCCTTGGTCTTCTCGAGGGCCACGATCTGGTCGAGCGAGTGCAGCACGAGCAGCAAGCTGCCGAGTGCCAGCAGCACGACCCAGACGATGAGGACGCTGGCAATGCTGACGGCAGCATTGCGCCAGAAGTTCTGCCACGCGCTGCTGAAGGCGAAATCAACGCGATTCCAGAGCCGGTGCATGGTACCCTCCCGCATCTTCGTCTCTGACAATCTGTCCGCTCTCGATCGCGACCACGCGCCGCCGCATGACGTCAACGATCTCGCGGTTGTGGGTCGCCATCAAGACCGTTGTCCCTCGCGCGTTGATCTGCAGCAGCAGCTGGATGATTTCCCAGGAGGTCGCCGGGTCGAGGTTCCCGGTCGGTTCGTCGGCGAGAAAGATCCGCGGATCGTGGACGAGTGCCCGCGCGATCGCCACCCGCTGCTGCTCGCCGCCGGAGAGCTGGTCGGGGAACTTATTCTCTTTTCCTTCCAGGCCGACGATGCTGAGCACCTCCTCGACTTTCGGCTTGAGGTGCCGCAGGGCGCCTTCGGTGACCCGCAACGCGAAGGCGACGTTCTGGAAGACGGTAAGGTTCGGCAGCAGCTTGAAATCCTGGAAGACCATGCCGATCTTGCGCCGCAGGAAGGGCAGGTGGCGGCGCTTGAGGCGGCTCAGGTCTTGACCCTCGACGTGGATCTTCCCCTCGGTGACCTTCTCCTCGCGGATCAAGAGCCGGACCAGTGTCGACTTGCCGGCCCCGCTCGGTCCGACCAGGAAGACGAAGTCCTGCTTGGGGATCATCAGCGTGACGTCGCGCAGCGCCACGGTGCCGTTGGGATATTTCTTGTGCACACCCTGCAGACTGATCTGCGGCACAGCGGACATTACCGTAGCCATGCGCGCCCGCTCTGGCAGCATCGTCGGTGTCGGCTGGCTTGTGATTGTTGCTGGCACGTGAACAAATCCATTCCGATAGCCGGGGCCGCGACTGGCCGGGCCCTAAGGGGCCGAATAACTCCGGAAGTATAGGTCATCTCGTCGCGCATTGCTGCCTCGCTTCACTCTGGGTCCAAAGCCGCACCGACTCCCTCTTTATACTCAGGCGAATGCCCAACTCGGCCGTCCCCCTGCTGCGCGTCGAGCGGGGCGACGTCGAGGAGGGACTGCAGCGCGGCCACCTGGCCGCGGTCGGCGCCGGGGGCGCGCTGGTCGTACTTCCGTTCGTGTGCCAAACCATTCCAGGCGATCGCCGCCTTGCGAACCGGCATCGTCGAGCGCTTTGGCCTCACGGCCGAACACGTCGCCATCATGTGCGCCTCCCACAGCGGCGAGCCCCGCCATGTCACCGTGGTTCGCGATCTCCTCGCCCACGCCGAGATCGACGAGTCTTCGTTGCAATGCGGTGCCCACTGGCCGTACGACGAAGCCGCGGCCAAGGTCGTCCGGCGCGAGATGACCGAGCCGCTGGCGGTCTTCAACAATTGTTCGGGCAAACACAGCGGGATGCTGGCGGCCGCTCGCGTGCTGGAGGCGGCGCTCGCGAGCTATCTCGAGCCTTCCCACCCGGTGCAGCAGCGCATCCGGCAGGTGGTCGAGGAATTTACCGGCTGCGCAACCACCAAGGTCGTGTACTGCATCGATGGCTGTAGTGCGCCCAATGCGGCCGTGCCCCTTTTCGCGATGGCGGGCAGCTTTGCCCGGCTCGTGACCTCGGAGGATGCCGCGACCAGGACCGCGGTAGAGGCGATGACGACCCATCCATTCCTGGTCGGTGGGACAAAGCGCTTCGACACGGCGTTGATGGAGGTCACCGGCGGCCGGTTGCTGGCCAAGGGCGGCGCTGCCGGAGCACATTGCACGGCCGACCGGCAGTCGGGTGTCGGCCTCGCGCTCAAGCTGGAAGACGTGGACGGCACGTGGGTGTCGGCTGCCGTCATGGCGGCGCTGACTGACCTCGGCTGGCTTGCGCCGGCCGAGCAGCAAGCCCTCGACCGTTTTGCCCACCCGACGCTGCGAAACCACAAGGGTCTCGAGGTGGGACGGGTCCGTCCGCTGCTCCATCTAAGCAAGTCCACGTAACGGCCGTGTAACGCCGGGCGTGACTGGCCTGTTTCCCCGGTTATATGGCCGTGCGGCGAATCCTGGGCTGGCCTCATCCGCGGCAGGTGGCCGTCAGCGCCTTGATCGCGCTCCTGCTGACCCTCTACGGGTGGCTGTACCTGCTCCCGGTTCTGGGCCCGCACGCGCCCCGTGCCGACGACTTCCAGGACTACCTGTTTGCCGCGCACCAGCTCGCCAACGGCGGCGACCCCTATGCCAACTTCATCCGCAACCACGTGCCCTGGGACTGGTCGCTTAGCAGCGGCTATCTCTATCCGCCGGCGTTCGCGGTGTTCCTGATCCCGTTGACCTGGGTCTCGAACGACCTGGCCGTGCGCATCTGGCTGGTGCTGATCCAGGCCGCGATTGCGGCCAGCCTGCTGATCGTGTACGCCGTGATCGGCCGGCCGCGACGTGGCGAGCTGCTCTGCCTGGCGGCGATGCTGACGACGTTCTTCCCGCTGGCAAACACCGTCTTGACAGGCAGCATGAACTCGCTCTTGCTGCTACTGCTCACGGGCGCGTGGGCCTACTGGCAGCGGCGCCAGGACGTGCGCAGCGGAGTGCTCGTGGGCGTCGCCGCGGTCTTCAAACTCTTTCCGCTCGCCCTCCTCCCCTATCTCGCCTGGCGCCGGCACTGGAAACTGCTCGCCGCGGTTGGCGTCACCGGACTTTTCGGCCTTGTCCTCGGCCTGCTGGTGACCAGCTTCGACCATAACCTCTATTACTTCCGCGACATGCTGCCGCACCTGGCGGCGGGAACCGGGTATCGGGAAAACCAGTCGCTGGCCGGCTTCACCGCGCGGATCTGCCAGCCCTCCACCGCCGACGCGGGTGGCGGCGCGGACTGGTGCGGACGGGCGCTGGATTGGCCGCTGGTGCTGCTCCTGCTGTTCGTCGTGATTCGCGCGACCTCGCGACCCACGCGCTCCGGATTGGAGTTCGCGCTCGCGGTGAGCACCCTGCCGCTGATCAGCAGCGTGACCTGGAGCTTCCACCTGGTCGTCCTCATCCTGCCGATCGCGCTCTTGATCCGCCAGGCTTTCACCGCCGGCATGTCGCGGCGCGCCGGCCGATTCCTGCTGGCCGCCTGGCTCTGTTTCTCCGTGGGGCCCGCGCTGCATTACCTGCTGATCTACCACCCGCTGCCGCACCTGCCCGGCATCCTCGAGTTTCTCCCCCTAGGCGCGACGCGCCTCTTCGGCGAGGCCTACGTCATCGGGACGGTGATCATCGTTGGCAGCGTCTGGGTGGCGCTGCGCAACGAACGCCGATTCGAGGCAGCCGCCGCCGAACTGGCGCCAGCGGCCTGATCGCGTCGGTTAGGCGGCCTGACCTTCACGGCCGGCATCGAGGCGGAGGAAAGCTTCCATGAAGTTGTCCAGGTCGCCGTCGAGGACGGCCTGGACGTTGCCCACCTCTAGACCGGTGCGATGGTCCTTGACCAGCGTGTAGGGATGCAGGACGTAGCTGCGGATCTGACTGCCCCACTCATTCGACTGGTGCGCGCCCTTCAACTCCTGGCGCTGCTCTGACCGCTGCTGCTCGCGCAACGCCACCAGGCGGGAGCGCAGCACCTTGAGCGCCAGCTCGCGATTCTTGATCTGCGAGCGCTCGTTCTGGCAGGTGACGATGATGCCGGTCGGCAGGTGCGTCATCCGGACGGCCGACGAGGTCTTGTTGACGTGCTGGCCGCCGGCGCCGCTCGATCGGTAGACGTCGACCTTCAAGTCCTCCGGCCGAATCTCGATATCGCTGTCGTCCTCGATCTCCGGGATCACCTCGACCAGCGCGAACGAGGTGTGCCGCCGGTGCGCCTGATCGTAGGGCGAGAGCCGCACCAGTCGATGCACCCCGCGCTCGGCGCGGAGCCAGCCGAAGGCGCGCTTGCCCGAGATCCGGATGGTCACGCTCTTGTAGCCCGCTTCTTCGCCGGGTGACTCGTCGATGATCTCGGCCGGCATCTTGTTACGCTCCGCCCAGCGGAGATACATCCGCAGCAGCATCTCGGCCCAGTCCTGTGAGTCGGTGCCGCCGGCGCCGGCGTGGATGCTGACCAGCGCGGGATTGTCAGCGTAGGGGTTGGCGAAGAGCAGGTCGACCTCCTGCCGGCTGACATCCGCATCCAGCGCGGCGAGGTCCTGCCGAAGGGTCTCCTCCAGGTGGGCATCGTTCTCCGCGATCGCCATCTCGGCGAGGCCAATGACATCTTTTGCCCGCGTTTCGAGCTTGCGCCAGCCGGAGACCTCATCGCGCAACCCCTTGGCTTCCTGCGCGAGCCGCTGCGCGCGCGGCGGATCCTGCCAGAGGTTGGGGTCGTTTAGCTCGTTTTGGAGCGCGTCGAGGCGCTTGGCCTTCGCAGGAAGGTCAAAGATGCTCCTGGAGCTGAAGAATCTTCTTCAGCAGGTCGTTCGCGTGCTCGAGGATCTCTTCCATTGTTAGTTTCCGTGGCAGTTCTTGAAGCGCTTGCCGCTGCCGCAGGGACAGATGTCATTGCGCCCGACGCCGGCAAAGTTCAACGATTGCGGCCGGCGGAAAGGCGGGCGCGCCGGCGCCGCCGGCGTTGCCCCCGAGGTGGCTGCCGGGGCCTTCGGCGCCTCGGTCACGTCCTTCTTCGATACGGCCTTCTTCTTAGCCATCGCCCGACATCCTACCCGAAGATGACCGGACTAAATCGCGTCGGTGGCTACCGGCCGTGGCACTTCTTGTACTTCTTACCGCTGCCGCAGTAGCAGGGGTCGTTGCGGCCGATCTTGCCGGCGGGCACCGGCGCGGGGCTGGCCCCACCGTTGCCCCCTGCGGCCATCGGCTCCAGCGCCCGGGTCGGGCCCATGACCTGGCGGGGCGGTGGCGGCGGCTTGGGCGGCTCGTTGACGAGCTGCACCCGAAAGACGGTGGAGGCGATGTCGAACTGGATGTCATTGAGCAGCTCCTGGAAGGCCTGGAAGGCTTCGTTCTTGTACTCGACCAGGGGGTCCTTTTGTCCGAAGGCGCGCAGCCCGATCCCTTCCTTGAAGTGCTCCATCATCGTCAGGTAACTGATCCACTTGGAGTCGATGGTCTTGAGCACCACGAACTGCTCGACCTTGCGCATCATCGGCTCGGTCATCTCGGTTTCCTTGGCCTCGTAGGCTGTCTGCGCGTACTGCATCAGCCGCTCGACGACCGCTTCCTTGGTCTCGCCGAACTCGTCAGCGGCTAACTCGCTGAAGGGTGGCAGGGGAAAGACCAGGCCCAGCTGAACAACCAGCCCTTCCAGGTCCCAGTTGTCCGGATGGCGGGACTCGCAGCGCTCGTTGACCGCGTCCTCGACCACCTTGCGCACCCAGGAGAGCACCAGCTCACGCAGGTCGACACCCTCGAGGACTTTGCGGCGCTCGCCGTAGATGATTTCGCGCTGCTTGTTCATGACGTCGTCGTACTCGACGAGGTAGCGGCGGGCGTCGAAGTTGTGGCCCTCGACCTTGGTTTGTGCGCCTTCGATCTGCCGCGATACCATGCGCGATTCGATCGGCTCGTCGTCGGCCACCCGGAGCATGTTCATCATGCCCTTGATGCGCTCTCCACCGAAGATCCGCATCAGGTCGTCGTCGAGCGCGAGGAAGAAGCGCGAGGAACCGGGGTCACCCTGCCGGCCGGCGCGACCGCGGAGCTGGTTGTCGATGCGGCGGCTCTCGTGCCGCTCGGTGCCGACGATATGGAGACCGCCACCCTCCGCCACGGCGGGGCCGAGGACGATGTCGGTGCCACGGCCGGCCATGTTGGTGGCGATCGTCACCGCGCTGGGCTGGCCGGCGTTGGCAACGATCAGCGCCTCACGTTCATGCTGCTTGGCGTTGAGTACCTCGTGCCGCACACCACGCTTTTCCAACAGCCGGGCAAGACGCTCGGACTTCTCCACCGACACGGTACCGACCAGCACCGGGCGGCCGGCGCTGGCGACCTCCTGGATCTCGTCGGCGACCGCGTTGAACTTCGCGTCCTCCGTTTTGTAGATGAGATCGGGACGGTCGTCGCGAATCATCGGTTTGTGGGTCGGGATCACGACCACCTGGAGCTTGTAGATCTTGTCGAACTCCTCGGCCTCCGTGACCGCCGTTCCCGTCATGCCGGCCAGCTTCTTGTAGAGCCGGAAATAGTTCTGGTAGGTGATGGTGGCGAGTGTCTGCGTCTCCTGCTGGACCTTGACGCCTTCTTTGGCTTCGACCGCCTGGTGCAGGCCGTCGGCCCAGCGCCGCCCGGGTTGCTGACGGCCGGTGAACTCGTCGACGATGATCACCTCGCCGTCTTTGACCAGGTAATCGCGGTCGCGCTTGTAGAGCGTAAAGGCCTTGAGCGCCTGGTTGATCTGGTGCGCCTCGTCGACATGCTCCAACTCGTAGACGTTCTTGACGCCGGTCCAGCGCTCGATCTTGGCGATGCCTTCCTCGGTCAGCGCCGCCGACTTCGTCTTCTCGTCCACCGTGTAGTCGTCGGCGCCCAGTCGCGGGATCAGCTTGGCGTACTGGTAGTACTTCTCGGTCGACTCCTGCGCCTGGCCGGAGATGATCAACGGCGTGCGCGCCTCATCGATGAGAATGCTGTGGACCTCGTCGACGATGGCGTAATTCAGGCCCCGCTGCACGCACTGCGAGAGGTCGACCGCCATGTTGTCGCGCAGGTAGTCGAACCCGAACTCGCTGTTCGTCCCGTAGGTGATGTCGGCCTGGTAGGCCTCGGCGCGAGTCACCGGTCGCAGGTGCTGTAGGCGTGGATCCGGGTGGGTCTCGTCCAGGTAGCCGGGGTCGTAGACCAGTGACATCTCGTGACCGATGACCGCCACACTCATCCCGAGAGCGTGGTAGATCGGCGCGTTCCAGCCGGCGTCGCGGCGGGCCAGGTAGTCGTTGACCGTGATCAGGTGGGCGCCCTTGCCCTCCAGCGCATTCAGGTAGAGCGGCAGGACCGCGACCAGCGTCTTGCCCTCGCCGGTTTTCATCTCGGCGATGGTCCCGTTGTGCAGCACGATGCCGCCGACATGCTGGACGTCGAAGGGCCGCAAGCCGATGGTGCGCCGAGCTGCCTCGCGGACGACCGCGAAGGCCTCTACCAGCACGTCGTCGAGCTGTTCGCCGTTCGCCAGCCGCTCCCGGAACTCGGCGGTCTTGGCCTTGAGCTCCTCGGGGGCAAGCTTCTCGATCAGCGGCTCGAGCTCGGTGATTTCGGCGACCCGCTCGAGGTGCCGCTTGACCTCGCGCGCGTTCGGATCGCCTAAGACTTTGGTAAGAACGCTCATGGATTACACGCTGGGTTGCAACCAGTAAGCATACCCGCCGTCCGGCCACCCAAACGGGCGCTCGACGTCAACTCAGGTCGGCTTCGACCAGCCCCAGGGTCCCATCGTTGCGCCGGTAGAGCAGGTTGAGCTCCTGCGTGTCCTCGTTGAGGAAGATGAAGAAGGCGTGGCCCAGCTCGTCCATCTGGTCCCGCGCCTGCTCCTCCGAAATGGGCTTCAGCTTGAAGCGCTTGATCTTCGCCACCCCATTCGACCGCACCGCCGCGGGTGCGCCCTCGGCGGAGCCCTGGCCGATGGCTCCCGTGGGCTTGGAGCGGCGATGATCCTTGAGCTTCTCCTTGTGCTGGCGAATCTGCCGGTCCATCTTGTCGACCACCAGGTCGACCGCCTCGTTCATGTGGTCGGCCGACTGCACCGCTTTGAGAATGTTGCCGGTGCGACCGGTGACGTGCACCGTGAGTTCGGCGACCTTCATGGTCTCGAGGCTCTTGTTCTTCTCGGTGCCGAGCTCCATGCGCGCCTGCAGGATGTGGTCGAAATGGCGCGTCAGTTTCTCGAGCTTGGCCTGTGCATAGGCCTTCATCTGGGGGTCGGCCGCATTCTTCTTGGCCTGGATCAAGATCTCCATGGTGGCCTCCTCCCGAGATCTCGAGAGGACAAAAGTATACCGAGTAACGCCCGTGAGGACGACAGCCCGCCCGGTTAGTTAGTGGCCGCGCTCGTTGGCCCGGCGGTCGGGGAAGACGCGCGCGAGTTCCGGCGGGATCGGCACCCCGGCCGCGAACAGCCGGTCCATGATGTGCGGGCGGATGCCGGTTGGACGGAACACGCCGGTCATGGTGCCGTCTTTATCGGCGCCGTGCGACTCGTAGAGGAAGATCTCCTGCATGGTGATGGTGTCGCCTTCCATACCGGTGATCTCGGTGATGCTGGTCACCTTGCGCTGACCGTCGCGCATCCGCGAGAGCTGCACCACCAGGTCGATGGCCGAGGCCACCTGCTGGCGAATGGCCCTCATGGGCAGGTCGATGCCCGCCATCAGCACCATCGTCTCCAGCCGGGAAAGCGCGTCGCGCGTGGTGTTGGCGTGGAGCGTGGTCAGCGAGCCGTCGTGGCCGGTGTTCATCGCCTGCAGCATGTCGAGCGCTTCTCCGGCACGGCACTCGCCGACGACGATGCGGTCCGGACGCATCCTGAGGGCGTTGATGACCAGGTCGTGGATCGCCACCCGATTCTCGCCGTTCAAGTCGGGCGGCCGCGCCTCCATCCGGCAGACGTGCTCCTGGTGGAGCTGGAGCTCGGCCGCGTCTTCGATGGTGACGATGCGCTCCGTCGGCGGGATGAACGAGGAGGCCACGTTGAGCAGCGTCGTCTTGCCGGTACCGGTCCCGCCTGAGATGATCAGGTTGGCGCGGGCCATGACG
>VBHO01000182.1 GCA_005882045.1 Chloroflexota bacterium | reverse complement strand
CGCCTTCGAGGGCGCGCGGTCCGATCAGCCGCGCGATCTGGTCTTCGTCCAGAACTTCCTCCTGCAACAGGGCGGTGGCCAGCATATCGAGCTTCGCACGGTTCGCGGTCAGGATGCTCTCCGCCGCCTGGTAGCCCTCGCTGAGCAGCCGGGTCACTTCCTCGTCGATGATCGCGGCCGTGCGCTGGCTGATGTGCGGGGTGCCGGCCAGCTCACGGCCCAGGAAGACCGCCTGCGGCGAGTCGTCGAAGGAGAAAAGTCCCATCTTCTTGCTCATCCCCCAGCTGACGACCATGTGTCGAGCCAGCTCGGTCGCGGTCTCGAGGTCGTTCTGGGCGCCGGTCGTGATCGAGCCAAGGCCGAGCTGCTCGGCCGCCCGCCCGCCGAGTGCCATCGCGATCCGGGCCTCCAGATACTCCTGTGACAGGTTGTGCCGGTCGTCGGTCGGAATCGATTGGGTGACACCCAGCGCCATGCCGCGCGGCACGATCGTGATCTTGTGGACCGGATCGGACTGCGGCTGGTACCAGGCGACGAGCGCGTGGCCGGACTCGTGGTAGGCAATCACGCGGCGCTCGGCCTCGCTCAGATAGATCTTGCGCTCGGAGCCGAGAACCACCCGGTCGAACGATTCCTCGAAATCCTCCATGGCAACCGTCGTCCGGTTGGTGCGCGAGGCGTGCAGGGCGGCTTCGTTGACCAGGTTGGCGAGGTCGGCACCCACCAGGCCGGGGGTGGAGCGCGCGATGATTTCGAGGTCGACATCCGGATCCAGCGGCACGCTGCGCGTATGCACTTTCAAAATCGCGGCTCGGCCGCGACGGTCGGGCCGGTCGACGACGACCCGCCGGTCAAAGCGGCCGGGGCGGAGCAGCGCCGGGTCGAGGACGTCGGCGCGGTTGGATGCGGCGACCACCACCACGGCCTCGCGCTGGTCGAAGCCGTCCATTTCGACCAGCAACTGGTTCAACGTCTGCTCGCGCTCGTCGTTGCCGCCGCCAAGGCCGGCGCCGCGCTGGCGTCCGACGGCGTCAAGCTCGTCGACGAAGATCACCGACGGCGAGTGCTTCTTGGCATCTTCGAAGAGGCTGCGAACACGCGAAGCGCCGACGCCGACGAACATCTCGACGAACTCCGAGGCCGAGATACTGAAGAACGGCACGCCGGCCTCACCCGCGATGGCCCGGGCCAGCAGCGTCTTGCCGGTGCCGGGAGGGCCGATCAGTAAGACGCCCTTGGGCATCCGGCCGCCCAGCTTCTGAAACTTCCCCGGATCGCGCAAGAAATCGACCATTTCCTGCAGCTCGAACTGGGCCTGTTCGACGCCGGCGACATCGTGGAAGGTCGTCTTGGGCGTGCTCGGGTCCTGCAGGCGGGCGCGGCTGCGGCCAAAGCTGAAGATGCCCTGCGCCGCCTGGCCCGACCGCCGCACGAACCAGATCCAGATCGCGATCAGGGCGAGGAATGGAAGGAACGTGAGCAAAAGGCTGCCGATGCCGCCGGTGTCCTGCTTGACCGTGGTCGCGACGTTGTGGCTCTTCAGCAGCGGAAAGAACGTGGGATCGGTCAACCCGACGTTGTCGGGGACGGTAGCGGTGAACTGGGTGTTGGTGACCCCGTTGTTGGCCACCGCGACCTTGAGGTCACCCTGCGCGGACTGGCCCTGGATGGTGATGTCGCCGACGTTGCCGTTCTCAACCTGGGTCACGACCTGCGAGTAGCTCAGGTCAACCCGCGCCGGTCCGCCCAGTTTGCTGACGAGCGGGGCGGTCAGGATGACCAGGTACAGGCTCAGGCCGGCCAGTAGGGCCAGCCGCAGCCAGGAGCCGGTCTGGCGTGGAGTCTTGGGCGCCTGCGGGGGCGGGGTCTGGTCGGGCCGGAATTGCGCCATATGGCTAGTCTATGCCCGCCTCATGAGAATGAAACAAGCTCGATCAGCTAAAGCCTTCGAATGGGACCCGACCATCATCGATCGCCCGGTTTCGGTCTGGCCGGCGACCAGCTCAAACGGCTAACTGGCGCATGGCCTGAACGTATAATCCCCCGGGGCGATAGCTCAGCTGGCAGAGCGCCGCACTCGCATTGCGGAGGTCGAGAGTTCGAGTCTCTTTCGCTCCACCAACGGTCAGGCTGACCGGGGCTTGGGAGCGGTAGCCATCACTGACAGTGGTACTTGTGCCCGTGCAAAACGGCCGTGGTGCCGCCCGGACACGTGTACGGACTCGTCGCTCCGGCATCACCGGGGTTGACGACAGCTTCCTGGATGTCCTCAAACGTCAATTCGAGCTGGTTGCCGGTCACCATGATCGTGGCGATCGCAACGCAGGCGACCAGGACGAGGATGAGCGCAAACTCGACCATCGACTGGCCCTGCGAGCCTACGCGATCGCGCAACCACTGGATCATATTTTTCCTGGGCTGAGGCCTCGGCCTGTGCGCCCTCTATACCTATAAACGCCCCGCCGATTACGACCCGCGTGTCGATGAAGGGCCGTGAACGGGACTCCTGTCCCGTTGTGTTGGACTCGTTACGCCACCAACCTTACAAACCGACTAACGGCGGGTCGTCCTGGCCAGCTAAGCGGCGGCCGGCAGCGCCCGCGTGTCGGGCTGCGCGAGGGGCGCGACGCCCGGGATGCGGGCGAAGGCGGCCCAGATCAGGAGCGGGGCAGCCCCCGCGACGACGACGACGATGCGGGCGAGCAGCATCTGGTTCATGGGGGCGGCAAGCAGCAGGAAGCAGCCGATGCTCACCACCCGCCCGATCCCCAGGCACAGCTCCTGGTGGACGATGTAGTCGTAGCGCATGACCTTCGGCGCCGGATCCCGGTCGATCACCTGCAACGCCACCGGCGCCAGCGCGTTGCCATGGAGTGGGCCACCGATCGCGCGCAGCAAGCCGAAGCCGACGATCGCCCAGGCCGAAAGGTAGAGCGGCAATAAGAAGGTGGAGAGCACCAGCAGCGCGCCGCCGACGAGGGCGCACGCGATCCGGTGCTTGGGCTTCATGAAGGCGGCCAGCCCCAGGCTGATGCCGACACCCAGCAGGCCCATCAAGCCGTTGAAGTTGCCCACCTGCTGCTCGTTCTTCAGCACGAGGAACATCAGAATCGTCAGCACCAGCCCGATCAAGCTACCGGTGAAGCCATCGGCCAGCCGGGCTCGGGTCACCCAGCGCCAGTCCGGATTACGCCGCGCCAGGGTGGCGACCCGGCGAAGCGATAGGCGCTGGCGCGCGGAGGACGGCAGCTGACCGGCCAGCACCATGGCGGCCATCAGGACCACGGCAGACAGGGCAAAGACCAATTGATAGCCACGGTAGGTCCCACCCACGCGGGCGCCCGCCACGATGATCGCGCCCGCCGCCGGCGGGAGGGTGGCGGTCAGGAACAGGCTCGCCGTGGCCTGGGCGCCGAAGTATCGGTCGCGGTCCCGGTCTGACGTCGTGTCGTACGTGACCAGGTGAAAGCCCGACCAGTAAAAGCCTTCGGCGACACCTCGGAGGAGGCCCAGGACCACGACCCAGTGCGGGGCGTCGTTTCCCAGCATCAGGATCACCAGGTAGGAGAAGCCGCCGCCGAAGAGGCCCAGCCGGATCGAGGCACCCGCACCCATCCCCCGCCAGATCAACCCGTTGGCGACGAAGGCGGCGGGAATCATGAGCGCGCTCAAGCCGCTGTAGAGGGCGATCGGCACCAGGTCGTGGCTGGCCCGCCAGAGAAAGATCGAGAGGAACGCCCCGGCCAGCAGGTTGGCCGCCGTATAGGCGCCATGAACCAGCACCATGGTGCTGGCGCGCCGGTCCAGCCCGCCCGATAACACCCTCGGCCGAAACACCCGTCCCTCTTTCCGGGCTCGTCCCGTAGGCCCGTATCGTGACAACGCCTCGGACCGCGGCCACTTTCCCGGGTCATTGGCCTGTGACGAATACGACGCGTCCGTGACGCGCGCCAGCCTGACAACCCGGTGCGCAGCCGAAACGTCTCCCGCAATAGGACGGCAGTAGCCTCCCCCTAGACGCTCGATCTAGCGCCATCCAAGGGGGTCGCGACTACGGAAATCAACGACGTTCACTCCGCGATCCGGGAAGTGCTGCCGCAGCCGGCAATGCCCCTCCCGGCGGCCACCCGCGAGCTGCTCGCGTCGCTCCAGCAGGGAGCGATCTCCGCCGCCGCCTATGACACGGCTTTCGTCGCCCGCCTGCGCCAGCCCGACGATCCCAACGCGCTGGCCTATCCCCAGACGCTCGCCTGGCTCCTGCGCAGCCAGAACGCCGACGGCAGCTTCGGTACGACCCTGCCGATTCCAAAAGACAAGCTGGTCTCCACCCTGAGCGCCCTGGTGGCGCTCGCCGACCTGCCGCAAAACCTCCAGGATGGAGTCGTCCACCGGGCGCGGACCAAGGCACTGCGCTTCCTCTACGAGGACACCGGCAACTGGCAGACCGGCCCCGACATGGCCGGCTTCGAACTCGTCCTCCCCGCCTTGCTCGATGAGGCCAAGGTCCGCGGACTCCCCCTCCCCTTCGAGCGCTTCATGGGGATCTCCGCCCAGCGCGACGCGAAGATCGGCCACATCCCGCCGCGGCTCATCTACAACGTCAAGACGCCCTTGCTGCACTCGCTGGAATACCTGGGCAACCGGCTCGACGTCGAGGCCGCCCGGGCCCAGCTCTCCCCCAACGGCTCGTTTGCCAACTCGCCGTCGGCGACGGCGTATTTCCTGCTCAAGACCCGCGACGAGCAGGCCAACGAGTACCTCGCCCTGCTGCTCCGCAACCGCGGTGATGGCAGCATTCCGACAGTCGCGCCCTTTGAAGTCTTCGAGATCGCCTGGGTGCTCTACAACCTGGCCCGGGCCGACCACCGGCCCGCCGAATCGTCGCCGCTGTTGCGCTACCTCGCCCAGTCCCTCACCGACGACGGGGTCGGCGTCTCGCGGGAGGGCCTTCGGGCGGATGCCGACGACACCGCCCTCACGCTCAGCGTCCTGCACCGCTACGGGTATCCGATCTCGGCCGGCCCCCTGCGGCCGTTCGAGGGCGTGAACTTCTTCTTTACCTTCCCGCTCGAGCGGGATGCCTCCGTCACCGCGAATGCCCACGTCCTGGAGGTGCTCCAGGTCGTGCCGCCCTTCCCTCGCCAGTATGTGATCGCGCAGAAAGTCGTCAAGTACCTGCGTGATGCGCGCGTAGACGGCGACCATTGGGTCGACAAGTGGCATGGTTCCCCCTTCTATGCCACCGCCCACGCCGTCTTCGCGCTCACCGCGTCGGCACCCGACGCCTGCGTGCAGGCGTTTAGCTGGTTGCGCGATAGCCAGCGAAAGGACGGCTCCTGGGGATGGTTCTCAGGCGGGACCCCGGAAGAAACCGCCTACGCGGTTCAGGCCCTGATGCTCGCGCCGGCCGAGTTCCGGGCGGGCCTGAAGGAGCAGCTGAACCGGGCTGCCGCCTACCTGAATGAAACCGAGGGAGAGCCCGTCATTCCTATGTGGGTCGGCAAGACGCTCTACGGGCCAACCCAGGTTGTCCGGTCGGCGGTCCTTTCCGCGCGAATCCTGCTGGCGAGGAGCGAACATGCTAGATCGGCGCATTAATAAGCTCAAGGAGAACCTGCTGGCGCAGGGTGACGAGGGCGCGGTCATCCGCCATCTCGTCGATGCCAACCCGCGTGGCGACGACATGCTGGGTGAGGTCTGCCGCGCCGCCGTCCTCCTCCACCCCAGTGCCAGCTTCGAGCAGGCGCTGACGCTGGCCCGCACCATGGCCTACATCGTCTACATCGACGACTACCTGGAAGAAGAACATCCCGAGCTCGACCTTGCCGATTACCGGCGCGTGTGCCAGAACTTTCTGCTCTGGCCCAACCGCGACCTCAGCCAGATGCCCCTCGTCAACGCCACGGTCACACGCAAGATCGAGGAGCAGTTCCGCGAGGACGAAGTCCCCGAAGAATGGACCGCGATGCGACGGCTGGTCTGGGAGAAGTCGATCTGGACCATGCTCCAGGAGAACCACTGGCTCAAGCACAAGGAGCGCGTCACCCTTGACGCCTACCTGGCGAATGGCATGTACAGCAGCTCCTTCCCGATCGTCCAGGTGTCGATCCTTGCCTTTTCCTACCAGGATGTCTCGCAAGAGCTCAAGAACCGAATCTTCGGCCACATCTGCCAGGCCTCGCGCGTGGTGCGGCTGGCGAACGACCTGCGCACGCACGAGCGCGAGGCGGCGCAGGGGCGATTCAACTCGGTGGACCTGATCTTCGGCGCGCCAGGCGAGCGCACGCTCGAGAGCGCGCGCGTCGCCGTACATCATCTAATGGAGGAGGAGTTCGAACAGCTCAAGAAGGCGATTGCCCGCGAGCGTCGCACCGGCATCACCCAGCAATTCTTGAGCCACCTGGTCGACAGCACCCAGGTGCTCCTCGACTTCTACGAAGTCCCGCGTGCCAAGCCCCGCTCGGATCGCCTGCTGAGGGCGGGCTGAGTCGAAACCATGAGCAGCGCCATCAACCTCAAGCTGGGTGCACGCAAGCCGGCACAGGCCGGGAAGCCGGACGCCTCGGCGATGGAGATGGAGCGCCGCATCATCTGGGTTCGCTGGCTCGCGATTCTCGTCTCCCTGGGCGCCCTTCCTTTCCTGTCATCGAGCTTGAGCCATCAATCGCTCGTGACCTTGCTGGCTTTGATCGGCCTGGGCGCGATCTACAACCTGACGTTGCTCGTCATCATCCTTCCGCGTAAACCCGGATGGCTGACCAGCGGCTACATCTCGGCCATCGGCGACACCCTGCTCGTGACCGGCGGCGTGGCGGTCACCGGCGGCCTGGAGTCGCCCTTCTTTCTCGCCTATTTCGTGGTGACGGTCACGACGGCGGTGCGATTCGGCGGTCTGGCCGCCATCGTCGCCGTCCTCACCATCGCCCTCAGCTACACGGCCGTCGTCTACTACGACAACACGGTCGCGGGCACCTCCCTGGCGCTGAGCGCGCTTACCAACCTGGCGATGCGTACCGGCTTCGTCGCCATCACCGGCATCTTCGTCGGCTTCGTCGGCGACCGCGCCCGGCGAGCGGAGCGAGCGCTGGAGGAGGAGTTGGAACGGGCGCACGCCTCGTTGTCCGAGGTGACCGTCGAGCTCAACCGCGACCTCGAGTTCGAGCAGACCTGCCTGCTCGCCGCCGAGAAAGGCCGGGCGCTGCTCAACGCGGATGCCTTCTTGCTCCAGGTCCAGATGCCGCCCCTGATCGGTCAGGATGAGTCCGCGCCCGCCGCCTCGACGCTGTACATCGACTGGAGCCCCGAGCTCAAGACGCAGTACGCGGGCGTCGACATGACCGGCGCGCGGCTGTCGCTGACGCCGGCGATGGGCGAGCAGGTCATCCCGCTCAGCGACCCGAACATCGTGCTGCCCGACAACCCCAAGCCGTTGCCGGCCGGGCTCTGGTACCGTGTCCCGGTCTTCCACGGGGCGCGGGCGATCGCGGATATGATCATCGGCTTCCAGAACCGCGTCGAGCCACTGCGCCAAACCGAGCAGGAGCTGATGCTGACCTTCGCCGAACGCGCCGGCATCGCGATGCGCAATGCGCATGCCCTCGACCAGGCACAGAAACTCTCCGTCACCGACTCGGTGACCGGGCTGCCCAACCACCGCTATTTCCACACCAGGTTCGACGAGGAGCTCGAGAAAACCAAGGAGACGGGCGGGTCGATCACGGTGATGATGATCGACCTCGACCGGTTCAAGGTCTACAACGACAGCTTCGGCCACGCCGCCGGTGACGTCGCGCTCAAGGCGGCGGCGCGCACCATCTCGTCGACGATGCGCCGCGAGGACACGGTCACCCGATACGGCGGCGAGGAGTTCGTCGCCATTCTCCCCGGGGTCGACATTCAGACGGCGCCCATCCGCGCCCAGGAAATCTGCGACACGTTGGCGAAAGTCTTCATGTACAACCCGAAGACCATCTTCGCGCCGCTGACCGCGTCGGTTGGCTGGGCGACCTATCCCGTCGACGCCAAGAACCGCGACGAGCTCCTGAACCGCGCCGACCTTGCCATGTACATGGCGAAGAAGCGCGGCCGCAACTGCATCTGCGGCGCCTGCGAGCTGGAGAGCGTCGCCGCGCTCGACTCGGTTTTGAGCGAGGTCGTCGCCCAGCTGGCGAGCGCCGACACGGTCGGACCGGGAATGGTGGCGACCCTCGAAAAGCGCCTCGGCCAGATCGCCAACTCGAGCCACCTGGAAGAGCTCGCCGAGGGCATGCTGTCGCCCAACAGCGAAGCGACGCTGGAAGCCCTCAACGCGCTAGCGGCTTCGATCGACGCCAAGGACCCGTACACCAGTGGCCATTCGCAGTCGGTCGCCAAGCTCGCCGAAGACCTGGGCGACATGCTGCAGCTGTCGCCGGCGCACAAGAACCAGCTGCGTCTGGCCGCGATCCTCCACGACGTGGGCAAGATCGGCGTGGTCGACAAAGTGCTGCTCAAGGAAGGCAAGCTCGATGAAGACGAGAAACTGATCATGCGTATGCACCCCATCTTGGGGGCGCGCATCCTGCAGCCGATCAAGGCCTTCCGGCAAATCCTCAACGTCGTGCTGCACCATCACGAGTGGTACGACGGCAGCGGCTACCCGGACGGGCTCGCGGGCCAGAACATCCCCTTGCACGCGCGCATCGTGTCGGTCTGCGACGCCTACCACGCGATGACGTCGACCCGGCCTTACCGGCAGCGGCGCACGCCGGAGTTCGCGCTCGCCCAGCTCGAGGCGGGTAAGGGCACGCAGTTCGACCCGATCATCGTCGACTACTTCATCCAGATGATGCGCAAGCGCCAGGCGGAAAACCCGGATGCCCTCGAGGCCGACGTGCACGACGAACACCCAACTCCGCCCGATGTGGCGGCGGCGGGTTAGGTCATGGCCCTCGACGCCAACGGGCACCCGCTTTCAAAGATCGCCCAGCGCAAGCTCGAGCACCTGCGCCTGTCACTGGAAGCCTCGGTGCAGTCCACACGCAGCGCCGGCTTCGAGCGCTACGCCTTCAGCCACGAAGCGCTTCCCGAGCTTGACCTCGACGCGATCGACATGACGACCAGCTTCCTGGGCAAACCCCTCAAGCTGCCGTTCCTGATCTCGAGCATGACCGGTGGCGCCCACGCCGCCGGCGACATCAACCGCCGCCTGGCGCTGGTCGCGCAATCGGTCGGGATCGCCTTCGGCGTCGGCTCGCAGCGGGCGGGGATCACGCACAAGGACCTGCGCGCCACCTACCAGGTGCGCAGCGTCGCCCCCGATGTCCTGCTGTTCGCCAACCTGGGCGCGGTCCAGCTGAACTACGGCATGCGTCGGGAGCAGGCCCTGGAAGCGATCGAGATGATCGGCGCGGACGCGCTGGTGCTGCATCTCAATCCGCTGCAGGAGGCGCTCCAGCCCGAAGGCGACCACAACTTCCGGGGGCTGATCGACAAGATCGGGACCCTCTGCCGCGAGCTCCCCGTTCCGGTGATCGTCAAGGAGGTTGGCTGCGGTATTTCGGAGCGAACCGCGGCGCTGCTGGCAGACGCGGGCGTGGCCGCCATCGACGTGGCCGGCCTCGGGGGCACCAGCTTCGCCCGGGTGGAGGCCTTTCGCCGCGAGCGTCCCGAGGAAGTCGAGCTGGCGCTCGCCTTTTCCGAGTGGGGCATCCCCACGTCGGAGGCGCTGATCGCGACCCACCGCGCCGCTCCCCACCTACCGCTGATCGCGAGCGGCGGACTGAAGCACGGGCTCGACGCCGCCAAGGCGCTCGGGCTCGGCGCGGACCTGACCGGCTTCGCCCACGCCGTGCTCGCCGCCGCCTCGGAAGGCGAAGAGTCCGTGCGGCGCTTGCTCGAGGGCTTCGCCTGGCAGCTGCGAGTCGCCATGTTCTGTGCGGGCGCTCCCACCATCGCGGCCCTCAAGACCACCCCTCCTGTCGAAGTCCGATGAAAACACCTTTCTTTTTCTCCCTCCCCCCTTGCGGGGGAGGGTCGGGGTGGGGGGTATGAAGACCAAGACCTTTGCCAGCCGCACCGACCGGTTGCAGGCGATGAACCAGGCCCTGGACCGCGAGCTGTCGCGTCTCTCGCAGCGGGTCGGATCCAGCCAGAGCGCGCTGCTGACCGAGATGGTCCAGTACCACCTCGGCCTGCGGAAAGCGGGCGAGCGCCCCGGCAAGCGCCTTCGGGCGAACATCGCGCTGCTCACCTGCGAGGCGTTCGGGAAACGCTACGCCGATGCGCTGTGGGCGGCGGTGGCCGTCGAGCTCGCGCACAACTTCTCGCTGGTCTTCGACGACGTCCAGGACGGTGACGAGCTGCGCCGCGGACGGCCGTCCGTCTGGAAGGTTTGGGGCCAGGGACAGGCGATCAACGCCGGCGCGGCGCTGGAGGCGCTCGTCACCCGGGCAGTGGTCGATCTGCTGCCGGCACGCTACGTGGAGCGCACGCGGCCGGCGCTCTTATTGCTGACCGAGTCGATGCTCGCGCTCTGCCGCGGCCAGGTGCTCGACCTGCAGTTCGAGCAGCGGGTCGACGTCTCGGTCGACGAGTACATGGAGATGGTGGGGCTCAAGACCGCCGCGCTCTTCGAGTGCGCCGCGCGGCTGGGTGGCCTGGCCGCGGGCGTCGGTGACGCGGCATTGGACAAAGCGGGCAAGTTCGGCTACCACCTGGGGATTGCATTTCAGGTGATCGATGACATCCTCGGCGTATGGGGGTCGACCAGTCAGACCGGCAAGCCGATGGGCAGCGACCTGAAGAACGGCAAGAAGACGCTGCCGACGCTGGTCGCGCTGAAGGGCGGCGCCGCGGGCAACCGGCGTGTGCTGCGATCGCTGCTCACGCGCGCCAGGTTCACGACCACCGAGATGGAGACCGCCCGCGCCATCATCACCCAGTCCAGCGCGCAGGCGATTTGCCGCCGCCAGGCGGCAGAGCATCTCGCCGAGGCGCGCCTCCAACTGTTTGGCATGACCGAGCGTCCAAACTGGGCCGTCCGGGCGCTGGCCGAAATGGTCACCACGCTGGAGTCGGGACTGGTCTAGCGCCGTGTCCGACGTTTGCGGCGGGCGCCAGTCCGGCCTGGCTGGCAGAATAGGGGCAGGAGGATGGGGTCAACGGCATTGCCGTCGCGCACCCCGAGGGTCGTGACATATTTCATTTGGATCGTGATCCTATTTCTCGCGGTTGGCGAGCCGGGCACGAAAGGCCCGGTGATGGCCCCCAGCGAGGTGCTTGGCGTGCACGCTGGCACCGATAGCCAGGGCTTGCAGGGCAAGGTCTATGTCGCTCTCGGTGACAGCATCAGCGCCGGCCGTTTTGCCACCGCCCAGGACGGGACCTTTCCCGCGCTGGTCGCGGACAAGCTCGGCATGACGCTGAACCTGGTGGCGCGCAGCGGCGCGAAAGCGGCCTGGGCGTTGCCGCAGCTCAGCGCCGTCCAGGCGGCCCACCCGGCGCTCGTCACCATCGAGCTCGGCACCAACGACGTTGGATTCAACACCCCTCTTGACACGTTCGCGGCGCAGTACGAGGCGATCGTGAGCGGCGTCTCGAGCCCGCGGACGCGCGTCCTCTGTATTGGCAGCTGGCTGCCGTCGTCCGCGATCGATGACATCATCGTGCAAACCTGCGAGCGGCACGGCGCGACCTTCATCACGCTGAACGGCTTCTACGCCGTCAACGACTTCCATGGCACCGATGGGGGTTCGAGCTACCTGGGTCGCACCGACTGGTTCCATCCGAACGACCAGGGCCACGCGGCGATCGCCGCTGCCGTGCTCTCGGCGCTCGGTGCCGGACCGGCGCCGGTCGTCGGCCCGATACCGTCGGTATCGCGGATCCCGGACGTGATTCGGACCCGACCGCAATAGCGAGCCCCGGTCATAAGCGGCCCCGGTGTGGAAAGGGCCGCGTGATAAGTGGAACGGCGAGCGCGTCAGTAGCGAGCCCCGGTGTGGAAAGGTGAGCGCGTCAGTAGCACCCGCGCCAACCGTCCTACTGGCTGGACGTGCCGCCCGCCATGCGCTCCTTGCCGATCTCGGTTAGCCGGTCCCAGGCCGGCGACGACATACCGACGGACGTCGCGACCAGCTTTGCGATGGTCGGGTCCGGTGTCGACCCCTCTGCGCGCTTGAGCCTGCTGGGCTGGCCGGCGATCCAGCGCTGGGCGCGGTCAGCCAGGGCGTAGAGGCGCGGGTCGTCCGGGGACCTGTCGAACGCCGCGTCGTACTCGAGGTAGATGGCAACGAACTCCGGATCGTCGATCGCGTGAAGCTTGTCGGCAAACCAGATGGAGGCCGCCTTCGGCGAGACTGACTGGAGCAGGATCCAGCCGTCGCGCTCCATCTGTACCCCCCGCTGACTCACGCCAAGTTCGCGGAGCCGGTCGAGGTAGTCGGCGACAGCTGCGGAAACGAACAGGCGGTCACCGGCGCTGAGCCGGGCGATCCGCTGGCGGGTGCGACGGAGCTCCCGCGCCCGCTCCTGCAAGTTGCGGTCGATCTCGGCCATCGCCGCGCCAAACTGATCGGGCTGCGCCACGAAGAGCGCCTTGATGCGAGCCAGCGGCACGCCGGCCTCGGCCAGCGTTTTGATCTTCACCAGGTCGATGGCATGCTGGGCGGTGTACCGCCGGTAGCCCGATGCGTCACGCGGCGGCTCCTCGAGCAGGCCACGCTTGTGGTAATGGCGGACGGCCTTGATCGTCACGCCGGCGTAGGCGGCGAGCTGGCCGATGGTGATCATGCGCTTTAGATCATGTCAGTCGGGTACCTCGGCGGAACGCGGCCTGGGCCCACAGGTAGGAGACCAGCGCGATCGCCGCGCACCAGGCCAGTGCCACGTAAGGGGTGTTGCCGACCGGCGCGCCGGTGAGGAGCGCTGCTGCTCAGCGAACCAGCGCACACCGGCGGGCATCGTCGCGGTCGGCACGAAGGTGCTGGACAGGAATGGCAGCAGGAACGACAGGGGTAGGGTCAAGCCGTTCGCCGCGGCGACGCTCCTGGTCATCAGCCCGATCGCCGCGGACAACCATGCCAGCGCAAACGAGAACGCCGCGACGATTCCGACGACGGCGAACCAGTCCGCGACTGACGCCGTTGGCCTGAAGCCGACCAGGAGCGCCACCCCGGTCACCGCGGCGGTCGCGACCAGCATGCGCAGGAGGCTGCCGCCGACATGTCCGGCCAGGAGAGCACCGCGAGAGACGGCCATCGTACGGATCCGGTCGACAAAGCCACCGGTCATGTCCATGGTGACGTTGATCGCCGTAGGCCCGCAGCTTCCTGCCACCGCCATGATGAGGATGCCGGGCACGAGAAAGTCGACATACGGGGCCCCTCGCGCCGCGTCACCAAGCCCGTGGCCGATCGTCCCACCGAGGATGTAGTCGAACAACAACAGCATGACGACCGGCACGACGATCGCGCTCACGATCAGCAACCGGAGGAGTCGGATGCTGTGCTTGATTTCCCGCCCCAGCATGGTGGCGGAGTCCTGGGCGGCGAAGGTCAAGCCGGTCATGAGTTGTTCTCCCTGGAAGCATCGCCGGTTACGGCAAAGAACACGTCGTCAAGGTCCGGTGTGTGAATGGACACGTCCTCCACGGCGACGTCGTCGCCGAGGCGGGCGAGCACGTTGCGCAGCGATCGGATCCCACCCTCGTTCGGTACCCGCAGTACCAGATCTTCGTCCTCGCGCGTGCCCTCGCGGAGCTCTCGCGCAGCCTTGTCGAGCGAAGCGGCATCGGCGAAGCGCAGTCGGAAGTGCGCACCGGGAATGCGCCGCTTCAGCTCCTCCGGCGGGCCCTCCGCGACGATGCGGCCATGGTCCAGCACAGCGATCCGGTCGGCGAGGTGGTCGGCCTCCTCGAGGTACTGGGTGGTCAGCAAGATCGTGACGCCCTCGCCGACAAGGTCGCGGATGATCTGCCACATGGTGTGGCGGCTCCGTGGGTCAAGGCCGGTGGTGGGCTCATCGAGGAAGATCAGCCGTGGCCTCCCCATCAGGGTCATCGCGAGGTCGAGGCGCCGCTTCATTCCACCGGAATAGGTGGCCGGCGTCTGCCGAGCCGCCTCGACGAGGTCGAAGCGCTCCAGCAGCTCGACGGCCCGCGCCCGCCGCCCATCCGCCGGCAGATGCAGCAGGCGCCCCATCAGGAGGAGGTTCTCTTCACCGCTCAGCAGGTCGTCGACTGCGGAGAACTGCCCCGTGACCCCGATCACCCCACGCACCGCGCCGGCGTCGCGGCGGAGGTCGAACCCCATGACGGTGGCCGTGCCGGCGTCCGCCGGGATCAGGGTGGAGAGTATCCGTACGATCGTGGTCTTGCCGGCTCCGTTCGGCCCCAGCAATGCGAAGACTTCACCTTCGCCGATGGTGAGGGCGACGCCGTCGAGGACGACCTTCTCCCCGTATGCCTTGCGCAAGCCGGTAACGGAAACCGCGGTGCGTGTCGCGTGGTTGGTCAGTACGTTCATACGCCAAAGGCTAGAACCTTGACCTTGGGTCAATGTCAAGCCCCTCGCGGTCGTGAGCGCGCGCTACGGCTCCAGGACGTCACCGATCTTCAACGCCAGGTGCAGCGACAGCCGGACTTCGGCATTGCGCAGGTCGACACCGAGGAGGTCCTCGATCCGCCCGAGTCGATAGAGCACGGTGTTGCGATGCAAGTGAAGGCGGTCCGCCGCGTCCGTCGGGCTCCCGTTGGTCGCCAGGTACGCCCCGAGCGTCTGCAGCAGCACACCGGCCCGATCCTTCGCCCGCAGTCGCGCCAGCGCATCGTCGCGAAAGGCCCGCATCTCGGGCAGCGGCTGCAACGCGTAGAGCAGTCGATAGAGGCCGAGGTCGTTGAAGGCGGTCGCGCTATCCGGACCAAAGAGGCGGCGCCCCATGGTCAGCGCTTGCTCCGCCTCCCTGGCGCCCGCCGCCACCTCGCTCGCGCCGGAGCGGACACCGCCATAGCCGAGCGCCACGGGCGTATTGGCGGAGGCACGGGCGGCACGGTGCAGGTGATCCACCACCGATCGCGGGTCGGGAGCACGCCGCCCGGCTAGGCTCACGAGGGCCAGCGTCGCCTCACCGCGCTCCCGCACCAGCGCGGTGAGCCTCATGGTGGCCAGCTGACGCTCCCAGGCAGCCCGGATCCGGGGCGCGAGTCCGCGCTCCACCGGCTCGGCCGCGATCACCAGGTAATTCGCATCCACGTCGAAGCCCTTGCGCTTGGCGCGTTCGCGGGCCGCCTGGTGCGTGCCGGGCCGGCCGGCGGTCAGCACGTCAAGCAGCTCTTCCTCGACCTCGTCGCGGGCATCACGCGCTGCCCGGGCGCGAACCAGCTCGATGGCGCAGGCGTGCGCCGCGCGCCCGACCGCCAGCCGGTGCGTCTCCCCCAGCTCGCCGTCGGAGCCGAGCAGTGAGAGGAAGCCGGCGATGCTCCCCTGCACCAGGATGGGCGCGATCAGGCGGGTCTGGCCGTGCGCCAGCGGCCGCAGCGTGACCGGCGGATCGAAGGCGCTGAGGGGAACCTCGCGCAACCACTCCTCCAGGGCGGGACGCTCCTGCGCGATCAACGCGGCAGCACTGTCGGCGAGGCGGCCCGCGCCGACATAGTCAAGGCCCGAGTCGCGCTCGAGCACCACCGGCACACCGGTCAGCTCGTGGAGCCGAGCCAGCAGCGCCGGCAGCCCACGTCCGGCCAGCGCCAGCTCGCTTAGCTGCCGGTGCAGGTCCTGGGCGCGTTCGTGGAGCTCGGCCCGCTGGTCGACGATGTAGCGCAACACCTGCTGTTCGACCTGGTCGAGCGGCAAGGCCGGCGGCAACGCGAACAGCGGCAAGGCGTGCGCCTCGGCCGCCCGACGCGCCTCGGGCGAGACGCGACCGAGGACCGCGGCCCCTGCCACCCCCTGCCCCGCGAGCGATTCCAGCAGACGGGCGAGCGTGAGCCTGGGGTCGACCGCCGTTAGCACCTGGGGATCGATCAGGAGCAGCTCGCCCCCGCGCAGCGGCGTGAAGGCCGGCTGCCGGGCTCGCAGCGTCGTGCACCAGACCACCTCCCGGCGGGTTCCAGCGTTCCCGGCCACCAGCTGTGTGCCTTCCGGTAGGGCGCCGCGCCACACATCGTCGACCGTGACGTGGGGGTGGGGCGGGGCGACTGGTGTCTTCGGGCCCATGTTCGTGCGCTGCGCCCTAAGGGAGGGCGGCCGCCGACATTATCCCACAGGGTTAGGGGTTAGCTTCAGACATGGCGCACAACTTCATTTCCCTCCCCCGCTCACGGGCAGGCTTTTCGTTTCCCTCCCCCGCTCGCGGGGGAGGGAAAGGGTGGGGGCGGCCCTCAGGCGGAGCGGATGCGCCGCTTGGCCGGCCGCGCCGGCTTCTTGGCGGGGCGGGCGCGTTCTTTCGCCGGCGCCTTCTTCGACCCGTTTCCGCTGCTGGCCACGGCCCCCTTTCGGGCCGGCGCCTTCCAGAGGGACTCGAGGTCGTAATACGAACGCTCACCCGGGAGGAAGACGTGGACGATGACGCTGGCGTAGTCGAGGACGACCCACGACCCATCCTCGTAGCCGGCGGTGCGCAATGGCCGCACGCCTTTCGCCTTGCAGGCCTCGATGATCGAGTCGGTGATGGCTCGCACCTGGCGGTCTGTGTCTCCCTCGCAGATCACGAAATAATCCGCGATCGAGCTCTTCTGGCGGATATCCAGCCGCACGATGCCCCGCGCCTTCTTCTCTTCCGCCGCATCCGCGATAAGCCGGCTGAGCTGAAGGGGAGTCACCTTTCTAATTATCCCAATAGCGAGCCCCGGTGTGGAAAGGCGAGCGTGTCAGTAGCGAGCCCCGGTGTGGAAAGGCGAGCGTGTCAGTAGCGAGCCCCGGCGTGGACCCGGATCCGGCGTCAGCCATGGTAAAGGTGGTGCGCCCGGATGTAATCGGCCACCGTGGCCGGCACCAGGTCGTCGATGGACGCCCCTCGCGCCAGCCGGTCGCGGACCTGGTGGGCGGCGATGGCCGGGGTGTCGAGATGCACGATCTGGGTACGGGTGGGCGCAAAGCCGAGCTCGTGTAGCGTCTGCGGCGCCAGGGTGGTCTCGGGGCGATTGAAGATCACGAAGTGCGCCTCGCCGAGCAGCGCATCGGCCTCGTGCCAGCTCCGGATCTGGAGGGCGGCATCTGATCCCAACAGGATCGCGAACCGCCGCCCGGAAAAGACGCGCGCCAGCTCGCGAACCGTATCGAGGGTGTACGACGGGCCGCCCCGGTCGACTTCGAGTGCTGACGGCAACAGCCCCGGCTGGCCGTCGACAGCGAGTTGCACCATGCGCAGCCGGTCGTCCGCGCTCGCGGCCGGGGCCGCGCTCCGATGCGGCGGCATCGCATTCGGCATCAGCCAGACCTCGGCAAGGTCGGCGACGTCGCGCAGCTGGCGGGCCGCCGCCAGGTGGCCGTTGTGCACCGGGTCGAACGTTCCCCCCATGATGCCGGTGACTCGGGCATCTCCTTCCCCGCTTGCGGGGGAGGGTCGGGGTGGGGGGTTATCGCTCGGGATCATAGAGAAATTCCACGTCGGAAATCCGCACCGTCTCCCCGCCGCGCGCGCCGTGCCGCGCGAGCGCGTCGTTCAGCCCCCAGCGGTCGAGCATGCGTTGAAAATGCGCCAACCCTTCCGGGTTCGTCATGTCGGTCATCGCCAGCAGCCGCTGAAGCTGGTCGCCGGACACGCGGAAGCCGCCCTGGACCGGCTCGATCGTGAATGGATCGGCGGTGGTGGGGCCACGGTAGACCTTCAGCGCCGGTAGCGGCTCGGCCGCGGCCTTTTCACGGCGGCGCACCAGCGTCCGTTGGGTCGCCCACAGCAGGTCCTGGACGCCCTCGCCGGTGACCGCGGAAATCGGGAACGTCCGCCGGCGCAGCTTGACCAGCCGCTGCCGGAAAGCGACCACCTCAGAGGAGTCGGTCACGGCGTCCATCTTGCTCAGCGCGATCAACTGCGGGCGGCGCGCCAGCGCGGGGCTGTATTTCTTCAGTTCGGTGCGCACTTGCTGGTAGTCGTTCCAGAGTTTCTGCCGATCGCCCGAGCTGGCATCGATCACATGGATCAGCGCCCGGGTCCGCTCGACGTGGCGCAGAAACTGCAGGCCGAGCCCGGCGCCTTCGGCCGCACCCTCGATCAGCCCGGGGAGGTCGGCCATGACGAAGCTGGCGTCATCGGCCAGCTCGACCACGCCCAGCACGGGCTCGAGGGTGGTGAACGGGTAATCCGCGATCTTCGGACGCGCGGCGCTGGCGACCGAGAGCAGCGTCGACTTGCCGGCGTTGGGGAGACCGACCAGCCCGACGTCGGCGATCAGTTTGAGCTCGAGCCACAACCAGCGGGATTCGCCCGGCTCGCCGAGCTCGGCGAAACGCGGGGTTTGTCGGGTGGACGTCTTGAAGCTGGCATTGCCGCGGCCGCCCCTCCCGGCGCGCGCGACCACCAACCGCTGCCGGTCCGCGACCAGGTCGGCCAGGGTCTTGCCCTCCTCGTCTTTGACCAGCGTTCCCGGTGGAACCTGCAACACGACATCGGGCGCGTCCTTGCCATGGCGCCGGCTGCCGCCGCCCCGCCCGCCGCGGTCGGCGGCGAAGTGGTGCTTGAAGCGATAGTCCTGCAGGGAGTTGAGCTGGCGCGATACTTCGAGCACAACATTGCCGCCGCGGCCGCCGTTTCCCCCGTCGGGGCCTCCGCGCGGCACGAACTTCTCGCGCCGGAAGCTCAGTTGCCCGGCCCCGCCATCGCCGGCCTTGACGAAGACCTTGACCCGGTCAGTGAACATCAGAAGAACCGGCGCCTGAATAAGCGAGCCCCGGTGTGGAAAGGCGAGCGTGTCAAGCGCCCGGGCGGCCGAGAGCTATACGGCTTCGGCCAGGACCGAGACTTTCTTACGCCCGTGACCGGTGCGCTCGAAGCGAACGACCCCATCGACCAGAGCAAAGAGCGTGTGGTCGCGCCCCATCCCGACGTTGGTCCCCGGAAAGATCGCCGTCCCTCGCTGGCGAAGCAGGATCGTGCCGGCATTGACCGCCTGGCCCGCTCCCGTCTTCATGCCCAGCCGCTGGCCAACGCTATCGCGTCCGTTTCGTGAGCTGCCTGCGCCTTTCTTGTGTGCCATGGCTTACTCCTGCTTGGTCGTTTCCGCGCTCGCTTTGGTTCGGCGGGGCTTGCTCGCCGGTCGCTCGGCCGTTACGGGCCGCTCGCCCGCCGCCGGTCCCGCCGCGCCCTTTCCGCCGGGCGCCCGGATGGCGCCGATTCGCAGCTCCGACAGCTGTTGCCGGTGCCCGGTCTTGCGCCGCTTGCGCTTGCGCGCCTCGAATTTGAAGACGATGATCTTGTCACCCGACCGATGCGCGACCACCGTCGCCTCGACGGCCGCGCCGGAGACGAACGGGGTACCGACCATCGGCTTGTCCTCGCCGCCGACCAGCAGGACCGAGTCGAGACGCACGGTTTGACCGACCTCAGCCGGCACCCGGTCGACCAGGATGCGATCGCCTTCTGAGACCCTGAACTGCTTTCCGCTGGTGGCAACGATGGCAAACATGGCTATAGCGCCCCCGGGCGCGACTCCGTAGTCTATCACGGCACCGCCTCGGGTCCCTGATCAACGTGGTTCTCGTAGAACTGGGTGATCGCGTTCTGGTCATACGAATCCAGGAACTCGATGTAATGCCAGGCGACTAAGGCGATTTTCTTCTGCATCCCGCGGCTGTAGGGGGTCATGACGACCTTCGCCTCGCTGTAGGTCGGCTCCAGCGGCGCCAGCTTCTGGACGTAGTTTGTCAACGAGTTCTTCAGGCTGGTGCAGTCGCTGCCGCTGGGGCAGTTGTAGAGGACCACGATCCCACCGTGCTCGAGGTCGTGCACGAATTGGCCCTCGACCAGATTGTCGACAGTTCCCCAGGGGACGGGGGCGCTTCCCGCCACCGAGTAGTGCGGGCCCGAGGTCGGCGGGTAGAACTTGTAGCTCCATTGGGTCGACGGATCGATGTGCGACGGCGTTCCCTCGTCCGCAACCTGCGTGCCGATGGTCCCGCTCACCGTCTGAAATGGGAGCCGGCTCGCGTTCGACTGCTTCGAGGCCTGGTTGAGGGCGAGGGCGACCAGCAGGATGGCGACGGCGGCCGCACCAATCACGCCGGCGATGATGAACAGGTTGCGACGGTCGCGCGCGCGCTGGCGCGCGGCGGCTTCCTCGCGCTGCTGCTGGCGGAGCGCCTTCAGCTCCCGCTGCGTTTTTGACACTGTGGTTATTCTCCCAAACGCGACGGTCGACCAAAGCGGAAGCGCATGTTAGCTGGCGGTGACGATCACGGGGGCCTGGTCTGAGGCGCCGGCGATCTGGGCGTTGCTGCTATTGCCCGAGACCACGTTGGCGTGCGGCCCGAGCGAAGCCCCGGCGACTTTGGCCGTGAAGGTGATCACCAGGGTCGAGCCGTTGAAGCCGCCACCCGGGAGCGTGAACGGTCCCCACTGCGGCGTCGCCGATCCAGCAGCCGGCTGCAGGCGCGACCCGGCATTTTGCCCGTTGATCACGATGCTGTTGGTGGACTGGAAGGCAAAGCCCAGCGGCAGGGTGTCCGTAACGGTCACCCCTTTTGCCGCGTCGGTGCTGTCGTTCTCGACCGTAATCACGTAGCTCACGGTTCCGTTCTGGGCGGCATAGGGCGCGGTCGGGGAGACCGTCATCGTGATCGGGATGGTCGTCCCTTTGCCGACGGCCACCGGGGCCGTGTTGCCGATCGTCTGCGGGGGTACATCTTTGGCGCTGGTCACCGCGACCGTCAGGTTGTAGAGTCCCGGCACCACGGCGGCCAGCACCCGTGCCTGGAAGGTCAGGCGCAGGAGTCCGGCCGCCCCATTCACCGCTCCCGGGATATCCCAGGAGGACCAGACCGGCAGCAAGCTGTTGCCGGGCGGGTCGACGGTGGCGACCCGCACACTGTTGCCTTCATACCCGGTCGTCGTGGTGTAGAGAAAGCCGGGCGCGAGACTCACCGAGACCACCACGCTCTTGGCCACGGCCGACCCGACGTTGCTGACGGAAACGACGTAGGTGGCCATGCCGCCGGTTGTCACCTGGGCGGTGGCCGCGGCCGCCGCGACCGTCAGGGCTGGGCGAGGCTCGACGACCAGGGCCACCGGATCGCCCTGCGAGGCGTCCGAGGCCAGCGAGGTACTGATTTTGACCTTGTTCTGGTAGTCGCCGGGCTTGACGGCAGCCTGCACCCTGAAGCTGAGGATCAGCGCGCTCACCGTATTGCCGTTGCCGGCAGGAATCGTCCACGTGCCCCAAACCGGATTGCCCTCCGCCGCGGGGTCACTATTTCCAGTGCGGATCGCGTTGCCGCCCAGCGTCGTGAGTTCGTAATAGCGAAAGCCCGCCGGCAGCACGTCCTCGACCGTGACGCCACGGGCCGCGCCGGCTCCCGTGTTGCGGATCGACAGCGTGATGCCGATGAGCACCCCCGGTGCGAGGTGGCCCTTGTGGTCGGAGCCACTTGGGACATCGCTGCTCTGGGTGACGACCAGCCGCGAGGCCTCGCCCGGCCCGCAGGCCGTCAACAACGCGGAGCTGAGCAGCAAGAGGCTAGCGGTGAGGCCGGTTAGCCAATGGACGCTGGTGAGACGTTTGCTGCAATTCATCCGGATTGGTCGCCGGAACCGGGACCCCGCATTCGCCCAGCAACCGCGTCAGCAGGCGCATCGGCATCCCGACGACGTTGTCGTAGGGCCCGCGGATCGAAGCGATCAGGCGCCGGCCCTCGCCCTGTATAGCGTAGGCACCCGCCTTATCCTGCGGTTCACCGCTTCGTACGTACGTGTCGATCTCGCGCGCCGAAAGTTCACGCATAGTGACATGCGTCCGCGAAATGCCCCGCGCTCGTCTCCCGGAGCGCCCATCGATCACATGGACCCCGGTGTAGACCTGGTGGGTCTTGCCCGACAGTGCGCGCAAGAAGGCGGCGGCCTCCGCGCCATCCTCTGGCTTTCCGAAGATCCGGCCATGCAGGACGACCTCGGTGTCGGCGGCCACGACGACACGACCCGCCGCCTTCGCCGCGACCGCCTCCGCTTTCGCTCGCGCCGCCCAGGCCACGAAGCGCAGCGGTCCCAGCGGCACAGGCGGCCGCTCGTCGATGCCAGGTGCGATGGCGCGAAACGCGATGCCTGACCGCGTCAGGATGTCGATGCGTCGCGCCGAGGTCGACGCCAGCAGAATGGTCAACGGGCCAGTTGGATCATCCGCAGCACGAGGGCCGGGGCGATGCCGCAGCCGACTGACAGGGCTGGGCCCACCCACCGCAACGCCGACCGCGGCCGAAGCGGCGCGGGTGGGGCGGCATGGCGATCAACAAGCGGCGCCAGCTGCAGCGCCGCGAGCAAGGCCGCCGCGAGCAAACCGAGCGCCAGCCCCGCCTGGAGGGCGGCGATCACGGTGAGGGTGGCGGCGGCGAAGGTGATCGATGCTGGCCAGTTGGAGCGTGCCAGCACGACCAGCCGCGACCATCGGGAGGAAGCCGATGGGACGTCATCGATGCGAACGACGGCCACGTCGATCAGGAGCAGCACCGCCGCGAGCGCGCCGAGACCGAGGGCGTCGCGGGCGCTGACCGCCAGCAGCAGGAGCGCGGCGACCAAGCCGTCGCGAACGACCTCGCGCCCACTGGTGTCCGGAAGCAACCAGGTCAGCGCGGCGCGCGCGACGAGCAGCAGTGCGCCGACCGCGGCGATCCACTGGAAGCGGACCAGTCCCGCGACGTTGACCGAAGCGAGCGCCACCATCACAACCAGCGCCGTCGTCGGCAGGACGAGTACGCGCAGCGTCGCCGCGCGGGCCGCGAAGAGCATCAGGGCCAGGCCGGCGGCGAGCGCGACCACCTGCACCCGAGCACTCCATGAGGGCGCGGCCAAGGGCGGGAGCACGGAGGTGATCGCGAGGGCCCCGGCCGCCAGCCAGGCGGCACGTTCGCCACGCCGATCGAGGGTCGTGGCAACCGCGATCAACCCCGCGAGCGCCGCCCATCGTAGAGCAGGCGCGACCGCCGTGACGGCCAGGATACCGAGCGCGGCCGCCCACTCGATGCCAATCGGGGTGGCGGCCGCCCCCGCGACCAGGAGGATCGCCGCGCCCAGCAGCACCAGGCTGTTGACATTCAGCCCGATGTCAAAGAGGACGAGGACGACGCTCACGGGAGCGACGGCCGCGAGCAGCGCCGCCGCCGCGGCGAGGAGGAGCAGTAGCGCACTCAACGCCGGTCGAAACCGGCCGGGCAGACGCCAGTGCTCGCCCGCGATCGGCGTGAGCGCCATCGCCCCGGCCAGCGCCGCCGTCAGCGGCCCCGCTGAGACCGCGACCAGGAGGATCGCAGCCGTCGCCGCCACCATCAGCGCCTGGCCTTGCAGCCGCTCGGGTTGGTCGATGGGACTGATGAACCAGGCCGCGCCCAGAGCGCCGAGGGCCCAGGGCACGGCGCTGAGCAGGACGGGGTTCTCGCCGAGCGGCAAGCGAGATGCCAGGATAACCCCGACCAGCAGCGCGCCGACGATCGTGATCACGCGGCGGGTCAGCCCCTCGAAGCTCGAGCGGGCGCGCGCGCCATGGCGCGGCAGGAGCAGCGTCGCCACGATGGGACCGATGGCCCAGGCGGTGAGACTCGGGCGGCCGCCAGCAGCGCCCCAATCGTCGCCGCCTGTCGTTGCCGGCCAACGGTGCCATAGGCTGCCAGCAGGCTGACGGCGAACAGGGCCGCCGGCAGGTAGAGGATCATGGCCGAACCGCGACCGCGCCCACGACGGCGGCGAACGCCCCCCAGAGCACAAATTGACTCCAGGCCGGCAATGTGGGCCGCCCGGGCCGCACCGGCACCAGTGATGGAAATCGCAGACCCCCGTCGGCGCCCCGCGCGCGCAACGGGAGGCGCCCATGGAGGCGCCAGCCCGCGAGGCCGACCATGATGCCGACCACCACCGACACCGCGAGCGCGGGCCACGCCCCAAAATCGGTGGCGAGCCCGAAGAGGCTGACCGAGATCATCCCCCGGGGAACCAGGCGGACGGTCGCCGCGGCGGGCACGACCAGCGTGCCGATCGCGATGATGGGAAAGGCGGCGACCAGCAGGAGCACCCCCGCCCAGGCGGTCGCGACGTCGAGCTGGCTGGGTCGCCGTACGGTCACGTGACGGAGGGCCGCGATCACCGCCAGCACCACGACCAGGCCGACCGGAATCATCGCGAGCAGCAGTCCGCGAGCGTTCAGCGCCAAACCGGCGAGCCACAGTCCCACGAAGGCGACGCTCCCGGGAACCATCGCGAGCCCCAAAAGGGTGAGGGCTTCAGGCGGCGATCCATCGCGGCGGTGAATGCCGGCCAGGCCGGCGAGCGGGACCAGCAGGAGCCAGAACCAGGTGCTGGCTACCGTCAATAACGGTTGGTCCCCGGTCGAGAGCGCGATCGCGAGGCTGGCCTGCGCCGCCAGCAGCAGTCCCGCGACCCGCGGTCCGGCCTGCTCGAAGAGCGCCATACCCACGAAGACCAGCGCGCCGAGCACGCCCACGGCGAACAGCGAAACCGCGGTCGGCCGGTCCGGGAGTCGCCCGCCCATCAGCGCCAGTAAGCGCAGCAGGAGGTATCCGGCGGGGGCAATCCACGCGATTGCGGGCTCGAACGACACCGCCGCCTTCGGCCCTCCCCAAATGTGGGTGAGCGCGCCGATCCGGACCATGACCGGCAGCAGGACGAGCACAAACGGCGCCAGCCCGAAGGTGTCGGAGGGCACGCCGGAGAAGGCGCTCGTTCCCACCGATTGGATCGCGCTCGCCGCCGCCAGCAGCAGGCCGATGTCGGCGACCTGGACTACCAGGCGAAGGCCTCGCCGGCGCGGCGACGCTTCATCGAGCGCGCCGCTCCATGCCAGCGTCAGGAGCTGGAGCGCGATGTAGACCAGAAGGAGGTCGTCGGCGAAGATCACGGCGCAGGTTGCCGCGCTCGTGAGCAACCAGGCGGCCCACGGGTCCCGGCGGTCGCCGCGCACCCGCTGCCTCGCGAGCATCAGCAGGGCCGACGTGATCAGTGTGATCGTGGCGAAGGCGAGCGAGAGCCCATCGAGGCGGATCGCGAGATCGGCGTAAGGAAAGGTGGTCAGGTAGGGAACGTCGACGTGCTCGCCGGGAGAAAGGCGAAGCAGCTCCACCAGGGCGATGACCGCGGCGAGCCCGGTGGCGCCGGCCGCAATCCAACCGTTGCCCCGGCGGCGAGGTCGCCGTCGCACGATCGCGGCGGCGCCCAGCAGCGCGCTGAACGGGAGCAGCGCCTGCAGTGCTAACGGCATGTCTACTGTGTTAGCAGGTCAGCGGGCCCGCACGACGAGCGACGCTATCGCGCGATGCGCGGCGTTGCTGAGACCGATCCCTGGAGCGGGACCTCTTCGGCGCAATAGGGGCACACGCTCCATCCGAGTTTGAGCTGCTTGTTGCACCGCGGGCAGAGTTTACTGAACTGCGTCTTGCAGTGCGGGCACAGCACGTACTGCGAATCGATCGGCTCGCCACAGCTGGGGCAGGGGCGCAGCTCGCGCGCGGGACCGCCCGGCTCCGAGAGCGCTTGCGTCTCCAGCTCGAGCGCCCGGCGTTCCGCCATCGTCAGCGGCGGCCGGATGATCATGTAGATGAACAGCCCGAAGATGGGCAGCACGAGCGACAGGCCGGTGGCGAAGACGTGAAAGACCACGCTGTTCGAGCGCTCCCGGGCATCCCGGAACGCCCAGTAAGAAAGGCTGAGCCAGAAGACCAGCAGGTAGAAGATCACGATGAACAGCAGCGGTTTTAACGACGATAGGTTGGGCAATGCGCCTCCTCAGCAGTCACGGAATTTGACTCCGCTACCTTACCCTAATTCGGGCGTTTCGCCCAAAAGGCCCCGTAGCCGTTCCGCCGCCTGCTGGGCCTGCAGCAGGCGGGCCCGCTCCCGCTCCACCACCGTGTGTGGCGCCTTGCCGGTGAAGTCCGGGTTATTCAACTTGCCCTCGAGGAACACGATCTCGTTCTGCTTCTTCAGCAGTTCGCCACGGAGTCGCTGGGCCTCCGAGCCGCCGTCTGCCGGCAGGCCCAGGCGCACCGTGGTCGGGCCGACCACGACCACCGCCTGGGGTGTACCCTCGACGAGCTTGCCATTGAGCTCGAGCTGGGCCAGGGTAGCCAGGTAACGCCGGCCGATCGGCTCGGTCAGCAACGGTCGGGGCGAGCTGATCTCGGCCGGCTGGCGGCGGACGCGCGGATCGGCGGTGTGGCGGAGGTTGCGTACCGCCCGCACCACCTCCAGCAGGTGGGCCATCTCGTCCATCAGCTTGGGGTCTTCGATCGTCTCGTCGGCCAGCGGCCAGGGCGCATACATGATGGTCTCGCCTTCATGTGGCAGCCGCTGCCACAGCTCCTCGGTAACGAACGGCATGATCGGATGCAGCAGACGGAGGATCGTCTCCAGCACGTGGATCGCGACCGACAGCGCGGTTGCGGTGGACGTATCGCCGGCCTGTAGCCGTGGCTTGATCAGTTCGAGGTAGTCGTCGGCCACCTCTTTCCAGGCAAAGTCGTAGAGGCCGTCGATGGCCGGACCAAACTCGAGGCGCTCGAAGGACGACGTGACCAGCCGCGTCACCGCACTCAATCGCCCCAGGATCCAGGTGTCGGCCGGCTCGAGTTCCGCCTCGTCGATCGGCAAGGGCGCCGCATCCTCGGGGAGCTTCGCGACCAGCAGGCGCGTGGCATTCCACAGCTTGTTGGCGAACAGCTGGTAGGCCTTGATCTTCTCTTTTGAAAAACGGAGGTCCTGCCCGCTGGTTCCGAAATAGGCAGCCCAGGCGCGGGTGGCGTCGGCGCCGTACCGGTCGATGAGATCGAGCGGATCGACCCCCGTCCCGAGCGACTTGCTCATGCGCCGGCCATCCGAGGCCAGCACGTTGGTGTGAATCAGCACGTCCGAGAACGGCACCACGTTCAGGAAATGCAGGCTCATGAACACCATCCGGGCGATCCAGAGATAGAGGATGTCCCGACCCGAATCCAGCACCTGGGTGGGATAGAAGCGGCGCAGGTCCTCGGTGTCATCGGGCCAACCCAGGGTGACGAACGGCCACAGCGATGACGAGAACCAGGTGTCGAGCACGTCGGGGTCCTGGGTGAGATGCCGGTCGCCGCACTGCTCGCATTCCTTCGGGTCCTTCAGATAGGCGATGGCGTGACCGTTGGCGCAGGTCCAGACCGGGATGCGATGGCCCAACCAGAGCTGGCGTGAGATGTTCCAGTCGCGGATGTTGTGCATCCAGCGCAGGTACTGCTCGCGCCAACGCTCGGGATGGAAGCGGAGGTCACCGGTCTCCGCCACGGCGATCGCCGCCCCTGCCAGTGGTTTCATCTTGACCCACCATTGGGCGGAGACGAGCGGCTCGATGACGGCACCACACCGGTCGCAGTGACCGACGGAGTGGCGGTAGGGCTCGATTTTCTGCAGCGCGCCTTCCGCCCGCAGCATTTCCACGATGCGTTCGCGCGCCTTGGGCACCGGCAAGCCATCCAGCTCGGGGACCTCCGGGATATTCATCCGACCGTCGAGGTGCAGGATGGTGCGGACCTCGAGGTGATGGCGCTCGCCGATCTCGTAATCGGTGACGTCGTGCCCGGGCGTCACCTTGACGGCGCCGGTGCCGAACTCCTGGTCCACCGCTTCGTCGGCGACGATCGGCACGCGTCGGTGCACGATCGGCAGCGTCACCGACTTCCCGATCATGTCCTTGTAGCGCCAGTCATCGGGATGGACGGCGACCGCCGTGTCCCCCACCATCGTCTCCGGGCGCGCCGTCGCGACCGAGATCACTCCGCCGCCGTCGACCGGGTAGTCGAGGTAATAGAGGTGACCGTCCGTCTCTTCGTACTCGACCTCGAGGTCCGAGATCGCGCTCTGGTCATGTGGACACCAGTTGACGATCCGCGGCCCGCGATAGATGAGCCCCTCTTTCCAGAGCCGCACGAAAACGTAGCGGATCGCCTCGACGTAGGTTGGATCCATGGTGAAGTGGATGCGCGTCCAGTCCGCCGAGAAGCCGAGTCGCCGCATCTGCTGCAGGATGGTGTGGCCGGTGGTGTCGTACCACTCCTGGACGAGCTTGTCCCATGCGGCGCGCCCGATCTGCTCTTTCGACGTGCCCTTCTTGGCGAGCTGTTTCTCCAGCACGTTCTGGGTGGCGATCGCGGCATGATCGGTCCCCGGCACCCAGAGCGCCGCATCGCCGAGCATGCGATGCCAGCGGATCAAGACGTCCTGCAGCGTGTACATGGCGTGCCCCATGTGCAGCTCGCCGGTGATGTTCGGCGGCGGCATCGAGATCGTGAAGGTTTTGCCGGTCAGGCTCTCGCGTGGCTTGAAGTAGCCGCGCTCGTCCCAGGTGTCATACCAGCGCTGCTCGACGATCTTGGGGTCATAACGCGTCTCCATCGTGGCCACCTAGTTTACGGGCTTAGCGGCCTTCAGGCCGCCGCGCTTTCGCGCGTATTAGCACACGCGGCTGAGGCGGCTCGTGCGAGCAAACGAGGACACTCGTCTTACGTCCGAGTGCGCCGCGAGCCGCTCGAGCCGCAAGTGTGCGCTTTAGTTAGAGCGAGGGCTGGCTCGACGGCTGCATAGGATCCTCGGCATTGGCCGCCGCCACTTCGTCGACCGCGGCCGGCTCGGCGATCGCGGGCAACAGGATGGCGTCGGATCGCGGTAGCAGCGCCAGCGCGATCACCTCGTCCATGGTCTTGACGAATTTGAAGGTCAGCCGTTTGCGAATGTCGGCGGGGATATCGGCGACGTCGGGCTGGTTGTCCTCCGGTAGGAGGATGGTGTGGATGCCGATCCGGTGAGCGGCGAGAACTTTCTCCTTGAGCCCACCGATCGGTAGGATGCGCCCGCGCAGGGTGATCTCGCCTGTCAGCGCAACGTCGGAGCGGATCGGCCGCTGGGCCAGCGCCGATATGATGGCGAGCGCCATCGAGATCCCGGCCGAGGGCCCGTCTTTGGGGATGGCGCCCTTCGGGATGTGGATATGCAGGTCGAGCTTGTCGCGGAAATCGACCGGAATGCCCAGCGCCTCGGCATTCGATCGCGCATAGGACAGTGCGGCGCGAGCCGATTCCTGCATCACGTCACCCATCTGCCCGGTCAGGTTCAGGTTGCCCTTCCCGGGCATGGTGATCACCTCGATGGTGAGCAGCACCCCGCCGACCTCGGTCCAGGCGAGCCCGTTGGCCACCCCGATCAACGGCTCCTTGTGGCCTTCGTCGGGTTTGTAGCGCGGCGGACCCAGGAGATCGTCCAGCCGGTTGGGCGGAACCGTCATCTTCCGCGTCTTGCCTTTGACGACGTCGCGGGCGACCTTGCGGCAGACACTGGCAATTGATCGTTCCAGGTTGCGAACACCGGCCTCGCTCGTATAGCGGCTAATGATCGTGGCCAGCGCGGGCTTGGTGATCTCGATGTGCTGGCTGGTCAGGCCATGGTCCTGCAGTTGCTTGGGCACCAGGAACTCGCGGGCGATCACCATCTTTTCCTCGGCGGTGTAGCCGGGCAGGTTGATCACCTCCATGCGATCCAGGAGCGGGCGCGGAATCGAGTAGAAGACGTTGGCGGTGGTAATGAACAGGACCTCCGAAAGATCGAAAGGAATCTCCAGGAAGTGATCGGAAAAGTGCTTGTTCTGTTCCGGGTCGAGGACCTCGAGCATCGCCGAGGCCGGGTCGCCACGGAAATCCGATGACATCTTGTCGATCTCGTCGAGCAAGAACACCGGGTTACGGGTACCCGCCTCGCGCAGTCCCTTGATGATCCGTCCCGGCATCGAGCCCACATAGGTTCGGCGGTGACCGCGGATCTCGGCCTCGTCACCCACGCCGCCCAGCGAGACGCGCACGAACTTGCGGTTAAGCGCCCGCGCGATCGAGCGGCCGAGGCTGGTCTTGCCCACGCCCGGCGGCCCGATGAAGCATAGGATCGGCCCCTTGGGCGACTTCGTCAGTTGCCGCACCGCCAGGAACTCGAGGATGCGTTCCTTGATCTTTCGCAGGCCGTGATGATCCTCGTCGAGAACCTTCTCGGCGGCGCGCAGGTCGGTGATGTCGTCACTCGACTCCTGCCACGGCAGGGAGACGACCAGGTCGAGGTAGTTGTGCAGCACGGAGATCTCGGGCGAACCGGGTGGCATGCGCTCGAGCCGCTCGACATCTTTCAGCAGGCGTTCCTCGACCGCCTCCGCGAGGTCGAGGGCCCGTAGCTTCTCGCGCAGCTCGTCGAGCTCGCTGAGGTGCGTCTCTTCCCCACCCAGCTCTTCCTGGATGACGCGCATCTGCTCCTTGAGGTAGAACTCTTTCTGCCGCCGGTCGATCTGCTGCCGCACGCGCTGGCGGATGGTCCGGTCCATGTCCAGGATTTCGATCTCGCGCTGCAGCACGCTGGAGAGCTTCTCCAGCCTGGCCTGCATCTGGAAGGTCTCCAGTACGTCCTGCTTATCGGTCACCGCGATGCCCAGGTTGGAGGCGACGATGTCCGCCAGGCGGCCGGCATCCTCGACGCCCCGGACCGTGAGGTTGACCTCCGGCGGAACCTTCTTGTCGAGCTCGACGTAGCGATCGAAGAGATCGACGACGCCTCGCATCAGGGCCTCGAGTTCCGGCGACGCCTCGACATCCTCCTCGAGCAGGGACACCTCGACCCGCAGGTGCGGCTCGACCTGGATGAAGCGTTCGATGACGGCCCGCGATGAGCCCTCGACCAGCACTTTGATCGTGCTGTCGGGCAGCTTGAGCATTTGCACGACGTCGCCCAGGACCCCGACCCGGTAGAGGTCGGCTTCCTTCGGGTCCTCGCAGTCGGCCCGCCGCTGGGTGCAGAGAAAGACCTGCTTGCCGCGGGTCATCGCATCCTCGAGCGCGTCGATCGAGCGCTCCCGCCCCACGTAGAGAGGCACGATCATGTGGGGGAAGAGGACGACGTTCTTAAGGGGAAGGAGGGGCAGTTGGAGGGTGGCCGGCCCGCCGGTCACCTCGGACAAACGCTGGTCCCTACGCGGTTTGCTCTGGTGCGATCTCCTCGAGCTCTTCCTCCGAGTACATCTCGGGCTCGGTGCTGAGGTTGACCGACTTCTCTGTGATGACGCATCGCTTGACCTCCGGGCGTGACGGAACTTCGAACATGGAGTTCAGCAGGATGTCTTCAATGATGCTCTTCAATCCGCGCGCGCCGGTCCCGCGCAGGAGGGCCTTCTTCGCGATGGCGGTCAGCGCCGCCGGCTCGAAGACCAGCTGGACATCATCGAGCGCAAAGAACTTCTGGTACTGCTTGACGAACGCGTTCTTGGGCTCGGTGAGGATCCGGATGATGTCCGCCTCGTCGAGGTAATCGAGGGTGACGCCGATCGGCAGCCGGCCGACGAATTCGGGAATCAGTCCGTACTTCAAGAGGTCCATCGGCTGGAGCTGCTTGAGGATCTTGGTGGTTTCCTTGGTGCGGTTGGCGTGGATTTCGGAGCCGAAGCCGATCTGCTTGTGGCCGATCCGGTGCTCGATGATTTTCTCCAGGCCGTCGAAGGCGCCGCCGCAGATGAAGAGGATGTTGGTGGTGTTGATCTGGATGAAGTCCTGGTGCGGGTGCTTGCGACCGCCCTGGGGCGGAACGTTCGCGATCGTGCCTTCCAGGATCTTGAGCAGCGCCTGCTGGACGCCCTCGCCCGACACGTCGCGGGTGATCGAGGGGTTGTCCGACTTGCGGGCGATCTTGTCGATCTCGTCGATGTAGATGATGCCGCGCTCGGCGCGGGCAATGTCGAAATCCGCCGCCTGGATCAGGCGAAGCAGGATGTTCTCCACGTCCTCACCGACGTAGCCGGCCTCGGTCAAGGAGGTGGCGTCGGCGATCGAGAAGGGGACGTCGATGATCTTGGCCAGCGTCTGGGCAAGGAGAGTCTTGCCGCAGCCAGTCGGTCCGACCAGCAGCACGTTCGACTTCTGCAGCTCGACGTCGCCCGCCATCTTGCTGTGGGCGATGCGCTTGTAATGGTTGTAGACCGCGACCGAGAGCACCCGCTTGGCGTGGTCCTGGCCGACCACGTACTGGTCGAGCGCGGCGTTGATCGTCTTGGGATTCGGGATCAGCCCGCCCTTGGTCCGCTTCTGCGAGGTGGTCTTGGTGTCCTCTTCCAGGACTTCCTGGCAGAGGTCGATGCACTGGTCGCAGATGTAGACGCCCGGACCGGCGACCAGCTTGCGCACCTGCGATTGATCCTTCCCGCAGAAGGAGCAGCGCGTGTGGCGGCGGCGATCCTCGCGTTCGTTCATCGGGATGTCTTGGGTCCTTCTCGTTCGGGTTCGGGCTGGAGACGCGGCTCCGGCCGGCTGCTGCCGGCGGTGCTCAGCTCGAGGCGGCCGTCCTTGGCCACGGCGCCGTCGACGTCGCGCGCGGTGCTCACGATGATGTCGTCGATGATGCCGTAGGTCTTGGCTTCGTCGGCGCTCATGAAGAAGTCGCGCTCCGTGTCGCGCTCGATCTTCTCGATCGGCTGGCCGGTGTGCGACGACAGGATGTCATTGAGCGTTTTGCGGATGCGCAGGATCTCCTGCGCGTGGATCTGGATGTCGCTCGCCTGGCCCTGGAAGCCGCCCGACGGCTGATGGATGAGGATGCGGGTGTTGGGCAGCGCGAAGCGCATGCCCTTGGTCCCGCCCGCGAGCAGGACGGTGGCCATGCTGGCGGCCAGCCCCATGCAGACGGTCGAGACGCGCGGGCTGACATAGCGCATGGTGTCGTAAATCGCCAGGCCCGCGGTGACGACGCCGCCGGGGCTGTTGATGTAAATGTTGATGTCCTTGTCGGGGTCCTCTGAGGCGAGGAACAGCAGCTGCGCCATGACGACGTTGGCCACCTGGTCGTCGATCGGCGTGCCGATGAAGATGATGCGGTCCTTGAGCAGCCGAGAGTAGATGTCGAAGGCTCGCTCCCCGCGGTTGGTGGTCTCGATGACCATGGGAATCAGGGCTTCGGGACGCCGGCTGAGCCGTTCGAAATTCATGCGAGGCTCTCCTGTCGCCATTATAGGGTCCAACTCTTACAATCCAGTCGCCTGCATACTCACTTTTGAATACGCAGTTCGATCAGCGTTGCTTCTTCCCTTTGGGCTTTTGCTCCCCGCGCGACGCCGACTTCCCCGCGCCTTCGAGCTCCTTCGCGGCTGGAGGCGGCTCCATTGTATCCGAAGATTCTGGCGACGCTACCGCACTTAAAAAGTCAATGGTCTTTCGCATCAAAAGCTGGTGCCGAAAGTAGGCCCGCACCGGGTCGGCGGTACGGAGATCACCGTGTCGGTGCCCGGCGTGATCCTCCTCAGCCAGCGCGTTGGTCACCGCCTCTTCCACCTCCGCGTCGGAAACCGTCAGGCCCTCGCGCTCGGCCACGGTTTCGAGCGCGAGCTCGAGCCGGACCTTCTGCACCGCCTGGGGACGCTGCTCCGCTTGGAGGACGTCGAGCGAGGTGTTGGTGTACTGCAGATAGCGGTCCATCTTGAGGCCTTGCTCCTCGAGCCGGCCCTCCAGCTCGCGCACGCGCCGGTTGACTTCGCGCTCGATCAGCGCCTCGGGAACCTCGACTTCCATCCGCTCTTCGAGGGCCTTGAGGACATCGTTCTCGAACCGCTGCTCGTCGCCCCGGCTGGCGGCATCCTGCAGTTCTTCGCGGATGTCGTGCCGAAGCTCCTCGAGGGTTTGCCGTGCGGGCGTGCCCGGCGCGGCCTCGCTCGGCGTCATCAGTTGCGGGAGCTCATCGGCTGGCGGCAGTCGGCGTTCCTTGATCGACTTCACGGTGATGCGAAAAACGACGTCAGATCCGGCGAGATCCTTCTTTGGGTAGTCCGCGGGAAGCGTCAGGCGGATATCGCGGGTCTCGCCCTGCACCTGACCGATGAGACCCTCACTCAGGCCGGGAATCAGTCGTTCCTTGTCGACCTCGAGCTGGGCGTCCGTCTGACTTTCGCCGATCAGGACCGCGCCCGATTTGACGATGTGGGTGTCGACCGTCAGAAAATCACCGGCCTGCACCGGCCGCTCGACCGCATGCAATTCGGCGTAACGGTTGCGCAGCCGCTCGATGGCTTCGTCCACATCGTGATCGCCAATCTCGGTCTGCGGCCGCGGAACGCGAATGTCGTTGTAATCCTTCAGCGTGATTTCTGGCTTGATCGACACTGTGGCCGTGAACTTCATCGGTTGGCCGCGGTCGAACTGCTGCACCTCGACGCGGGGCACATCGATCGGGTCCAGCCCAGCTTCGTCGAGCGCCGAGTTGTACGCGGTCGGAAGGATCAGGTCAAGGGCTTCCTGGCGCAGGGTCGACCAGCCGATCTCGCGTTCGACCATCGGTCGCGGCGCCTTGCCTGGTCGGAAGCCGGCAATACGCACGCGCGGCGCCAGCCGGCTGTACGCCTGGTCAATCGAACGCGAAACCTGGTCGGCGTCGACCTCCACCGAGAGGACGACCTGCGAACCAGGCTTGCGCTCGGTATCGACCTTCACGGCTGCCACGGTGATTTACGCTACCAGTTCGCCCCTGATTCGCCATTGGCCGAATGGCCCAGGACTGCGGGCGAAGGGACTCGAACCCTTATGGCTTACGCCACACGGTCCTAAGCCGTGCGCCTGTACCAATTCGGCTACGCCCGCAGGCCCAATGAATATACCGACGTAAGATCGGCACGTGGCCTCGTTGACGCTTTCGGCGGACCTGGAGCATGCGATCGAGACGGGGAAGCCAATCGTTGCCCTGGAGTCGGCGGTGATCACGCACGGTCTACCAAAAACCGCCGCCATAGACGCCGTGCGCCGGCAGTGGGTGGCCTGCGCCGAGGCTGGGGCGACGCCCGCCGTGGTCGCGGTTTTCGACGGCGCGCTCCGTGTGGGTCTCTCGCTCGATGATTGCGCGACGCTCGGGGCGCGCGCCGACGCTGTCAAAGTCTCACCCTGGAACCTCGGAGCCGCTGTCTTAAATCCAGGTTTTGGCGGCACGACGGTGGCCGCCACCATCGCGGCCGCCGCGCTGGTAGGCATCGCGGTGGTCAGCACCGGCGGCATCGGCGGCGTCCACCCGGGGCGCGATGGTCAGGACGTGTCTGCGGACCTGGTCGAGTTGAGCCGGCGCGCGGTCTGCGTCATCTGCGCTGGCCCCAAGTCGACGCTCGACGCGGGAGCCACACTCGAGCGCCTCGAGACGCTCGGCGTGCCAGTTATCGGCTGGCGGTCGTCGCTGCTGGCCGGGTTCCTGGCAACGTCGGCCGGCCTTCGACTGCCGTTGCGAGCCGACACCATCGACGAGCTGGCCTCGATCCTGCGGGCTCACTGGGAGCTGGAAGGCGCGGGCGCGGTCGTGAGTCAGCCGCTCCCCGGTGACCTGGCAATCCCGATGGCCGAGTTAGGCGCGGACGAGTCAGCGCCGGTTCGAGGGCCGGATCGAACCCCGGCGGAGTTGAGCCGGCTGCAGGCCCGACTCGGGGATCGGGTGATCCAGGCCAATGTCGCCCTGCTGGAACAAAACGCCGCCCTGGCTGGCGCGCTGGCCGTCGCCCTTGTTCGCCTTCAGGTGGCAGCTCCCGCCCATGGCTGAGCTGCCGCCGACCGAGGAGCAGCTCCGCCGGCTGAAGAACACCGTGATGGGCGCCGGCTATCGGCTCTCGGAGCTGGCCCGGTTGGGCGACCTTCACGCAGGCGCGGCGACGGAACTCGCTTCGATCAGCCGGGACCTGAACGAGGCGGTCGGTCGCTTAGAGCGCCTGCTGGCCGCCCTCCAGCGTGACCGGTAATGGTTCGGGCTTGAGCGCGCGATAGACGGCCGCCGCCGCGCCGATTGCCACGATCAAGCAGGCCGCCGCTACCGTGAAGAGGGCGATGACGATCAGGGGCGCCGTGTTATGGCCGGCCGTGAGATAGAGCCCCGCCGCTAGCGTCCAGAAGCCGGTCAGCGCGACCGCCAGCCGGGCCCAGATCGGGGCTGCCTTCCGGTAGCGCTCGTGCGTGCCCAGCTGCATCGGAAGCCGCTCGGACCAGTTCGGCCGGAGCGCCCACGCGGCAGCCAGCGCCGCCCAGGAGGCGGCGTTGAGCAGGGCAAAAAGGGTCAGGAACCCCCGCAGCAGATCCATACGAAAATAACGCCGGCGACTCCCCTTCCCTACGGCCGGCCGCCGGCCGCCGGCGACGGCTGCGCCTCGTCGAGCAAGGCACGGAGCCGCTCGGCGGATTCCTCCGCCAGGGTGTCGTTGATGAAGACCCCGGCGCCCGATTCCGAACCCGCCAGGTACTTCAGCTTTCCGTGCTCCCGCATGATCGGATAGAACTCGATGTGCAAATGCGCCTGCTCGCTCAGCTCGGCCGGCGACTGATGCATCGCCATCATGTAGGGCATCGGCACCTCGAACAGGCGGTCGTAGGCGCGCGTTATCCGCTGCATCGCGTGGAGCAGCGCCAGGCGCGCCGGCGGCGAGAGATCGGGGAGCGCCGCTCGATGCGCGCGCGGTGACAGGTGAACCTCGTACGGCCATCGGGCGTACCCCGGGACGTACGCGACCACGCCGCCCTCGTTGATCAGAACGCGATGCCGTGCTTTCAGCTCGTCGGCGACCAGCTCGCAGTGCAGGCATGCACCGCCGCGCCGCGCCAGCTCGGCGGCCGGCACCGGCGGCATGAATGGATAGGCGTAAATCTGCCCGTGGGGGTGGTGCAGCGTGACCCCGACCTGTTCGCCGCGGTTCTCGAAGATGTAGACATACCTGATGCCCCGCCGGGCGCTCAGGTCCCGATAGCGATCGGTCCACACCTCGGCCAGTCGCTCGAGCCGCGCAGTGGGGAGCGTCGCGAACGATCCATCGTGCACGTCGGTGTAGACGACGACTTCGCAGCTACCGCCCGCTGGCGGCCAGGGCACCATCGCCGGAAAGCGGTTCTCGAAAACGGCGGCCTCATAGGCGGCGGCGGGAATCTCGGTCGAGTGCCCGGGGCGCGACGGGCAGAGCGGGCAGTCCGCCCGCTCCGGTAAGAACGTCCGCGCCTGGCGCGAGGCCGCGACTAGCACCCATTCGCGACGCAGCGGATTCCAGCGCCGCTCGTAGACGCCATTGGGCATTGCCGGTGCCTGGTAGCCGGCGGGTGCCGGGGCGAAATCGCCGTAGAGATGGACATGCCGGCCGTCCGGTTGGACGATGTCGGTGCGAATCGCGCGCGGCATCGCGACGAATCATAAGCGCGGTTCCGCCGCGCGGCGCGTTGGTGGTGAAGAAAATGCGCCCAGGAGGATTTGAACCCCCGCACCCGGGTCCGTAGCCCGGTGCTCTATCCAGGCTGAGCTATGGGCGCATCGCGGAGAGGCCCTATTGTAGATCGAACGTCGTCAGCGTCGTGTAGCGTGGCGGTCCGCCGCCCAGCTGGCTACGCATCAGCCGCACCCGATCGACGGGAACCTCGCCGAAGGTCGCCGCGTCCCATCGAGTGGACCATTCGCGGAGCACGGCGCGCTCCGGCGCCCTGAGCGGCCGGCGGACGCGGCCCAGGGTGAGGTGGGGGTGGAAGCGCTCGCCGTCGACGGTCACGCCCGCGGTACGCAGCGCGCCGCCCAACTCCGCCTGCAACGCCTTCAACCTGGGCAGATCGGCTCCCGTAATGCCGGCCCAGAGCACCCGCGGTCGAGTTATCGCCGGAAATGCACCAACGCCTTGCGCCATCAGGCCAAAGCGATGATCTCGTGATACGACGCCGGCCAGGTCCGATGGCAGCGCCTCGACGACCGGGCGAGGCAGGTGACCGAGGAAATGCAGCGTCAGATGCATCTGCTCGGTCGGATTGATCCGAATCGACTCATGAAGCGGCTGAAGTGCCTCGAGCGGTTCGCTCAGCGCTTGGCGAACGGCGTCCGGAATCTCGATCGCCAGAAAAACGCGCCAGCGTTCGCCCTCAGCCCCCGGCATGGCGGGCGACCCTGACATCGATCTTTCCGGCGCGGCGAAGCGCCGCCTCGCGATCATCGATCGACTTCGTGAACCACGTGGGCGTGCCCATCGGGCCGAAGAGGTCGACGACGGGCGCCAGGACAAGGATGACCGCGAGATGGAGCTGATCGGCGCGCCGCTCGAGCACGGTGGCGATCACCTCGCCGCGATTCGTCTCGATGATGCCGGTCACACTCCCGGCCGCGAGTGACTGCACCGCCGCCGCGAGTGCGGGTTCCGGGATCTCGGCCGGCCGCAACCAGCCGGCATCGCCGCCCCGAGAGAAGGTCCCCGTATCATCGCTCCAGCGTGCCGCGACGGCGGCGAACGGGTGACCGGACTTCAGCTCCTGGGCCGCCGACCCGGCGCGGTCCCTGGCCATCGCCTGCACCAGCGCGACTTCGGTTAACAAGACGCGCTCGTACGCGCGGAAGCTGTCGGTGGTGAACCCGTTGCGGCTCAGCGCCGCGCTGAAGGCGGCGGCACCGGCATGAGCCCGCAGCGCATCGATGCGGGACTGCACGGCACGGTCACTGACAGAGATGCCACGCTGCGCGGCTTCCTGACGCACGATCTCCTCGCGCACCAGCTGCTCGATCGTGAAGTCTTCGAGCCGCTGCGTGGGCGCGGGACTCGGGATCGCCTCCGGAATGCCCGCGAAGGGGTCGCGTTGACGGCTGACCCCGAGGCGTGCCTGGTAGGTCTTCATCGAAATCTCGTGACCGTCGACCACGGCCGCTGCCGGCTCGGAGACGGCGACTGCCGGGACGTCGCAGGCACTCAAGGCGCCGCCAAGGACGAGGAGAAGGACCGCGCGGCGCAAGGCGAGGCCCATTAGATCACGTTCCGCTCGGGCTGCAGGCCGCCGGCGGCGAAGCGATCCGGGGCAAAGGCCCGCAGCTCGGCAGTCGGCGCCCCGTCACTCATCCAGGCCGCCAGCCAGCGGCCGATCACCGGCGCCATCATGAATCCGTGGCCGGAAAACCCGGCCGCGATCCACAGTCCCGGCTCCAGCGGACCGACCAGGGGCTGGAAATCCGGCGTGTTCTCGTAAAGCCCGGCCCAGGCGGACTTGACGCGCGCGTCGAGCAGCGGTGGCCAGCGTCGCTCGGCGACCGCGGTGATGCGGTCGAGAAATGGCCAATCGACGCTGGTGTCGTCGCCCGGCGGCGTGGCGGGATCGCTCATGCCGAACAGCACGCCCTCTCCCTCCGGGTGGAAATAGAAGGAGGTGTGAAAGTCGATCGTCATCGGACTCCTACGGCCGATCCCGTCGAAGGGCTCCGTCACAAAGACCTGGCGAGGGGAGGGCTCGATGGGGACCGCCAGGTCGAGCATCGTGCCCACCGGCGCCGACCAGGGGCCGGCACAGATCACAGTGTCGGCGCAGGCGATCTCGCTCGCACCCGTCCTGATACCGCGCACGGTTCCACCCGCCGTGATAAATCCGTCGAGCGGCGTGTTTTCGCGGATGACGGCGCCGAGGCGTCGCGCAGCATTGGCGTAGCCGTAGGTCACCTCGTTCGGGCCGGCGAGCCCGTCGCTCGGGCAGAAAGTCGCGCCGCAAAGATCATCGGTGCGAAGTCCCGGCACCATGTCGCGCGCATCGGCGGGCGTGAGTTCGACGACGTCCTCCATGCCGAGCCGGCGCTGGAGTCGAACGTTATCGGCGAAGCGCCGCCGCTCATCATCGGTCGTCAATAAGAAGAGGTAGCCGACCTGGCGAAAGTCCGCCGTCTGGCCGGTCTCCTCGACGAAATTTGCGAGCACGCGCTTCGCCTCCATCCCGATGCGGATGTTGACCTCGGTGGAGAACTGCGCCCGAACGCCGCCGGCGCAGGCCGCGGTCGCGCCCTGACCGATCCGGCCTCGATCGATGACGACCACCCGGCGTCCGGCGCGGGCCAGGTAATAGGCCAGGCTGCAGCCCATCACGCCGGCGCCGACGATGGCTACATCAGGACGTTGTTCCGAGCTTCACCATCCCGATGTACTCGAAGATGAATTTGAGCGCGGCCAGGCTGGTGACGTGGCCAAGGTCGAGCGGCGGCGCGACTTCATCGACGTCGAGCCCGGCGAGCCGCACGCCGCGGAGCTGGCGAAGGAAGTCGAGCAGCTCGCGCGAGGTCAGCCCTCCGGCCGAGGGGACGCCGGTCCCAGGGGCGATCGATGGATCGAGCGAGTCGATGTCCAGCGAGATGTGGAGGGCATCGCCGCCAATCCGGGAGCCGATCTCGTCGGCGAGCTGACTCCCGGTCCAGCGGTGCGCGGTGGCGGCCGTGACCAGCGTGATCCCCATCTTTCGGATGAACTCCACCTCTTCCCAGTCGTAGTCGCGGCAACCCAGCAGCGTGACCTTCCTGGGATCGATCTGCCCCATCTCGAGGCCTCGGCGCAAGGCGCAGCCGTTCGACCACCGCGAATGGCGAGAGGAATCATTCAGATCCGGGTGCGCGTCGATATAGAGGATGCTCAGCCGGCCGTTGAGGCGGCGTTGCTGCGCGATCAGCGTCGGGCTCGCCGTCGTGTGGTCGCCGCCGAGGACGATCGGCAGCGTGCCCGCCGGCGTCTTCTCGATTGCCTTAGCGACGGCATCGACATTGACGCCCATGTCACCGTCGATCAGCGTTAGATCGCCGTCGTCCTGAACGGTGACCGTATCGAACAGCTCGGCGTGCTCGCTGACGGGCGCGAAGATGGCGGAGAGCTTTCGCAACGCCGCCGGCGCTTTTGCGGCACCCGGGCGATAGAAGGACCCCCGATCCATCGGCACCCCGAGGATGCGGACGTCTGGTGCCGCGCCGGCAGCCGGTGGTTGCAGCCCGCCCCAGGGCTTCAGCCCGGCGGTGTTGAACTCCTGGTCGCTCACGCCTTGAGAAACGCGGAAATGGCCTCGACCTGTGCCGCAATCAGGGTTGGGGTCCATCCGTGCCCGGCCAATTCGATCACCCGGATCTCGGCTTGCGGCATCAAATCGCGCAGATTGCGGATGGCGTTCACGTCGACCGTCCGGTCATCGGCCGCCACCACGACCAGGGCCGGCTTGCGCCAGCCTTTGAGGAAGTCGCGATAGTCGCGGGTGATGCCGTCGCGCAACCACTGCCGGGCGGCGCGCCCATCGGCACGCTGCTGGTTGTCGAAGTTCACCTGCGCATCGTAGGGATCGACGCCCGGACCTTCGACCAGAAATCGCTTATAGAGATCTGACACGGTTCGATTCCGCCGCAGGCGGTCGACGCACCAGAAGACCGGGCCGGCGGTGAAGGCCGCCACCTGCCGCTTGAATGCCGTCCGTAACGTCTTTGGCGAATAGATCGGGGTGTGTAGAACGAGCCGCGAGATCCGATCCTGGACCCGCGAGGCGTATTCAAGGGCGACGGTCGCACCCAGGCAGATGCCGCCGACATCGTGCTCCTTGAGTCCCAGCCGCTGCGCGAACGCCGCAAGGAACTCGGCGTGCGACGCCACCGTGAAGGGCGGATCGCCGGCCGATGTCTCGCCGCATCCGGGGAGATCGGGAATCAACACTCGGCGATGCTCGCCGAACGCCGGCCCCCAGGTATGAAAGTTTTCGAGCGAGCCGATGAAGCCATGACACAACAGCAGCGGGTGGCCCGATCCCTGGTCGAGGTACCGGACCCTCCGCTGCCCGACGTCGATGAACTGGACGTTCGGCGTAATGACCGCGGTTGCTATTCCCCCGTATCGATCTGGGCGCGCTGCAGCCGGCCACTGTAGTCGACGTAAATCGTTTTCCACTCGGTGAACTCGTCGAGGGCCACGGTGCCGGCCTCGCGATGCCCGTTACCGGTGTTCTTCACGCCGCCGAAGGGCAGCTGGATCTCAGCGCCGATGGTAGGCGCGTTGACGTACACGATCCCCGACTGCATCTCATCCATGGCGTGAAAGGCCTTGCGCAGGTCGTTGGTGTAGATCGACATGGAGAGCCCGTACTGCGTCGAGTTGGCGACCTCGAGCGCTTCCTCGAGGTTGTTCACCGGCAGCACCAGCGTCGAGGGACCGAAGATCTCCTCCTGGGCCATCCGCATGTCCTTCTTACCGTCGGCGAAAATCGTCGGCCGGTAGAACCAGCCCTCGCTCCCCGCGAAGTCGCCGCCGTGCACCAGACGGGCATGTTCCTTCTTACCGATCTCGGTGTACTCGTGCACCTTCTTGAGCGCGGCCTCGTTGATCACCGGCCCCATGTCGGTGTCCGCCTGCAGGCCGTCCCCGACCTTCATCTTGGCGGCCCGCTCCTGGAGCAGGTCGACGAAATCGACCGCGACCTTGCGGTCGACGATCAGACGCGAGGCGGCCGTGCAGCGCTGGCCCGAGGTCCCGAAGGCGGCCCAGAGCGCGCCGTCAACGGCCAGCGGCAGGTCGGCGTCATCGAGGACGACGATCGCGTTCTTTCCACCGAGCTCGAGACCGAGCCGCTTCAAGTTGCGGCCGGCGATCTCGGCGATGTGCCGGCCGGCGTCGGTCGACCCGGTGAACGAGATGCCCTGGATCCGGGGATCCTTGACCAGGACGTCGCCTACGTCCTTGCCGCTGCCGGTGACGAGGTTGAGCACGCCGCCTGGCAAGCCCGCCTCTTCGAGGATCTCCACCAGCTTGGTGGCCACGATCGGTGTGTCGGAGGCAGGCTTGAACACCACCGCGTTGCCCGCCATCAGCGCCGGAAAGATCTTCCACGAGGGAATCGCCATCGGAAAGTTCCAGGGCGTGATACAGGCGACCACCCCGAGCGGCACGCGCACCGTCATCGCCCACTTGTTCTTCAGCTCGGAGGGCACGGTCTCGCCATGCGGATGCCGGCCGAGGCCGGCCGCATACTTGCCCATGTCGATCGCTTCCTGGACGTCACCACCCGCCTCTTTGAGGATCTTGCCCATCTCCTGGGTCATCAGCCTCGCTAGCTCGGCCTTGCGCGCCTCGAGGAGCAGGGCGGCCTTGAGGATGATCTCGCCGCGCGCCGGCGCCGGCGTGTGCCGCCAGCCGGTCGAGGCTTTTTGGGCCGCTTCGATGGCGGCATTCACATCGTCCGCGTTCGACGCTTGCATCACGCCCAGGACCTGGTCCTTGTGCGCGGGGTTCGTCGAGGTGAAGGTCTTGCCGCTCTTCGACTCCACCCAATGACCGCCGATGTAGTTCTTGTACGTCTTGGCCTCAGTTTTTTGGCCGCGCTCGCTCGTCATCGTCTGGCTCATGCCGCCACCTCCTGAAACGCCGCGTTCAAAATCTCCCATCCTTCATCGAGCTCCGCTTGCGACAGATTGAGCGGCGGCACCAGCCGCAGTACGTTGTCGTGCGGCCCGCAGCTGAGTACCACCATTCCGGAATCGAGGCAAACCTTGCGAACCTTCTTCTGCAGGTCCTTGTTCGCCGAGCCGTCCTTGTTGACGAGCTCGACGCCCACCATCAGGCCGAGGCCGCGCACCTCGCCAATTGCGGGGAGGCGCCGCTGCAGGTCGCGCAGGCGCCCCATCAGCTCCGCTCCTCGCGCCGCTGCGTTGGCGAGGATGCCCTCGCGCTCGAAGACGTCGAGGGTGGCGATGCCGGCGGCACAGGACACCGGGTTGCCGCCGAAGGTCGAGCCGTGCGCGGCCGGCTCCCACTTGTCCATCAGCTTGGACGTCGCCACCACGGCACTGAGCGGCAAGCCGGAGGCGATCGACTTGGCTAGCGTCATGATGTCGGGCACCACCCCGGTGTGTTCGCAGGCGAACATCTTTCCGGTCCGCCCGTATCCGGACTGCACCTCGTCGGCGATCAGCAGGATGTCGTGCTGATCGCAGAGCGCTCGCAGCCGCGGCATGAAGCCGGCGGGAGGCACGACGTAGCCGCCCTCGCCCAGCACTGGCTCGACGATGAAGGCGGCGATGTTCTTTCGCGG
>VBHO01000181.1:12416-19163 GCA_005882045.1 Chloroflexota bacterium | reverse complement strand
GGCGGCCCGCGACCCCCAGCTCGTACAGCGCATCGACCTGGCGGTCCGCATCCTCGCTCGTGAACGCAAGCAAGGTCCACACCAGCTGCTCCTGGACGCGCGGACCCACGGTACCGACCATGCCAAAGTCGACGACGCCGATCCGCTCCCCGGGTTGGATGAAGAAGTTGCCGGGGTGAGGGTCGGCGTGGAAGAACCGGTCCCGAAACACCATCTTGAGCACCATCCGGGCGCCATTCGCGGCCACCCGACTCCGATCGAGGCCGGCAGCTTCGAGCGCGGCGAGGTCGTCGACCTTGATGCCAACGACGCGCTCCAGCGTCAGGACGCGGTTGGTCGTCTCTTCCCAGAAGACGCGGGGGAAGTAGATCGACTCATCGCCGGCAAAGTTGGCGCTGAAGCGCTCCGCGTTGCGCCCCTCCTGGATGTAATCCGTCTCGGCCCTGAGCGTGTGCGCAAACTCGTGCACCAGGCCGATCACGTCGTATTCCTCGGCCACCGGCCAGCGGCGGCTGGCATTCGCCGCCAGGTTGCGGAGGATCTGCAGGTCCTGCTCGATCTGATCGACCACGCCTGGCCGCTGGACCTTCACGACCACCGGCGTGCCGTCGCGCAAGGTGGCGGCGTGAACCTGGCCGATCGATGCCGCCGCCAGGGGAACCGGATCGAAACTGCCGAACACGACACTGACCGGCCGACCGAACTCCGACTCGATGACCGAGGTCACGACGCCGGTCTTCAGCGGTGGGGCGGCATCCTGGAGCTTGGCCAGCTCCACCTGGTAGGCGGCGGGGAGCAGGTCGGCGCGGGTCGACACGATCTGGCCCAGCTTGATGAACGTCGGGCCCAGTTCTTCGAGCGCACGGCGGACGTGCTCCGGGCGCGAGAGCGGTTGCTCATAGCCGCGGTTGAAGATCCGTTGGAAAGGGACGAAGCGCTCGAGCCCCGCCACGCTGATGAAAAAGCCGAGACCATGCCGGGCGAGGACCCGGCTGATCTGCCGATAACGCTGGGCTTGCGACTGAGCAGCGATGGTAGCCAGCCTAGCAGCGGATACGCTATGCGCATGGGCGTGGAGCTGCTCAGTGCGAGGGTTATGGATCGGGTGCCGGGTTGGGCGGGACGGCCGCGAACGGTTGAGCCGCTGAGCGGTGGTATCACGAACCGGAATTACCGCGTCGAGGTCGATGGCGATGTCTTCGTGGTGCGCATCCCGGCGGAGACAGGAAGCCTGCTGGGCATCGATCGCGGACTCGAGCACCAGGCCAGCCGGCTGGCGGCCACCTGCGGCGTCGGCCCCGAGGTGATCGCCTTCATCGAACCGGAGGGTGTGCTCGTAACCCGCTTCATCGAGGGTCGGCCGGTCAGCGATGAAGCGGTCCACCAGCCCGCGATGCTGGAGCGGATCGCGCAATCGCTGCGTCGGATTCACCAGGCCGGCAATATCGCGGCCGGGTTCTCACCGTTCCGCGTGGTGGAGGCGTACGCGCTGATCGCCACCCGGCACGGCGGCCAGTTGCCGGCGGCCCACGAGCGCGCCCGGCCGATCGCCCTCGACATCGAGCGGGCGCTTCGGCCCGAGCCGGCCGTGCTCTGTCACAACGATCTGCTGAACGCGAACTTTATCGACGACGGAGCGTCCATCCGGATCGTCGACTGGGAATACGCCGGGATGGGTGATCGCTTCTTCGACTTCGGAAATTTTGCCGTCAACCATCAACTCTCCGAGGACGATGAGGGCCGGCTGCTATCGGCGTATTTCGGCCGTCTCACGGGCGGCCAGTATGCCCGGCTCCGGCTGATGCGCCTCATGTCGGATTATCGCGAGGCGATGTGGGGTGTGCTCCAGCAGGCCATTTCCGAGCTCGACTTCGATTTCGCAGGCTATGCGGCCAAACACTTCGACCGTTTGCTGACGGCTGCCGGCGATCCGCGTTACGACGATTGGCTGCAACAGGCCGCCGGGTGACGCTGCCCGAACGCGCGCGCGTCGTCATCGTCGGCGGTGGCGTCGGCGGCTCCAGCATCGCCTATCACCTCGTCCAGCGCGGTTGGCGCGACGTCGTGTTGCTGGAGCGAGCCCAGCTCACCAGCGGGTCGACCTTCCATTCGGCGGGCCTCGTCGGTCAGCTTCGCTCCAGCCTGCCGCTCACGCGACTGATGATGGACAGCGTCGCGCTCTACCGGCGGCTCACCCAGGAGACCGGTGTCGACATCGGCTGGCGCGAGGTCGGAAGTCTCCGGCTCGCCTCCTCCCGCGAACGGGCCCCTCGAGCTCGTCACTCCGGAGGAGGCGCTGCGGCGGTTTCCGCTGATGACGAGAGACGGCGTGGTCGGGGCCGCTTTCATTCCGACCGACGGCTACCTCGACCCGAGCGGGTTGGCACTGGCACTGGCCGAAGGCGCGCGGCGCGGCGGCGCGCGGATCTTGGAGGGCACGCGGGTCACCGCGATCAAAATCGATCGCGGCCGCGTCCGCGGCGTCGAGACCGATCAGGGTGGCATCGAAGCCGAGGTGATAGTCAACGCCGGCGGGATGTATGCAACCGAGATCGCGGTCATGGCCGGGATCACCGTCCCCATCATCCCGATGGCGCACCAGTACCTGTTGGCCCGCATCGCTGAGCCGATTCCCGATGACCTGCCGACGATGCGCGACCCGGACCGACTCGTTTACTTTCGTCGCGATGCCGGGGGACTGGTGATGGGCGGCTACGAGCGAGACCCCTGCCCCTTCGGCCTCGATGGCATCGCGCGCGACTTCAACAATCGCCTGCTGCCGGAGGACTGGCCGCGCTTTGAGCCGCTCTCGGCGAACGCGATCACACGCGTGCCGGCGCTCGAGCGGGGCGACGTCGTCAAGCTGATCAATGGGCCGGAGGCCTTCACACCGGATAACGAATTCGTCCTCGGCGAGTCGACCGTCCGTGGCTTCTACGTCGCAGCCGGCTTTTGCGCGCATGGGATTGCGGGCGCCGGCGGGATGGGCCAGGCGATGGCCGAGTGGATCATCGACGGCGAGCCCAACCTCGACCTCTGGAAGATGGACCTGCGGCGTTTCGGCGCGCCCTATCGCAACCGTGACTACACGCTGGTTCGCACCGTCGAGGTTTACTCCACTTACTACGACATCCACTATCCCAACGAAGAACGCCAGGCCGGGCGCCCACTGCGCGTCTCCCCCACTTATCAACGCCTGCGCGAGCTCGGCGCCAGCTTCGGTGAAAAATCGGGCTGGGAACGCCCCAACTGGTTCGAGCTGAACGTCGCCGCGGCAGCTGGGCTAACCCGCCCGGCCGGATGGGCCGGCCACCACTGGTCGCCGGCGATCGCCGCCGAGCACCGCGCCACCCGAGAACGGGCCGGACTCTTCGATGAAACCTCATTCAGCAAGATCGAGATCAGCGGCCCGGGGGCGCTGCGCTTTCTCCAACATCTGTGCGACAACGAGATGGACCGTCCGGTCGGAAGCGTCACCTACACCCAGATGCTCAACCGCCGTGGCGGGATCGAGTGCGACTTCACGGTGACCCGCCTCGACGAAGCGCGGTTCTTCATCGTCACCGGGACCGCCTTCGGCAATCATGACCTTGGCTGGATGCGCAAGCATCAGCCGGATGACGGATCGGTTGTCATCGACGACGTGACCGCTGAGCACGCCTGCCTCGGCATCTGGGGGCCGCGCGTCCGCGACATCGTGCAGCCGCTGACCGACGCCGACCTGTCGAACGACGCGTTCCCTTATCTCACCGCCCGGCGGATCGCCGTCGGGCCCGTGGCGTGCCTCGCGCTGCGGGTCACCTACGTGGGAGAGCTCGGCTGGGAACTCTACTGCGCGACGAGGGACGGCGTCGCGCTCTGGGACAGGCTCTGGTCGGCCGGCGCACCGCTTGGTTTGGTGGCGGGCGGCTACCGGGCGATCGACACGATGCGCCTGGAAAAGGGCTATCGCGTCTGGAGCAGCGACATCACGCCGGAGGACAATCCCTACGAGGCCGGCCTCGGGTTCGCGGTTCGGCTCAATAAGGGGGTCGATTTCATCGGGAAGGAGGCATTGATCGACGCGAAGGCACGGGGGATCACGCGGCGTCTGCGGCCGCTGCTGCTCGACGACGGTGAGGCGATCGGGCTCGGGGGCGAACCCGTCCGGGTCAACAGCCAGATCGCCGGCCGCGTCACCAGCGGCGGCTACGGCTACAGCATCGACCGGAGCATCGCCTATGCCTACCTGCCGCCGGCGTGCACCCCCGGAAGCCGGGTCGACGTCCAGGTGTTCGGCCGCTGGGTGCCGGCCACGGTCGCAAGTGAGCCGCTCTACGATCCGACGGGCGAACGGATCCGATCATGAGCGAGCGCAACGAGCTCGCGACCTTCGCCCTCGAACTGGCCGATGCCGCAGACCGCATCTCGATGCGGTACTTCCGCAAGGCGCCGCGGGTGGACCGGAAACCCGACCACACCTTCGTGACCCAGGCGGACACCGCCGTCGAGCTCGAGCTGAGGGAACGCATCGCCAAGCGATACCCCACGCACGGTGTGCTGGCTGAGGAATTCGGCGATCGCACCTCGAATCAGGAAACCCGATGGATCATCGACCCCATCGACGGCACCCACAACTACATGCGAGGCGCCCCCGTGTTCGCCACCCTGATCGCGCTCGAGCGCGCCGGCGTGATGGATCTGGGGGTGATCTCGGCGCCGGCGATGCACGAGCGCTGGCACGCGGTGCGCGGCGGCGGCGCCTGGTCGGGCAAGCGACGGCTCCAGGTGTCGATGGTCTCGGAACTTCAGGATGCCCAGGTTTTCTATGCCTCGCGCTCGGCCTTCGTCGCGGTCGGCAAGGAACGTGGCTTCGACGCCGTGACGGGCGCGGCGTGGCGCGATCGCGGCTTCGGCGATTTCTGGGGCTACGCATTGGTCGCCGAAGGCGCGGGCGAGGTGATGTTCGAACCCGAGCTCTATTCGTGGGATTTGGCTGCGCCACTCATCGTCGTGGAGGAAGCTGGTGGACGCCTCACCGACTTTGCGGGACGGCGGACCTACGAAGGTGGTAATGCCGTAGCCACCAACGGCCTGCTCCATGCCGCGGTCCTCGAAAAGCTGAATGGCGCGTAACGCGGATGCGTAAACCTAGATCGATGAAACGATTCTTTCTTGCTTTTGCCACCGTCGTCCTGGGGTTGGTTCTCGTGCCGCTCGCCGCGAGCGCCGCCAACACATCGGCTCAGATCGTCAACTGCGCCGGAACCCCATCCTGGTGTTTTAGCCCGAAACCCATCCAGATCACGGTGAACTCGACGGTCACATGGACCAACGGCACCGCCCTAACCCACACCGCGACCTCCGACACCGCGGCCTGGGGCACCGGCAACATCGCGCCGGGCGCAACCAGCAGTGCCATCTCCTTCCCGACCGCCGGAACCTTTACGTATCACTGCGCGATTCATCCGAGCATGACGGGGTCGGTGATCGTGTCGGCGGCCGCGGCCACCAGTCCTCCAGTTCGCGCCCTCGCGCCCGGCGGTGGAGGAGCGGCCCAGTATCGACCAAGGCTCCCGCTGGGAGCCGGGCTGCTGGTGCTGGGCCTCGGGCTGCTAGCGGCGCGCCGCGTTGGCCGCGACCGGACGCAGCGCGTCGGCGAACGCATCGATAAACTGCCGCACCAGTAGGCCGTCCGGATCGTGGTCCGGGTTGATCTCCGTCACGACCAGCGCGGCCAGCTTCGGTGATTCGACGAAAACACGCAGGCAGCGCATCGCCTCGCCGAAGGACAGCGCATCGTAGTGGGGCCAGTCGGCCAGCGGGATCTCGGCGGAATCCATCACATCGACGTCGAAGTGCACGGCAATCGCCCGCGCGCGTGCCTCGAGACGCGCCAGCGCCTCGGCCGCCAGCTCAACCGGCCGATCACCCATCGAGGTGACGGGATACTGCGTGATCGCGGACGCCTCGAGTAGGCGTTGCTCCCTGGGCTCGATCTCGTACGGATGGAAGCCGAACAGGGTGATCCGGTCCGGCGGGAGCAGGGGAAATCGAAGACCGAGATGCGCCACCTCGGGATCGCCCTCGCCGATCAGGTGCGAGACACCCATCGAGTCGAAGATCCCCGAGTGTGTCGTCTCGGGTGTGGTCATATCGGCATCACCGTCGAAGTAGATCAAGCCCAGGTCAGGCTGGTTGCGCAGCAATCCGGCGACGACGCCGAGCGTAATCGTGCAATCCCCCCCGATCACCAGCGGAACGAGGTCACGCTCCACGGCCGCCGCCACCCGATCCGCAACCTGGCGCGCAACCGTGATCACGGGTGACCGGCTCTGCCGTTTGCGATTGGCCATGTCGGGCTGGAAGCGAGTGACCGGGAGATCGCCGAGGTCCTCGACCTCCAGACCGGTTTCGCGCAGGGCGCCGAGCAACCCGGCCTGGCGCAGCGCGGCCGGCGCCTTCTCCTGACCAGGCCCGTGCGCGCCGGCGCTGGAGGGAACGCCGATCAAGCCGAGCATTGATCTACGCTACCTCGACTCGAACGAGAACGTGCGAGCGATCTCGAAGCATCCGTCGCAGACCTTCGGGCGTGGTCGCGCCCCACATCCCCCACCGCTCCACGACCAGGTCCTGGACCGTCTGGTCGACCTCGGTGGGATCGATGAAATGCACCTGTCCCTCAACCGATGGTCCGCCCTCGGGGATGGTCAATCGGACCTAGGGATCCTTGCGCCAGCGCGCAACGCGAATCGCGTAGGCGTAATT